>NZ_BAAJPG010000023.1:248523-343020 GCF_057547025.1 Thermus sp. KWY1
TCGGCCCAGGTGCGCCGGGCCCTGGGCCGCACGGGGGTGAACGTGGTCACCCGGGTCTTGGGGATCCTCCTGGCGGCCTTGGCGGTGCAGTACGTGGCGGATGGGGTTAAAGCCCTTTTCTAGCCCTCTTGGCCCGGTACATGCGTTTGTCGGCCTCCTTGAGGAGGGCCTCCAGGTCCTCCCCCTCCACCAGAAGCCCCCCTGCGGCCACCTGGTAGGGCAGGTTCTCCTGAAGCCGGGCGATGAGGGTGGGGATCTCCTCCGCCTTCAGGCCCAGGTGGAGGCTCACGAACTCATCCCCGCCGATGCGGAAGGCCACGTCGCGGCGGCGGGAGAGGTTTCTTAGGGCCTGGGCCAGGCTCTTCAGGGCCTGGTCGCCCACTGCATGGCCCTCCCGGTCGTTCAAGGCCTTAAGGCCGTTGAGGTCCCAGTAGATCAGGGACAAAGGCTCCCCCAGGGTCCGGGCTTCCTGCAGGAGCAGGGGAAAGGCCTCCTCCAGGGCCCGGCGGTTGCCCAAGCCGGTGAGGGGATCGGTGCGGGCGGCCTCCTGCAGGGCCTGGCGCTCCTTAAGGGCCTTGAGGAGGAGGGCGGCTTCCAAGGCGAAGGCCTGGGCCAGCTCCAGGGAAAGGGGGCCGAAGGCCTCGGGGTCCGAGAAGCTATCCAGGTTCATGGTGGCCAGCACCTCCCCCTCCAGGACGATGGGCAGGCCCAAGGTGGCCTGGATTTCCAGAAGGCGGCCGTGCTCGAAGAAGAGGGGCCTGGCCTCCACGGTGCTCAGGCTGGAAAGGTGCCGCACCTCCTCCCCTTTGAGGACCCGGGGCCGGCCCTTTTGCCAGTTGTCCACTCCCAGGCCGTACCAGAAGAGCTCCTCCTCCAAGGAGGTGCGGGCCATGAGCAGGCGCTCGCTGAAACCTTCCTGGGCCACCAGGTAAAAGAAGGCTCCTTCCCTTAGGAGGATGCTGCCCGCTTCGGCTCCTGGCACCACCGCCACGGCTTCGCGGATCAAGTCCTTGAGAAGGCCTTCCGGCTCCTCGTGCTGCATGAGCCCCTTCAGCACCCGAAGGAGGCTTTGGTAGGCCTTGGCCCGCACGGCCAGATGGCTGACCTCGAGGAGAAGCAGGTAGGTGCCCTCCGGGGCGGGCAGGCGCACCACCTGGTAGGTCTTCGTCCCCACCTCCAGGGTGTCCCCCTGGGGGAGGGGGAGGCCTTCGGCCAGGGAGTTGCGCACCACCTCCGTTTCCCGGACAAGATAGACGGGGTAGGGAGCCTCGAGGGGATTCATTCCTGGGCCTCCACCCAATCCTGTGCAAGGTGGCCGTTTCCTTCCAGAAGGAGGCGGGCGTGGGCCAAGGCGGCCTCGGTGTACTGGCCGGAGAGGAGGCGGGCGAGCTCCCGTATGCGCTTCTCCCCTTCCAGCACCTCGATGCGCACCTCTTCCCCCTCCTTCACCACCCTGAGGTGCCTCTTTGCGCGGGCGGCGATCTGGGGCAGGTGGGTGACCACCAGGACCTGCCGGGCCTGGCCCAGCTGGGCGAGCCTTTCCGCCACCTTCCAGGCGGTTTCCCCGCCCACCCCGGTGTCCACCTCGTCGAAGACCACAGTGGGGGCCTCGGCCCCGGTGAGGAGGGCTAAAGCCAGGGCGATGCGGGAGAGCTCCCCGCCGCTGGCTGCGGAAAGGGGAGCGGGGGGAAGGTGGGGGTTGGCGGAGAAGCGGAAGAGGACCTCCTCCAGGCCCTGGGGTCCGGGTTCGGGAAGGGGCTTGAGCTCCACCTGGAAGCGGGCTTTCGGGAAACCCAGGGCGGAAAGCTCCGTCTCCATTTCCTTTTCCAGCTTCCTTGCCGCCTCGAGGCGGGCTTCGGAAAGGCGCTCCCCCGCTTTATAGAGGGCCTCCGAGGCCACCCTTAAAGCCCTTTCCAGCTTCAAAAGCCGCTCTTCCCCTCCCTCCAGGGCCTTCAGCTCCTCCTCTGCCCTTTCCCGGTAGCGCAGGACCTCCTCCAGGGTGGGGCCGTACTTGCGCTTAAGCCTTTCCAGAAGGGAAAGGCGCTCCTCCAGCTGGGCCAGGCGGCTGGGATCTCCTTCCAGGCTTTCCAGGTAGTCCTCCAGCTCCCGGGCCACGGCCCGGCCTCCCTCCAAAGTCGCCTCCAGGTCCTTAGCCAGGGCCTCGAGGGCCGGGTCAAAGCGGCTTCCCGCCCTTAGCTCCCGCAGGGCTGCCTGAAGAAGATCCAGGGCACCTCCTTCCGCCAGGAGGGCGTAGGCCTTTCCCGAGCGCTCCCTCAGGGCTTCCAGATGGCGAAGCTTTTGCGCCTCGGCCTCCAGCTCCTGGTCCTCGCCAGGCCTGGGGCTTGCCTCCAGGATCTCCTTGAGCTGGAAGCGCAAGAGGTCCTCCCGCTCGGTCTTGGCCCTCAGGGCTTCCTCCAGGGTGCGCTTTTCCGCAAGGAGGGCCTGATGCTTCCTGTAGGCCTCCCCGTACTCCTGGAGGAGGCCCGGGGGCAGCAGGGCATCCAGAAGCTCCCGTTGCCTTTTGGGGGAGAGGAGGGCGATGGCCGTGTGCTGGGCGTGGAGGGAAAGCCACCTTTCCGCCTCCTCTTGGAGTTCTTTGAGGCTCACCACCTCCCCATCGATCCGGGGGGTGGAGCGGCCCCCAACGCGGCGGGAGAGGATGTGCTCTTCGCCCTCACCTTGGAAGAAGGCGGTCACCAGGAGGCTGTCGCCAAAAGGCCCCAAAAGCCCCTCGGACCTGGCCCCCAGGAGGAGGGCTAAAGCGTCCACCAGGAGGCTTTTCCCCGCCCCGGTTTCCCCGGTGAGGACGTTGAGCCCAGGCCCGAGCTCCAGGGTAGCCTCGCGGATGACGGCGAGGTTACGCACCTCGAGGCGCTTGAGCATCTTCTTCCATTCTAAGGCTTCCCTAGGGCATGGGGTGGGCGAGGGCGAGCCGCCTAACCTCCTCCCGCAGGGCCTCCGAGGGCCCCTCCATGAGGGCCCGGTCGATGAGTTCCGCCACCAGGGGCATCTCCTCCGGGGTGAAGCCCCGGGTGGTGATGGCCGGGGTGCCGATGCGGATCCCAGAGGTGACCCTGGGGGGCTTGGGGTCAAAGGGGATGGCGTTCTTGTTCACGGTGATGCCCACGGCATCCAGCTTCTCCTCCGCCTCCTTGCCGGTCAGGCCCTTGGGGCGGAGGTCCAGGAGGAAGAGGTGGTTGTCGGTTCCCCCCGTGACCAGGCGGTAGCCCCTTTTGGCCAGCTCCTCGCCAAGGCGCTTGGCGTTTTCCACCACCAGCCGGCTATACTCCTTGAACTCGGGCTGCAGGGCCTCAAAGAAGGCCACCGCCTTGCCGGCGATCACGTGCTCCAGGGGCCCGCCCTGGATGCCCGGGAAGATGATCTTGTCGATCTTCTTGCCCAGGTCCGGGTCGTTGGAGAGGATGAGCCCACCCCTCGGGCCCCTTAGGGTCTTGTGGGTGGTGCTGGTGACCACGTGGGCGTGGGGGAGGGGGTTGGGGTGGAGCCCCGCCGCCACCAGGCCGGCGAAGTGGGCCATGTCCACCACCAGGTAGGCCCCCACCTCCTCGGCGATCTCCCGGAAGGCCTTGAAGTCCCAGAAGCGGGGGTAGGCGCTGGCGCCCGCCATGATCACTTTGGGCCGGTGCTCGAGGGCCAGGCGTCGCACCTCCTCCAGGTCGATGAGCTCGGTGTCGGGCCGGACCCCGTAGGAAACCACCTTGTAGAGCTTCCCGGAGAAGTTCACCTTGGAGCCGTGGGTGAGGTGGCCTCCCGCGGCCAGGTCCATGCCCATGAGGGTATCCCCCGGTTCCATGAGGGCCATGTACACCGCCATGTTGGCCTGGGAGCCGGAGTGGGGCTGGACGTTGGCCCAGGCGGCCCCGAAGAGCTCCTTGGCCCGCTCGATGGCCAGGCTTTCCACCTGGTCGATGATCTCGCATCCCCCGTAGTAGCGGGCACCCGGGTAGCCCTCCGCGTACTTGTTGGTGAGGACGCTTCCCACCGCCTCCCGCACCTGGGCGGAGACGAAGTTCTCGCTGGCGATGAGCTCCAGGCCTTCCCGCTGGCGCTTTTCCTCCAGGGCGATGAGCTGAAAAAGGGCCTCGTCCCGTAAGCTGGTCCTGACCATAGGCCGATTATAGGCCCTGCACCGGGGCGCTACCAGGTTACCTTTACCGGGAACCGGGGCCTTAGGAGGAGGCGGAAGTACCCCGGAAAGGGTCTTTCCTTTGGTAAGCTTGGGACATGAAAGGAAGTGTTTTCCCGATTTTGAAGTGGGGGCTTGCCCTGACCCTGGCTATCCTGCTTGTGGCCATTATTCTCATCAACTTCACCTCCAGCCGCGACCTGCCGGAGCTGGTCCGGGTGCAGGTGGAGCGGTATGCGGTGTGCAGCTACTGGTTCTTCGGCTGGCACCTGGCTTCCACCGGGGCTTTCGCCTTTATCTTCCTGCTGGTGGGGTTTCTCCTGGGCCTTGGGGCGGGGTTTTTCCTGAAGCGGGGGCTGGCCTCGAGGGGCTAGTACCCTCCAGGCTTGGCTAGGGTGGGGATTAGGAATAGGGCCTAGAGGATTTCCAAGGCCAGTTTTTCCCCTTCCACGGGCACCCCGGCCGGGTAGCGCCCGTTGAAGCAGGCCAGGCACACGGGCCCCCCGATGGCCCGCCTGACCCCTTCCTCCGAGAGGAAGGCCAGGGTATCCGCCCCGATGAAGGCCCGGATCTCCTCCACGCTCTTCTCGGCGGCGATGAGCTCCTTACGGGCGGCGGTGTCGATGCCGTAGTAGCAGGGGAAGCGGATGGGGGGGCTGGAAACCCGGAAGTGGACTTCCCGGGCCCCTGCTTCCTTCAGCATGGCCACGATGTGGCGGCTGGTGGTGCCCCGCACGATGGAGTCGTCGATGAGCACCACCCGCTTGCCCCGCACCGCCGAGGTGGGGGAGAGCTTCAAGCGGGTCTTCAGGTCCCTCAGCGCCTGGGTGGGCTGGATGAAGGTGCGGCCCGCATAGGGGTTCTTGTAAAGGCCGTACTCCAGGGGAAGGCCGCTAGCCTTGGCGTAGCCCACCGCCGCCCCGATGCCGGAGTCGGGCACCGGCACCACCATGTCCGCTTCGGCCGGGGCTTCCCGGAAGAGCTCCATGCCCATGCGCACCCGGGCCTCGTAGGCCTCCACCCCGTCCAGGAGGCTATCGGGCCTGGCGAAGTAGATCCACTCAAAGGCGCAGGGGGCGGGGTTTGGGGGAAGGGCCTGGAGGCTTTTAAGCTCGCCTTCCTCCACCCAGACCACCTCTCCCGGGCGCACATCCCGGAGGTAGCGGGCCCCCATGAGCTCGAGGGCCGGGGGCTCGGAGGCAAAGGCGTAGCCTTTAGGAAGCCTGCCGATGGCCAGGGGCCGCACCCCGTGGGGATCCCGGAGGGCCACCACGGTTCTGCGGTCCATGAGGAGGATGGAATACCCTCCTTCCAGGGCCTTCATAGCCTCGGCGGCCGCCTCGGGGAGGGAGAGGTGGCCCAAGCGGGCGAGGAGGAGGAGCATCACCTCGGTGTCCGAGGTGCTTTGGAAGGTGGCCCCTTCCCTTAGAAGCCGGTCGCGAAGGGGCTTGGCGTTGGTGAAGTTGCCGTTATGGGCGATGGCCAGAACCCCGTGGGCGGTGCGGGCGGTGAGGGGCTGGGCGTTGAAGCGCAGGTTGGAGCCCGTGGTGGAGTAGCGGGTGTGGGCCAGGCCCAGCCGGGCTTCCCCCAGGCGCAGGCGGGCCAGGCGCTCCTCCGTAAAAACCTGGTTCACCAGGCCGAGATCCTTCTCTACCAGGAATTCCTTCCCATCCGATACGGCAATCCCCGCCGCCTCCTGCCCCCGGTGCTGGAGGGCGAGAAGGCCCAGATGGAGTAGCCCCGCCGCGTCCAGGGGTTCTTCGCTCCAAAGCCCCAAGACCCCGCACTCTTCCCTAGGCTTGTCCATCCAGCACCTCCCTCAGGGGCCGCTTCCAGGCGGCGAGGAGCTCCTGTACCTCCCACTCTAGCACCCCATCCGGGGTGAGGACCGTGAGGGTATTCCCCCCGGTTTCGCCCAGGACGCGGTAGGGAAGGCCCCTTTCCTCCAGCCGGAAGGTGACCTCCTTGAGGTCCTCCTTGGCCACGGTGAAGAGGATCCGGCTCGGCGCCTCGCCGAAGAGGGTGGCAAGCTGGCCTGACGGCTGCTCGAGGCCCCGGGTGCGCACCTCCACCGTGGCCCCCAGGCCGTAGGGGAAGGTCATCTCCGCCAGGGCCACCAAAAGCCCTCCTTCCGCCAGGTCGTGGGCGGTGCGGGTGAGGCCCAAGCCGATGAGCTCCCGGATGGCCTCCTGTACCCGCTTCTCCCGCTCCAGATCCAGCTTGGGTGGATGGCCCGTCTCGAGGCCCGTAAGGAGGTGGAGGACCTCGCTTCCCCCAAGCTCCCCCTTCTCCTCTCCCAAAAGGAGGATCACCTCTCCCGGGCGGCGGAAGCCCATCTCTGCCCGCCTTCTTATGTCCAAGACCCCCACTACCCCCACCATGGCCGTGGGGGGGATGCGCCAGCCCCCGCTTTCGTTGTAAAGGGATACATTTCCGGAAACCACCGGCACCCCCAGGGCCTCGCTGGCCTCCCTAAGGCCGGCGATGGTTTCCTGGAGCTCAAAGTAGCCTTCCGGGGTTTCCGGGCTTCCCAGGTTGAGGCCGTCGGTGTAGGCCAGAGGTTTTGCCCCCACCACGCTTACGTTGCGGCAGGCCTCCGCCAAGGCGTGCATGGCTCCAAGCCGGGGATGGAGGCGGCTATACCTGGGGTTTTGGTCCACCTTGGCCGCAATGCCCAAGTGGGTTCCCTTCACCCAGAGCACCGCCGCATCCCCCTTGCCCGGCACCAGGGCGGTCCGGGTTCCCACCTGGTGGTCGTAGCGTTCGTAGACGGGTTCCCGGCTTGCCAGGTTGGGGGAGGCGAGGAGCTGGAGAAGAACCTCCTGGGGGTTGGCGGCAAGCGGGGGAAGGGGCATCTCCCGGAGCCTTCGGATCTCGGGGTCCTCCCTTCCGATGCGCACGTAGGTGGGGGCTTCCGCCAGGGCCTCCGTGGGGACCTCGGCCACCACCTCGCCCCGGAAGAGGACGCGGAAGACCCGTTCGGGGATGGTTCTGGCCACGGGCACGCAGTCCAGGCCCCACCGCTGGAAGACCTTTTCCAGCTCCTTCTCCTTGCCCTCCTTGGGCACCAGGACCATGCGCTCCTGGCTTTCGGAGAGGAGAAGCTCTATGGGGCTCATGTCCCTTTCCCGGGTGGGGACGCGGTCTAGATCCAGCTCCACCCCGAGGCCCGACTTATGGGCCAGCTCCGAGAGGCTACTGGTGAGCCCTGCCGCCCCCATGTCCTGGACGCCTTCCACCAGGTCCTTTTCGATGGCCTCGAGGGTGGCCTCCATGAGGAGCTTTCCCAAAAAGGGGTCCCCCACCTGGACTGCCGGCCGGTCCTCCTCCTTGTCCTCGGAAAGCTCCCGGCTGGCGAAGGCGGCACCCCCAATCCCATCCCTTCCCGTCTTGGCCCCGGCGTAGTAGATGGGCCGGCCTAAGGAGGCCTGGCTACGCCTTAAGTGCTCCTCCCTAAGAAGCCCCAGGCACATGGCGTTCACCAGGGGGTTTTCCCGGTAGCCCTCGTGGAAGTAGAGGTCCCCGCCCACCGTGGGGACCCCGATGGCGTTGCCGTAGTGGGCGATGCCGGAGACCACCCCCTTGAGGAGGTAGCGGCTTCGGGCGTCCCCCAGGGGGCCAAAGCGCAAGGAATCCAGCAGGGCGATGGGCCGGGCCCCCATGCTCATGATGTCCCGGATGATCCCCCCCACCCCGGTGGCGGCACCCTGGAAGGGCTCCACCGCCGAGGGGTGGTTGTGGCTTTCGATCTTGAAGGCTACCGCCCAGCCCTCGCCGATGCGCACCACGCCGGCGTTCTCCCCCGGGCCCTGCAGGACGGCCTCCCCCTCCTTGGGAAGCTGCTTCAGAAGGGGCCGGGAGTTCTTGTAGGCGCAGTGCTCGCTCCACATCACCTTGAAGAGGAAAAGCTCCACCCGGTTGGGCTCCCGGCCAAGCCTCTTGCTGATCTCCCGGTACTCCTCTTCCGGGATGCCGATTTCTTGGGCTAGGGTTTCCATCACTGGAGAAGGGGAAGAAGCTCCCGGTGGTCCTTGATCTTGGCCGTGGCCTTGATCTCCCCGTTCACCTCCCTCAGGCCCACGTACTGCACCGCCCAGGGGTAGCCGGTGGCGAAGGCTCCCTTGATGTCCGTCTGGGGCAGGTCGCCCACGTGCAGGGCTTCCTCCGGGGCCACGCCCAGGGCCTCGAGGGCCACCCGGAAGGCCTCGGGCTTGGGCTTCACGTAGCCGGTTTCGTCGGAGAAGCTGTAGGCTTGGAAGACATCCAGCCCCTGCCGCTTCAGGTGTTCCCGGATAAGACGGCCCGGGGTGAGGCCGGTGTCGGAAACCAAGGCCAGGGGGTATTTCTTGGCCAGCTCCTTCAACGCCCCCACTCCAGGGAGGGCCTCGAGGTCCACCAGAAGGGAGCTTTCCTCCAGCTTCCTGGCGGTGAGGGCGATGAGCCCGGGGTCATGGGGAGCCCCGAGAAGGGCGAAGATGCGGGCCACCCGGTCGTATACGGACATGTGTTCCCCGGCCTTCCAGGCCTCCTCAAAGGCGATGGCCGCCTGGCGGTAGGCTTCCCGCACCTCGTGCTCCTCCGCCGGGTGCCCGGCCTCGGATAGGGCATCCAGGAGGATCTCGTACCGGGCGGGCATGACCTTTTCCAAAAACGCCTTTCCCTCCGTGAAGAGGGTGCCCCAGAAGTCAAAGGTGATGGCCTTGGGTTTCATCCCGTTACCTCCTCTAAGAGCCCCAGGAACAAGGGGAGCCCATCCGTGCCGCCCAAAACCTCATCCACCGCCCGCTCGGGGTGGGGCATCATGCCGAGGACATTGCCCTTCTCGTTGGTGATGCCGGCGATGTCGTGGAGGCTCCCGTTGGGGTTGTAGTCCGCTTCCCCCTTTAAGGGGGCGTAGCGGAAGACCACCAGGCCTTCTCCCTCCAGCCGGGCCAGGGTCTCGGCGTCCGCATAGTAGCGGCCCTCGGCGTGGGCGATGGGCAGGCTAAGGACCTGCCCCTTCTGGTAGAGGCGGGTGAAGGGGAGGTTGTTGCGCTCCACCCTTACCCCCACTTCCTTGCAGGTGAAGTGCAGGTTCAGGTTGGCGAGAAGGGCCCCGGGAAGGATCCCGGCCTCGGTGAGCACCTGGAAGCCGTTGCACACCCCGATCACGGGCCGCCCTTCACGGGCGAAGCGCCTTACCTCCTCCATCACCGGGCTTTTGGCCGCCAGGGCCCCGGCCCTCAGGTAATCTCCATAGCTGAAGCCTCCTGGCAAGAAGGCCCCGTCAAAGCCCTTCAGGCTTGTTTCCGTGTGCCAGACGTACTCCGCCTTTAAGCCCGCCTTCTCCAAGGCGAAGCGGGCGTCCTCGTCGCAGTTGGAGCCAGGGAAGCGGATGATGGCCCACTTCATGGGAGTTCCTTTAAGGCCTCCAGGGTGAAGACCTCCATCACCGGGTTGGCCAAAAGCTTCCCCATGGCCCTGGCTTTCTCCTCCGCCTCCAGGAGGGTTTCCGCGGGGAAGACCACCTCGAGGACCTTCCCCACCCGCACCGAATCCACGGGGTGGCCCAGATCCTTCAAAACTCCTTCCACCGCCCGGCCCTGGGGGTCCAGGATGCCCTCTTTGAGCTCAATGAGCAGGGTGGCCTGGTACTTGGGCATGGCTACCCCCTTAGAACCCGCCGGAGGACCTCCTGGTAGGCTTCCTCCACACCTCCCAGATCCTTGCGGAAGCGGTCCTTGTCCATGGGCTCTCCCGTCTTTTGGTCCCAAAGGCGCATGGTGTCGGGGGAGATCTCGTCGGCGAGAAGGATCTCCCCGTTCCTTTTGCCGAACTCCAGCTTGAAGTCCACGAGGTCCAGCCCCCTTTGGGCGAAGAAGTTCCGCAATAGCTCCCCTACCTTCAGGGTGGTGGCCTTCACCTGGGAAAGCTCCTCCTCCGTGGCCAGGCCCAGGGCCAAAATGGCCTCGGGGCAGATCAAGGGGTCGCCCAGAGGGTCGCTTTTAAGGGAGTACTCCACCAAGGGACCCCTTAGGGGGGTGCCCTCCTTCACCCCGTAGCGCTTGGCGAAGCTCCCCGCTGCTTTGAAGCGGAGGATGACCTCCAGGGGGAGGATCTCCACCCGTAGGACCCGCATCTCCCGGTCGGAGAGCTCCTCGAGGAAGTGGGTTCTCACGCCGTGGGCTTCCAGGTAGCGGAAGAGGGTTGCCGAGACCTTGTTGTTGACCACTCCCTTCCCGGGGATGAGGCCCCGCTTCTGCGCGTTGAAGGCCGTAGCCTCGTCCTTAAAGTAAACCCTGAGGGTGTCGGGCCCTTCCGGGTAAAGGATTTTCGCCTTGCCCTCGTAAAGCTTTTCCATGTGCCTCCGCTTCGGGACCTTGGTCCCCTCCAGCCTTCATTTTAAGCCCGGAGGGTGCCACAATGAGGAAGGTATGGCCCTATCCCTGGACCTTCTGCGCCCCATCGGGGAAAGGGAGCTTTGGCTGCTTTCGGAGCGCAATCCCGGCTACCAGTTTGAGCGGTCGCCGGAGGGGAGGCTTTGGGTGAGTCCCACAGGAGGGCAAAGTGGTCGGCGGAGCCTCCAGCTGGCGTATCAGCTGGCCCGCTGGAACGAGGAAAGGGGTCTGGGGGTGGTCTTTGACGCCTCCACGGGGTTCAAGCTGCCGGGCGGGGCCATCCTGTCCCCGGATGCTTCTTGGGTGGGAAAAAAGCGGTGGGAGGCTTTGTCGGAGGAGGAGAAGGAAGGGTTTCCTCCTTTGGTCCCGGACGTGGTCTTTGAGGTGCGCTCCTCCTCGCAAGGGATAGAGGAGCTCAGGGCCAAGATGACCCTTTACCTTAAGGAGGGAGCGCGCCTGGGGGTGCTGGTGGACCCTTATACCCGGACCGTGGAGGTGTACAGGCCGGGAAAGGAGCCGGAGCGCTTTGAGGGTGTGGACACCCTTTCCCTGGAACCGGAACTCCCGGGCTTCGCCCTCCAGCTGGCCCCTTTGTGGTAACGGTTTTCCCCTCAAAGCCCAAAGCGGGCGTAGATGGCGTCCACGTGCTTTAGGAAGGGCGCAGGGTCAAAAAGGGCCCTAAGCCTTTCCCCCTTGAGGGGGTTTTCCGGGTCCTCTTCCAAAAGCTGGGCGAAGCTAAGGCCCTCCTCCCAGCTTCTTAGAGCGTTGCGTTGCACGATGGCGTAGGCCCTGTCCCGGGGAAGGCCCTGAGCGATGAGGGCGTTCAGCACCTGCTGGGAGTAGACCAGGCCCCGGGTGAGGTCCAGGTTCCGCTTGAGGTTTGCCTCAAAGACCACCAGGCCCCCCAGGATGCCCTTTAACCGCCTAAGGGCGTAGTGGCTGGCGGTGGTGGCGTCGGGGAGGATGACCCGTTCCACGGAGGAATGGGAGATGTCCCTTTCGTGCCACAGGGCGATGTTTTCCAGGGAGGGGCCCAGGTATCCCCGAAGGAGCCTGGCCATCCCGGTGAGGTTTTCCAAACCCACGGGGTTTTTCTTGTGGGGCATGCTGGAGCTTCCCGTCTGGCCTTCCCGGAAAGGCTCCTGGGCTTCCAGCACCTCTGTGCGCTGGAGGTGGCGAAGCTCCACCGCCACCCGCTCCAGGTTCCCCCCCAGGATGGCCAGGGCGGCCAGCACCTCCGCGTGCCGGTCCCGGGGCACCACCTGGGTGGAGAGGGGTTCTGGACTAAGGCCAAGCCGCCGGGCCACGTGGGCCTCCACCTCCGGGGGGATGTGGGCGTAGTTCCCCACCGAGCCCGAGAGCATGGCCACCCCGATGGTCTTCTGGGCGCGCTCAAGCCGTTCCCTGTCCCGCTGAAAGGCGGCGTAAAAGCTCAGGAAGCGGAGGCCGAAGCTGGTGGGCTCGGCGTGGACCCCGTGGGTGCGGGCGATGGCCGGGGTGTGCTTGTAGCGGAGGGCCAGGCGCTTGAGCTCCTCCTGGACCCCGGATAGCTCCTCGAGGATCAGGTCCAAGGCCCTCACCAAAAGGGCGTTTTGCGCGGTATCCACGATGTCCGAGCTGGTGAGGCCCAGGTGCAGGTAGCGCCCCACCTCCTCGTCCCCGGTCCACTCCACCAGGGCCCGGGTGAAGGCCACCAGGTCGTGGCGGGTGACCTCCTCCAGCTCCGCTACCCTCTGGGCGAAGCGGGCGTCCAGGGGATGCTCCTTTAGGTGCACAAGAAGCCTTTGGGAAAGCCCTTTGGGCACCTGGCCCAGGGCCTCCCAGGCCTCGAGGGCATAGGCCTCCACCAACGCCCACATGCGGTAGCGGTTTTCCTCCGACCATAGCTCGGCCATCTCCGGGGTCTGGTAACGGGGGACCATGCTTTAAGGGTACTAAAAGGGCAGGGTAAGGACGAAACTTCCCCCATAACCCTCCCCTTCGGGCTTCAGGGCCAGGAGGAGGTCGGCCCGGAAGATCATGTCCTGGCGGTTGCCGATCCGGGGCATCCCCCTTTCCGCGTAGGGGGGTTGGGCGTAGACCTGGCGCTGGACTTCCTCGGGGAAGAAAAGCTGGGTGGCGAAGCTTCTGCCTCCCGCCTCCACCCGGAGGTGCAGGTGGGGGGTGCGGCTTGGGTACCAGCCGGGAAAGAGGGTGAGAAACTCCACCTGGCCCTGGTGGTCCGTGGGCTGCCAGCCCCGGCAGAAGACCCCGGGGGCGTTCACCCCCGAGTAGCGCCCCAGGGCATCCGTGTGCCAGAGGTCCACCCGCACGCCCCCAAGGGGCTGGCAGGTGCGGTCCTGCACCCGGAGGGTAAGCCGAAGGGGGATTCCGGGAAGCCCTTCCCTCAGGTCCCTCCGCCGGGGTACCTCCCTAAGGTAGTAGGGCCCTTCCGTGAGGGCCGGGGTGGGCGGGCACTGGGCCCGCGCCAGGGGAAGAGAGAGGAGAAGCCCTAACAGGGTGCGCCGTTTCATTTTCGCCTCAAGCTGAGGTCCACCTCCAGCCGGATGCGGTTTTCCACGCTGAGGAGGATGGGCACCCGGGGCTGGGTCAGCTGGAACCGTTCGAAGGGAAACTCGGTCTTAAGCCGAACCTTCACCTCTTCCCCCGAAAACTCCGCCTCCCCCTCCCACACCACCTCCTGGGTCACGTCCCGGATGGTGAGGTCCCCCACCACCTGCACGGGGAACTTGCCCCTTTGGGGCAGGGGGCTGGGAAGGCCCTTCACCTCCTTGGGCCGGAAGGTGGCGGTGGGGAAGCGGTCCGTTTGCAAGGTGTTTTGCCTGAGGTAGTTATCCCGCCGTTGCTGGTCGCTTCGGAGTTCCCTCAGGTCCACCACGAACTCCCCCGTGGCCCTGGTGCCCTGGAGGGCCACCTGCCCCTTTACCGCCTGGGTGGTGCCCACGGCGTCCGTGATGCCGATCTGGACCAGCTGTTCCCGCACCCGGTAGCGGGCTTCCCCGGAAACCACCTCAAAGCTCTGGGCCAGGCTGGGAACCAGCAATACCAGGGTCCATACAAGCCATCGCATGCCTTACCACCTCCTTTTGCTATAAAAACCATAGCAGGTGGAGGTTAGACACCCGTTAGAGAAGCCAGGGTATACACTGGGTTCATGACCCGGGCGGTGCTCTTTGACGTGGGCAACACCCTGATCCTGGCAAGCCCCCGGTTTTGGCTCCTGCCTTTTTTGGAGGAACGGGGCCTTAAGCCCAGGAGGGATCCCAGGACGGCGGCCTTGGCGGCTTTTCGCTTCTATGAGGACCATCATCTAGAGGCCCGGGATCTGGAAACCGCCTTGGGGCTTTGGCGGGAGTTCCACCGGAGGCTCTTTACGGGGATGGGCCTCGAGGAGCACGCCGAGGCCCTGAGCCGGGAGCTGGTGGAAAACTGGAGGAACCCCCGGTTCTGGCCCGTGGTTCCCGGAGCCGAGGCCACCTTACAGGCCCTGAAGGAGCGGGGCTATGCCCTGGCGGTGGTGTCCAACTGGGATGCCACCCTGCCGGAGATCCTGGAGGTGGTGGGCTTAAGGCCCTACTTCCAGCACCTTTCGGTGAGCGCCCTTTCCGGGGTGGCCAAACCCGACCCCAGGCTTTTCCAGGAGGCCCTCGAGGCCCTGGGCGTGGCTCCCGAGGAGGCGGTGCACGTGGGGGATTCGGAGGCCGATTGGGTCGGGGCTCAGGGGGCTGGGGTTAAACCCCTCCTCTTTGACCCCCTGGGGGAGAACCCCCAGGCCCTCCACCGGCTGGAGGGGGTGTTAGACTACCTGCCATGAGCGTGCGGCAGGCCATCTGGGGGGAGAAGCAAGGGGCCATTGAGGCAAGTCTGAAGGAGGTGGACGAGGATCTTTTCCGCTACATCCGGGACTTCGCCTACGAGGAGGTCCTGGCCCGGCCGGGGCTGGACCTCAAAACCCGGGAACTCCTGGCCATCACCGCCCTGATCGCCCTGGGTAGCCCTAAGGAGCTGGCCACCCATCTGGAGGGGGCTTTACGGGTAGGCGCCACCGAGGAGGAGGTGCGGGAAACCATCCTGCAGTCCGCCATTTTCCTGGGCTTCCCCCGGGCCCTGGCCGCCATGAAGCTCTTTCACAAGGTCCTTAAAGGCCGTGGTCCTGCTGACCCGCGGGAAGGATAAGGGGCTATTGGACCGGCTCCGCGCCTTGGGGATTGAGGTGGCGGAGGTGGCCCTTTTGGAGCAGGTGGACCTGCCGGGCCTCGAGGTCCTTCCCGGAAGACTTCTCCAGGCGGACTGGGTGGCGGTCACCTCCAAAGAGGGGGCTAAGAGGCTTCTTTGGGCCTGGGAAAAGGCGGGAAGGCCCCTTCTCAAGGTGGCGGCGGTGGGGGAAGGGACGGGGGAGGTGCTGCGCCAGGGGGGCCTATCCCCTGCTTTCGTCCCTCCCCGGGCCACGGCCAAGGACCTGGCGGCGGCCTTTCCCCCAGCCCAAAGGGTGCTCTTTGTGGCGGGGGATCTGGCGGGGAAGGATTTGGAGGAAGGCCTCGGGGCCCGGGGGGTGGCGGTGGAGCGAGTGGAGGTGTACGCTACCCGGGAGAGGGAGCTTTCCCCAGAGGAGCTGGCTCTTTTGGAAAGGGCCCAGGTGGTGGCCTTCTTCAGCCCAAGCGCCGCCAGGGCCTACGCCTTAAAGACCCCTAGGAGGCCCAAGGCGGCCTGCATCGGCCCCAGCACGGGGGAAGAGGCCAGGCGGCTGGGCTTTGCCGTGTGGGAGGCGGCGGAGCCGGGCCTGGAAGGGCTTTTCCAGGCCATACTTCGGGCGCTCTCATAGGGCTTCGGTTAAGGGTTAATCCCTAAGAAGGGGGATTCTTGTCCCTACCCGGGTGGCGTATACTGTCGAAAGACTATGGCCCTGCCCCTTTACCTGGTGGGCCTTTCCCACAAGACCGCCCCCGTGGAGGTGCGGGAGCGGGCGGCCCTGGACCCAGCGGTGGCCCTGCCGGCGGCTCTGCGCACCCTGGGCAGGGCGGTGGTGCTTTCCACCTGCAACCGCACGGAAATCTACGGGGTGGGAAGCCCTAAGGAGGCCAAAGCCCTCCTCCTTGCGCGGGGGGTGGAGGCCCACCACCTCTACCAGAAGGAGGGAATAGAGGCCCTGCGGCACCTCTTTCGGGTGGCGGCGGGCCTGGACTCCTTGGTGATGGGGGAGGCGCAGATCCTGGGGCAGGTGCGGGAGGCCCTCTTCCTGGCCCGGAAATATGGGGCCACGGAAAGCCTATTGGAGAAGGCCTTCCAGTCCGCCATCGCCCTCGGCAAGCGGGCTCGGAGCGAAACCGGCATCGGGGCGGGAGCGGTGAGCGTGGCCTACGCGGCCTTGGACCTGGCCCTGGCGGTGTACGGGGACCTCACGGGCCTTGCCGTGGCGGTTTTGGGGGCGGGGGAAATGGCGGAGCTCTTTCTTACCCACCTGAAGGCCCAGGGAGTGGACCGGGTTTTGGTGGTGAACCGCACGGTGGAGAGGGCCAGGGCCCTGGCGGAGCGGTTTGCAGGGGAGGCCTATGGCCTCGAGGCCCTTCCCCAGGTCCTGCGCCAGGCGGACCTGGTGGTGGCTTCCGCCGCCAGCCCCCATTACCTGGTGCGCCCGGAGGACCTGCCGAGGCGGTCCAAGCCCCTTTTCCTCATCGACATCGCCCTGCCCCGGAACATCGACCCCCGGGTGGGCCGCCTGCCCCAGGCCTACCTGTACAACCTGGACGACCTAAAGCGGGTGGTGGAGAAGAACCTAAAGGCCCGCCAGGGCGAGGTGCCCAAGGTGGAGGTCCTCATAGAGGGAGCCATTGGGGACTACCTGGAGTGGTATGCGGGCCACCGGGTGCGGGAGGCCATACGGGCCCTGAAGGGCCTGGCCTATAAGGAGGTGGTGCGGGAGTACCCGGAGGCCGATCCCCTTACCTGGCACAAGGAGGCGGGGCGTAGGGCCCACCCCTGGATTCTGGCCGTAAAGGCCCGGACCCAGGAGTTCCTCCAGGGTCCTCCCTGCCCTGGGGAGTGCCCGCTTCTGGCCTTCCGTCCCCCACGGCTATGACCGCGGTTTCCCTGCTGGCCCTGGTGGGGGTTCTCCTCCTGGCGGTGGGGTTGTTCTGGCCTCGAGGGCTTTTCCTCGGGGCCTTTCTGTACCTGGGGGCCGCCTTGGCCGATGCCTTCGCCAAGGGGTTTTTCTCAGGTCCGGCCCAGCCCGCCTTGGTCCTGGGGGGGCTTTTGGCCTTGCGGGGGGAGAGCCTCTTGCTTCGGCCGAGGCTTACCCCTCTCCGCCGCTACCTGGTTCTCCTGGCCATGCTCCTTGGCCTCTTTGCCCTCAAGGCCCTGCCCCATCCGGGGGGAAGCCTGCCCCTCCTCCTTACCCTGGTGCACGCCGGGGCCTTCCTGGTGGCCTACCTGGCCCTGGCGGTGGGGGTGGGGGCAGGGGTGATGTGCGCCATGCAGGACCTGCGCCTAAGGTCGGTGCCGGAAAAAGCCCTGCTTTCCGCCCCCCTTTGGAGCCTGAGGCGGCTGGAGCAGGGCTACCTTCGGGTGGGGTACCTGGCCACCACCTTGGGCCTGACCAGCGGCATGGCCTGGGCCTGGGGGTATTTCGGTAGCCCTTTGGCCCTGGATCCCAAGGAGATCTCCGTGCTCCTGGGCTGGCTGGGCCTCACCCTTTACTTCCTCCTCGAGGAGCGGCTTCAGGGCTACCCGCGCATGGCCCTGCTCCTGCTGGCCTATGCCCTTTTGCTCTTCGCCTTCATCGGCGCTCCTTTCCTGGGTTCCCGCCATCCTTCGGGCCTGGGGTTTTAGATATGGAAACCTCAACTTGACAGATTGGGAACAACGGGTTTATAATCCTTCACAAGGAGGTGAAGGATGTGGAGCCCATGGTGGGACCCGGGGGTGGGGAAGAGGAGGCACGAGGAGCTCCTTTTGGAGGCGGAGCGGGAGAGGCTCCTTAGGCCCCTTCGTTCTCCCTGGCGTCTGAGGCTGGCCCGGGTTCTTTTGCGGTGGGCCCAGAGGCTTGCCCCGGAGGCTCCGGCGGAGCTTGGGGAGGTTTCCTATGGAGGATAAGCGGCGCATTTTGGAGATGGTAAGGGAAGGGGTCCTTACCCCGGAGGAGGCCCTGGAGCTTCTTTCCGTGCTGGAGGGAAGGGACTTGGCTGGTGGGGAAAGGCCTCCTGTGGAGGCCTCCCAGGTCTTTGACCCCCAGGGGTTTCGGGTTCAGGTGCAGGCGTTCGGGGCCAGCCTCGAGGTGGTGGGGGTGGCGGGGTTGGAGGGGCTGGAGGCGGAGGGTGGAGGGGTAGTCCTGGAGGGCGGGATCCCGGTCTATCGGGTTTCCCTGGGCGAGGGGAGGCTTAAGGTTCCCGAGGGGGCCGAGGTTTTGCTTTTGGCCAAGGGAAGCCACGTGGAGCTTGCCGGGGTGGTCCTCAAGGGCCGGGCCCTAGGGGCCAACCTGGAAGGGGATGGGCTTTTGGGCCTGGACCTGGCCCTTTCGGGAGGCAACCTGGAAGCAGGCCTTTTCCTTCGGGATGGAGAGCACCGCCTGGAGGTGCGGGCGGGCAACGCCGAGCTCCGCTTTCTGCCGGGTTCGGACCTGGAGGTGGAGGCCCAGGTGCGCCTGGGGGGCCTCGAGGTGGCGGGACCTTGGCGGCAGGTGGCGGCCCCTGGCGGGCGGCGCTGGTCCTTGGGAGAGGGGAAGGCCAAGCTCAGGGCCAGGGTGGCCATGGGGAATCTGGAACTGGAGGCATAAGATGGAGGAAAAACGGCGTATTCTGGAAATGGTGCGTTCCGGCGAGATTGGGGTAGAGGAGGCCCTGGCCCTGCTTCAGGCGGTGGAGGAACCCAGGCCCCGGGCGCAGATTCCTGCCAGGCTCCTCAGGGTGCGGATCCAGGCCCACGACAAGGGGAAGCCGGTTCGGGTCCACGTGAACCTTCCCCTGGCCTTGGCGGAGCTTCTGGAGAAGTTCCTGCCCGAAGAGGCCAAGCTCACCCTGGAGGACCGGGGGGTACATTTGAAGGACCTCTTGCGCCTGGTGCGGGAGGGGGTGCCCGAGGGGAAACTGGTGGAGATCGAGGCGGAGGAGGAGGGCAATCCAGTGCAGGTGCTGGTGGAGGTGGTGTGAGGCCAGCTTGGCCCCCTTTGCGCCCCAGGTTCCTCTACCTTCGGGTGCGGGGGCCTTTCCCCCTGCCCCTGGTCCTCCCCCTTCCCCTTTGCGCCCTGGAGTGGGGTTTGCTCCTCGCCCTCTGGGTGTGGAACACCCGGGCCCTTTTCCGGGGAGGAGCGCCTATTCCCTTGCCTCTTGGTGCCCTTTGGACCTTTAGGGTGTTGCCGCCTTTAACCCTGCTGGAGGTGGAGGCGGAGGAAGTGGAGATCAAGGTGGGGCTATGGTGATGAAACCCGTTCCCGTGCGGTGCCCGGCCTGCGAGGCTCCTTTGGCGGTGAAGGCCCTCTTTTGCCCCTCTTGCGGTACCGAGGTGCACGGCCGCTTCCAGCTGAACGAGTTCGCCCTCCTTTCCAAGGACCACCTGGACTTCCTGCGGCTTTTCGTGAAGGCCCGGGGCAACCTGAAGGAGGTGGAGAGGATCCTAGGGGTTTCCTACCCCACGGTGCGGGCGCGGCTGGACGCTCTCCTCAAGGCCCTGGGCTACGAGGCCGCAGAGGAAGGGGAAGACAGGCTTGAGGTGTTGGAGGCCTTGCGCCGGGGGGAGATCAGCGTGGAGGAGGCGGTGGCGCGGCTGAAGGAAGGGAGAAGCTGAAGGCCGTTCCCTTGCCCACCTCGCTTTCCACCCAGATCTCCCCCCCGTGGGCCTCGAGGATGGCCTTCACGATGGCGAGGCCCAGCCCCGACCCCCCCCGCTCCCGGTCCCGGGCCTTGTCCACCCGGTAGAAGCGCTCGAAAAGGTGGGGAAGGTGCTCCTTGGGGATGCCTTCCCCGTCGTCTTCCACCCGCACCACCACCTTCTCCCCCAGGTCAAAGGCCCTGAGCCAGATGTGCCGGGCCCCCGCTTTGATGGCGTTGGAGAGGAGGTTGGCCAGGACCTGGTGGAGCCGGTCCGGGTCGCCTTGCACCCAAAGCTCTGGGGAGGCTTCCACCTCAATCTCCCCCTCAAAGCTCTTGGCGAACTCCTCCTTCACCTCCTCCAGGAGGTCTTGGATGCGGACAGGGGCCGGTTCCATGCGCCAGGAACCGGTTTGGGAGAGCTCCAGAAGGTCCGACACCAGCTTCCCCATGCGCTCCGCTTCCCGCTTCACCACCTCGAGGCTCTCCCGCTGGGCCTCGGTGAGGGGGGTGCGGCGCAGCAGGAAGCCCACGTGGCCCAGAATGGCGGTGATGGGGGTTCTGAGCTCGTGGGAGGCATCCTGGAGGAAGCGGGTCTGGGCCAGGAAGGCCTGCTGCATCCGGGAAAGCATGCCGTTTAAGGCCCGCACCAGGGTGGCCACCTCGTCCCGCCCCTCGGGTTCGGGCAGGGGTTCGGGGCGGGTGGTGATGGCCTCGGCCCGCCGGGCCACCCATTCCAGGGGTTCCAGGGCCCGGGCCACCAGGTTCCTGGCCAGGAGGATGGAGAGGAGGAGCACGAGAAGCGCCGTACCCGCATAGATGCGGGCGAACTGGGAGAGGGTGCTCTCCAGGTTCTCCACGGGCTTTCCCACCAAGAGGGCTCCCTGCCACACGGTTCCCCCCAGGTTGACCTCCACCCGGCGGGCGTAGACCAGAAGCTTTAAGGGGGGTCCTTCCCGCGGCAGCTCGGCGTAGGCCCAGGCCTCGCCCCGCTCCAGAAGGGCGTGGTAGTCCGCCTCCTTTAGGAGCAGGCGCTGACTTCCTAAGGCGGGGCTTTTCTGCAGGCTGATCCCCCCTTCCCGGGCCAGAAGGGCGGGGTTTTCCTCGGGAAGAAGCTGGAGCTCCGCATAGAGGCTTGCGGGAAGCCCGGCCTCCAGGAGGGCCTGGCCGCCCAGGTTCAGGAGGCGGACCACCTGGTTGCTGGCCTCCAGAAGCTCCTGGCGCAGGGAGCGGTAAAGGAAGCCCCGCAAGAGGCCTTCCAGGGCCAGCCCCAGCACCAAGAGGGTTACCAGGAGGAGGCCTGCGGTGAGGAGGGTGATGCGGGAGCGCAGGGTCATACCGCCCTGCCCTGGCTTTGGAACCCCGGCGAGGAGGCCCTTAGGGCTGCTTCAAGGTGGGGCATGGGAGGAATGCGTCAATCCTCACGGAGCACGTACCCCACGCCCCGCACCGTGTGGATCAGGCGCCTTTCCCCTGCGGCCTCCAGCTTCTTGCGCAGGTAGCCGATGTAGACGTCCACCACGTTGCTTCCCCCCTGGTAGCCAGGCCAGACCTTTTCCTCGATCTCGTAGCGGCTGAAGACCTTCCCGGGGTTCTTGGCGAGAAGTTCCAGGAGCTCGAACTCCTTGTTGGAAAGCTCGATGCGCCGCCCGCTTCGGAAAACCTCGCGGCCCTCGAGGTTGATGATGAGGTCCGCCACCCTGATCTCCCCGGTGATGGCCGGGCTCACCCGGCGCAGGTGGGCCCGCACCCGGGCCAGGAGCTCCTCTATGGAAAAGGGCTTCACCAGGTAGTCGTCGGCCCCGGCGTCCAGGCCCTCCACCTTGTCCTCGATGCGGTCCTTGGCGGTGAGGATGAGGATGGGCACGTTGGAGGTCTTGCGGATGCGCTTGGCCACCTCGATCCCGTCCATGACGGGAAGCATCAGGTCCAGGATCACCAGGTTGGGGTTCACCTCCCGGAAGCGGGAAAGGCCGGTGATGCCGTCGTAGGCCACCTCGGTGCGGTAGCCCTCGGCTTGCAGTTCCAGCTCGATGAAGCGGGCGATGTCCTTTTCGTCCTCCACGATCAGGATGAGGGGAGGTTCCATACCCTCCAGGATACTCACTTTCTCATGAGAAAGCTAGGTGTACAGGCTTAGAACCGCCAGGTACATAAAAAGGCTTCCCACAAGGACCAGGAGATGCCACAGGCCGTGAAACCCCACTTTCCCCGGCCAGGGGTCCGGCTTCTTTCTCGCATACACCCAGGCTCCCAGGGTGTAGAAGGCCCCGGAGAGGGCCATAAGGCCGAAGGTGGGAAGGGGCAGGTGGAGCTTGGGGAGAAAGAAGACGGAAAGCCAACCCAGGGCCAGGTAGGCCAGGGTGTAGAGCCACCGGGGTGCCCTGAGGAAGAAGAGGCGGAAGCCCACCCCCAGGAGGGCCAGGCTCCACACCAGGCCCAGGGCGAAGGGTTTCCAGCTTTCCTGAAGGCCCTCCACCAGAAAGGGGGTGTAGCTTCCGGCGATGAAGAGGAAGATGGCCGCATGGTCCAGCCGCCTGAGCCAGGCCAGGGCCCGATCCCCCACCCGCAGGGCGTGGTAAAGGGTGCTGGCACCGAACATGAAGGCCATGGTGAGCCCGAAGATGAGGAGAGCGGGCCAGACCTCCCTGGGGGCGAGGAGAAGGAGGAAGGCGCTTCCCAAAAGGGCTAGGGGCACCCCCAGGGCATGGCTTAGGGCGTTAAAGGGTTCACGGACCATGCCCCAGCGTACCCTGGCCTGGGCTTCAGGCACCAGGGCCCAGGGCGGCTTCGATCTCCGCCACCTTCTTCACCGTGCGCAGGAGGGCGTCGGGGTTGAGGCTTAGGGAGTCGATGCCCTTGGCCACCAAGAAGGCGGCGAACTCGGGGTAGTCGGAAGGGGCCTGGCCGCAGATGCCCACCTTTTTCCCTTTGGCGTGGGCCTTTTCTATGAGCATGGCCGAGAGGAGTTTGACGGTTTCCCGCCTTTCGTCGAAGAGCCAGGCCACCCGTTCCGAATCCCGGTCCAGGCCTAAAGCCAGCTGGGTGAGGTCGTTGGAGCCGATGGA
Source organism: Thermus sp. KWY1 (assembly GCF_057547025.1). Classification (NCBI taxonomy): domain Bacteria; kingdom Thermotogati; phylum Deinococcota; class Deinococci; order Thermales; family Thermaceae; genus Thermus; species Thermus sp. KWY1. The sequence continues at coordinate 270,914 of NZ_BAAJPG010000023.1, forward strand.
AAACCCGTCAAAGAGCTCGGCGAAGGCCTCAGCCTCGAGGACATTGGAGGGAATCTCCGCCATCACGTAGACCTCGAGGCCCTCCTCTCCCCGTTTCAAGCCTCCCTCCGCCATCACCTCCAAAACCCTGGCCCCCTCCTCGGGGGTGCGGCAGAAGGGCACCATCACCATGAGGTTCTTGAGGCCCATCTCCTCCCGCACCTTCTTGACCGCCGCCACCTCGAGGAGGAAGCCCTCCTTGTAGTCGGGGTGGTAGTAGCGGCTCGCCCCCCGCCAGCCCAGCATGGGGTTTTCCTCCTTGGGCTCAAAGAGGTGCCCCCCGACGAGGCGGGCGTACTCGTTGGTCTTGAAGTCGGAGAAGCGGAGGAGGACGGGCCTGGGGTAAAAGGCCGCGGCGATGAGGCCGATCCCCTGGGCCAGGGTATCCACGAAGTAGGCCCTTTTGTCGGGGTAGGCCTCGGTGAGCTCCTCCACCTGGCGCCGCACCTTCTCGGGCAGGGTTTCGAAGCGGGTTAGGGCCAGGGGGTGGATGCGCACGTGGCTGGCGAAGACGAACTCCATGCGCAATAGCCCCACCCCGTCCGTGGGCAGGAGGCTTACCCTTAGGGCCTCCTCCGGGGTACCCACATTGACCAGGATCCGGGTGCGGGTCCTGGGGAGGGTTTCCGGGCGCACCTCCTCCACCTCAAAGGCCAGGGCCCCGCGGTAGACGCGCCCCACCTCCCCCTCAGCGCAGGAGACCGTGACCTCTTCTCCCTCGGGAATGAGCCGGGTGGCTCCCACCGCCCCTACCACCGCCGGTACCCCCAGCTCCCGGGCCACGATGGCGGCGTGGGAGGTGCGCCCACCCCGTTCGGTGACGATGGCCGCTGCCCGCTTCATGATGGGCTCCCAGTCGGGGTTGGTGGTTTCCGTGACCAGGACCTCACCCTCCTGGAAGCGATCCATCTCCTTGGGGTCCTTAAGCACCCGGGCCCTTCCCGTGGCGATGGCTTCCCCCACCGCCAGGCCCTCGGCCAGGACCTCGCCCCTTTCCAAAAGGCGGTGGATGCGGAGCACCGGGGCCTTCTGGGAGTGCACGGTTTCGGGCCGGGCCTGCAGGATGAAAAGCTCCCCCGTGGGCCCGTCCTTGGCCCACTCGATGTCCATGGGGGTGGGAGTTCCCCGCTTCCCGCTGTAATGCTCCTCAATCCGGATGGACCAGTCGGCCAGGAGGAGAGCCTCATCCTCGGAAAGGGCGAACTGGTTCCGGAGGTAAGGAGGGGTGGGACGGTTTCTCAGCCGGCCCTCCCTGGGGTCAAAGGCCAGGGTAAGCTCCTTGGGGCCCAGTTTCTTGTGGACCAGGGCCCGGTAGCCGGCTTTGAGGGTTTCCTTGTGCACGTAGTAGGCGTCGGGTCCCACCCTCCCCTGGACGATGTTCTCCCCCAGTCCGTAGATGGCGGTGATGTAGACGAAGCCCCGGTGGCCGGTGTCGGGGTCCAGGGTGAAGATCACCCCGCTTGTGGCGGTGTCCGCCCGCACCATGCGCTGCACCCCCACGGAGAGGGCCACCTTCAGGTGGTCAAAGCCCATGTGGGCCCGGTAGCTGATGGCCCGGGCGGTGAAGAGGCTGGCCATGGCCCGCTTCACATGGAGGAGGAGTTCCTCCTCCCCTTGCACATAGAGGTAGCTTTCCTGTTGCCCGGCGAAGCTGGCGGTGGGGAGGTCCTCGGCGGTGGCGCTGCTGCGCACGGCCACAGGGAGGGCTTCCTCCCCGGCTTCCTGGGAAAGCGTTCGGTAGGCCTGGCGGATCTCCTCCTCCAGGTCCTCGGGGTATTCCCCCTTCAGGATCAGGTTTCTCAGGCGGCGGCTTGCCCGGGCCAGGAGGATGGGGTCATCGGGGTCCAGGTCCTTAAGCTCCTGGGCGATGGCCTCCTTGAGGCCGTTGGCCGTGAGGAAATACCAGTAGGCCTCGCTGGTGGTGGCAAATCCCCCGGGCACCTTCACCCCCAGGGGGCTTAGCTCCCGGATCATCTCCCCCAGGGAGGCGTTCTTACCCCCCACCAAAGCCACATCCTCCAGGCCCACCTCGTGAAAAAACCGGATCCAGCGCATACCCTGCCTCCTTCCTAGGGGATGCCCCCCTTCCTGAGAAGCTCCTTCAGGATTCCCTCGGCGCTTTCCCCCTCGTAAAGGGCCTCCTCCGTGAGGAAAAGCCGATGGGGAAGGGCCAGGAAGGCTGCGTCCCTAAGCTCCTTCCAGTCCACCAGGGGCTTGGCCCTGAGGTAGGCCAAGGCCCGGGCCAGGGCCAGCCAGGCCTTGGCCCCCCGGGGGGAGAGGCCCATGCGCAGGCGCCGGTCCTCCTGCGTGAGAAAGGCCACGTGGGTGATGGCCTCGAGGGCCTCCCTGGCCACCCTGACCCCCCGCACCTCCTCCTGGGCCTTGGGGAAGTCCACCCCCAGGGGTTCGGGAATCCGGGGCTCCTCCGTGAGGATCCTGAGCCACACCTCCCGCCTGGGGGGGCGGAAGGGGATTTTGGCGGTGAAGCGGTCCAGCTGGGCCTCTGGGAGAGGGTAGGTGCCCTCAAGCTCTAAAGGGTTTTGCGTGGCCACCACGAAGAAGGGCTCGGGCAGGGGGTAGCGCACCCCTCCTGCGGTCACCGCCCGTTCCTGCATGGCCTCGAGGAGGGCCGACTGCACCTTGGGCGGGGCCCGGTTGATCTCGTCCGCCAGGACCACCTGGGCGAAGAGGGGGCCTCTCACGAACTCAAACCGCCCCTCCCGGAACACCTCGCTTCCCGTGAGGTCCTGGGGCAGGAGGTCGGGGGTGAACTGGATGCGCTTGTAGCTTAGGCCGCTTCCCTTGGCGAAGCTTTCCGCCAGGAGGGTCTTTCCCAGGCCCGGAACGCCCTCCAAAAGGGCGTGCCCCCGGGCCAGCAGGGTGGCCAGAAGGGCCTCTATGGCCTCCTCCTGGCCGAAGAGGACCTCCTGCAGGGCCTCCCGGAGCCGGGAAAGCGCTTGAAGGGGGGTTTCCGCCATGGCCTCCAAGGCTTAGGTTTCCTCGGCGCTCTTGCGCTCCTGCACGATCTTCTGCGCCAGGTGGGGGGGCACCTCCGCGTAGTGGCTGAACTCCAGGGTGTAGGCCCCTGCCCCCCCGGTGAGGCTGGGCAGGGCCTTGTAGTACTCCAAAACCTCCGCCAAGGGTACTTCAGCCCGCACCGCCGCCAGGGCCCCTTCCTGCTCCATGCCCAGGATGCGTCCCCGCCTTGCCTGGAGGTCGGAGAGGATATCCCCCACCCGTTCCTGCGGGGCGATCACCTTGATCTGGTAGATGGGCTCCAGAAGAACCGGGCTTGCCAGCTCCATCACCTTCTTGAAGGCCATGCTGGCGGCGATCTGGAAGGCGAGGTCCGAGGAGTCCACCTCGTGGTAGGAGCCGTTATAGACGATGGCCTTGAAGCCCATCACCGGGTAGCCCGCCAGGACCCCCTTTTTGGCCGCCTCGAGGATCCCCTCCTCAATGGCCTCCTGGTACTTGCTGGGGATCACCCCCCCGGTGATGCGCCATTCAAAGCTGTACTCGGGGGCGGGTTCCAGCCTCAGCCACACATCCCCGTACTGGCCGTGCCCCCCGGTCTGCTTCTTGTACTTGCCCTGCCCCTCGGCCACCTTACGGATGGTTTCCCGGTAGGGGACCTTGGGCACGGAGAACTCCACCTCCACCCCGTAGTCGGCCAGGCGCTCCTTGGCGGTGGTGAGGTGAAGCTCCCCGTGTCCCCAAAGCAGGAACTCCCCCGTCTCCTCCTGGCGCTCCAGCTTGAGGCTTGGGTCCTCCTCCAGAAGCTTCCTCAGGGCCTCCCCCAGCTTGGCCTCGTCGGTCCTGCCCTTGGGCCGGATGGCCACGGGCACGTTGGGCTCGGGCAGGCGGGCGAAGGGTACCGCCTCGCTTTCCGGCCGTTCCCCCTGCCATAGCACCATGCCCCGGTGGAGGTTTTCCGCCTTGGGGAGGCCCAGGATATAGCCTCCTTCCGCCTCCTCCACCTCCAGGAGGTCCTTGCCCATGGGCACGTAGAGGTGGGGTAGGCGGATGGCGCCCGCTTCGCTCTGGAGGGTATCCCCTGGCTTCAGCCTGCCCCGGTAAAGGCGCACGTAGGCCACCTGGCCCATGAAGGGGTCCACCTGCACCTTGAAGACCTTGGCCAGGGCGGGGCCTTCCCCAAAGCGTTCCTCCGGGGAAGGGAGGGCCTCCAGGATCAGCTCCAAGAGGGGCAGGACCCCGATGCCTTCCGTGCCCGAGGCCAGGGCCACCGGGTAGAGGAGGCCCTTGCGCACCGCCTCGTGGAAGGCTTTTTCCAGGGCCTCCCCGGTCACCTCTTCCCCCTCCAGGTACTTTTCCAGAAGGGCTTCGTCGGTTTCCACGATGGCCTCGAGGACCTCCTGGCGGAAGCGCTCGGCCCGCTCCCGCTCCTCCTCGGGCACGGGGACCTCCACCTCCTGCCCGTTCTCGTACCGGTAAGCCTTGCCGTGGAAGACGTCGATGAGCCCCACCCAGCGCCCGCCTTGGTAAAGGGGCAGGTCGATGGGCAGGATGTGCCCCAGGGTGGCCCGGAGGTCCTCCAGAAGGGCGTAGTAGTCCCCGCCCTTGTCCAGCTTGGTGACCACCACCATGCGGGGAAGAGCAAGCCGCTCGGCCACGGTCCAGGCCCTTTCCGTGCCCACCTGCACCCCGTTTTCCGCGGATACGGCCACCAGCGCGGCATCGGCGGCCTCCAAAGCCCCCCTGATCTCCCCCACGAAATCCCCGTAGCCCGGGGCGTCCAGGAGGAAGATGCGGTGGTCCTTGTACTTCAGGGGGGCCACCCCGGTGCGCACCGTGGTGCGGTGGAGCTTGGCCTCGGGGGTGTAGTCGGTGGTGGTGGTGCCGTCCTCCACCCGGCCCATGCGTTCCTTGGCCCCAGTTCGGAAAAGCAGGGCCTCGGTCAAGGTGGTTTTGCCGCTTCCCGCATGGCCCACCAGGGCCACGGTTCGGATGGGAGAGGTTCCTGGGATCATCTTCCCTCCTTCTTGGTGCCCATAGTATAGGCCTAAGGAGGGGGCGATTGTCCCAAGTGCTCTACGTGCCCAGGAGGCTTTTGGAGGAAACCCGCACCCACCTCCAAAAGGAGGCGCCCAGGGAAGGGGTGGGGCTTTGGGCGGGGAGGCGGGAGGTGGAGAGGGTGATTCCCCTGCCCAACGCCCATCCCGAGCCTCTGGTGGGATATCTGGCCGAGCCCTTGGCCCTGCTTCGGGCCCTAAAGGAGATGGAAAGGGAGGGTCTAGCCCTCCTGGCCATCTACCACTCCCATCCCCGGGGGCCTGCCTTCCCCAGCCCCACCGATATCCGCGAGGCCCGCTGGCGGGTGCCCTATGTCATCTTCGGCACCGATGGGGTCAGGGCTTTCCTTCTACCGGAAGGACTGGAGGTACCCGTGGCCTTGCTGCCCTAGCCCCCGTAGAACCAGCCCGTGTCCCACATGATGAGGGGCTTGGCCTCCTGCCTCACCCCGGCCTCCACCACCTCGGCCACCACCACGCTGTGGTCCCCGCCCTCGTAGATGTGGCGCACCTCGGCCTCGAGCCAGTAGGGAAGCTCGGTGAGGAGGGGAAGGCCAAAGGTGGGGGAGGGTTCAAAGGGATGGCCGTTCAGGGTGCTTCCCTCCCGCACCGTGGGTTTGAAGAAATCCTGGGCGATCTGTTTCTGGTCCTGGGCCAGGGTCATGAGGGCCAGCTTGCCCGTGCGCTGGATAAGCTCATGCAGGCGGCTATCCCGCTTAACCCCTAGGGCGACGAGGGGAGGGGTGAAGGAGGCCTGGGTCACCCAGTTCACGGTGCCGGCGGCGTAGTCCTCCCCGTCCTTGGCTGTGAGGATGTAAAGGCCATAGGTGAAGCTCCGCAGGACTTTCTTCTTGGCCTCGAGGTCCATACCGGTTTCCATTCTAGCCCTGGGCCAGGAGGGTCTGGATGAGGGCCTCATGGATGTGGCCGTTGGTGGCCACGATGTAGCGGTGCCCAAGGCGGTAGGGCCTTCCTTCCAGGTCGGTGACCGTGCCCCCCGCCTCCTCCACTATGAGCCAGCCTGCGGCCACATCCCAGGGGTTCAGCTTCACCTCCCAGAAGCCCTCCAGCCTCCCGGCAGCCACGTACACCAGGTCCAAGGCCGCCGCCCCCGGCCGGCGCACCAGGAGTCCCCTGGACAAGGCCCGGTGGAAGTAGGTGAGGTTTTCCGGGTCCTTGGCCACATCGTAGGGAAACCCCGTGGCGAGGAGGCTTCCCAAAAGCTCCTTCCGCTCCGTGACCCGGATGGGCCGGCCGTTTAGGAAGGCGCCTTCCCCCCGTACCGCGTAAAAGGCCTCGTCCCGGCTGGTGTCCAGCACCACCCCCACCTGGATCTTCCCTTCCACCTCGAGGGCAAGGGAGACCCCATAGAAGGGAAAGCCATGGGCGTAGTTCACGGTGCCGTCCAAGGGGTCCACGATGAAGCGGAGGGCCTTGCCCCCCTCGCTTCCCCCCTCTTCCCCCAAGAAGCCCGCCTCGGGGAAGCGGGAAAGGAGAAGTTCCTTGATGGCTTCCTCCGACTCCCGGTCCGCCTGGGTAACCAGGTCGGTGGGGCCGGACTTGGTGCCGTGGGTGAAGCCCTTGGCTTGGTAATAGGCGTGGATGCCCTTGGCCAGGTGGGCGGCTTCCAGCATGGCCTCGAGGTAGGGGAAGTAGGGATGCTTCCTGCCAATCACTTCCCCATCATACGCCGGGATTCCAGACCCTTCCCTTAGCGAAAAGAGCTTTTAGCTTGGCCTCGTCCTTTATCCCCGGGGCCCTTTCCACCCCGCTGGCCAGGTCGATGGCGTAGGGCCTCAGGGCCAGAACCTCCTCCAGGTTTTCGGGGGTTATCCCACCGGCCAGGATGATGCGCTTTCCCGTTTGCAAAAGGGGCTTGGCCCAGTCCCTGGGGTAGGTTTGGCCGCTTCCTGGAGCCTTGCTATCCAGCAGAAGGGCGCCTGCGGGGTACTGGGCCCAGCCGGGATCCGCAGGACCGGTTAGGGGAAAGGCCTTGATGACGGGAAAGTGCCTGCCGATGGCCTCCGCCCACTCCGGGGGCTCCTGGCCATGGAGCTGGACCACCTGGAGCCTGGCCCGTTCCGCAAGCCTCAGCACCTCCTCGGGGCCTTGGTTTTGGAAGACCCCTACCCGAACCACAAAGGGGCCCAAAGCCTCCGAGATGGCCCGGGCCACCTCGAGGTCCACCCGCCTTCTGGAGCCCGGAGCAAAGACGAATCCCACGGCGAAGGCCCCCAGGGCTTCCGCCAGAAGGGCGTCCTCCAGCCGGGTGATGCCGCAGATCTTGATGCGGATCAAGGCAGAAGCTCCCTTACCTTCAGGGAAACCTGGGGGAAGGCCATGGGGGATAGGGTATCCTCAGGGCCTAGCTCCCGCATCTCCTGGTAGCCCCCTCCCAGGGGATTCCGATAAACCTCTACCCTCCTTTCCCCGAGGTTCACCAGCCACACCTCGGGAATCCCTGCCTGGGCATAAAGGGGAAGCTTTACCTGGCGGTCATAGCTTAGGGAAGCCTCGGCCACCTCCACTAGAAGAAAAATGTCCTCCGGACCGGGGTGGTCCTGGGCGTAGAAGTCCGGGCGGGGCCTTAGGAGAACCAGGTCGGGCTGGGGTTCGGAGAGGGGGGAAAGCCGAATGGGATCCTGTACCCCCACCAGGGCCTGGCCGGCCAGGGTTTGGTGGAAGAGGGCATTGAGCCTTTTCACCACGGCCGCATGCTGGCTTCCTATGGGGCTCATCTCCACCACGGTACCTTCTATGAGCTCCACCCGTTCGTCCTCCTGAATCACGCCGGCTTCCAGGAGGCGGTGGTACTCCTCGCGGGTGAAGCGCCGAGGCTGTACCATGCCCTTAGTTTAAGGGCCCCACCAGGGCGGCTGGTGGGGCCTGGACACCCTTACCTGAGGTCTAACCGCACTTGGAGTAGCCGCAGGCCTGGCACTTGTAGCATCCTTCCTCCCGCACCAGGGCCACCTCCCCACAGGAGGGGCACTTGGTGGCTCCCGCCAGGGCCAGGCCGCCTTGGGGCCCCCATACCCCGAGCGAACCGCCAGAGAGAGCGGGTACCTCGGTCAACTCGTCAAGGTAGCCCCCACGGGGCTGGCCAGGGGCTGCCTTGGGGGCAGCGGTGGCCTCCCCCTTCAGGACCTCGGGGATGGTTTCCAGGGCCACGGCGATCAGGTCCGCCTTGCTGGAAACCAGCCTACCCTGGTAGGTGCCGTAAAGACCGCCGTTGATGCCCCTGAGGGTTCTCACGATGGCCTCCGGGGGCACCCCGTACTGGAGGGCGATGGAAACCACCCGGCCCAGGGCCTCGGAGTCGGCGTTGGCCTCGTCCCCCGCCTTGCCCGAGGTGAGGATGACCTCTATAGGCCTTCCCCCCAGCATGTTCACCGTGACCAGGAAGCTCCGCTTGCCCCCGTCGGGGGAGAGGAGCTTGACCATGTCGGTAAAGCCCATGAGCCTGCCCGGGCGCTCGTACATGGGGGTGCCCGGTTGAGGCGCTGGCGAGGGGGCCTGGGGAGCAGGGCGGGAAGCCAAGGGAGCTTCTTCCTTGTCCTCCTCTGACTTCTTCTCCTCTTTCCTCACCGTGAGCACCTGGAACTCCCGGGAGCCATCCCGGTAGACGGTGATGCCCTTGCACCCCGTGCGGTAGGCCTCCAGATAAGCGGCCTCCACCTCCTCCACAGTGGCGTGGTTGGGGAGGTTGATGGTCTTGGAGAGGGAGTTTCCGGCGTACCCTTCGGCGTCGAAGGCTCGCTGCACGGCTCCCTGCATCCGCACGTGGTCCAGGGGATGGATGTCGTGGGCGCACTCGAAGACCCGGCGAATCGCCTCGGGGACGAAGGGAAGGTTCTTGACCGAGCCGTGCCCGTCCTCCTGGATGGCGGCGATGATCTTCTCCCAGTCCCACTTTCCGTCCTTCTCGTAATCGGGATGGGGTGGGTAGGCCTCCATCAGCTCCACGAAGAGGGGGTGGAGGAGGGGCTTGTACTCCCCGCCGATCCGCCGCCACACGAAGGGGCTGAAGACGGGCTCGATGCCGCTAGAAACCCCCATGACCATGCTGGTGGTGCCGGTGGGGGCCACGGTGAGGAGGGCCACGTTGCGCCTGGGCTTGATTCCCAGGGCCTCAAAGTACTCCCGGTGCGCCTCGTAGAGGGGGAAGACCCCCCTTTCCTTTGCGAGGGCCTCCGAGGCCTTGATGGCCTCCTCCCGCATGGCGGACATGATCTCGTAGACCTTCTCCCTGGCCTCCTCGCAGGAGTAGGGGAGGCCCATCTTGATGAGGGCGTCCGCCAGGCCCATGACCCCGAGGCCAAGCCTCCTGAGCTTCTTGGCCGCCTCCTCGTTGTCGGGAAGGGCGAACCTGTTCACGTCCAGAACGTTGTCCAGGAAGCGGATGGCCGTGTGGACATCCCTCCTGAACTCCTCCATCTGGAACTCCCCCTCCTTCACGTAGGCGGCTAGGTTCAAGGCCCCAAGATCGCAGGGCTCGCCCACGGTGAGGGGGACCTCACCGCAATTGTGAGCCACAACACCATTAGCGATGAGGCTATGGGTCACGGGTTCAGTAAGGTCGTAGACGGGGGCCTCTCCCGCGGGTTCCACGCTCTTCACCGTAGCTTGGAAAGCGTGCCTCGAGCGCCTTTTGCGGCTAGTGAGCTCCCCTAGGTGGGCATTCTTCTCAGGTTGCAAGAAGCCGACTTTTTGTGCGAAAGCCACCAGGTCGGCGCCATAGATGATTAGCTCGTACTGGGGAGCAATTGTGTAGCTTTTCATCCCCCCGCGGCCATCCGGTAAGTCTTTGGAGCTCCCCTGTCGCCTCAGGTAAATCCTTGCGTAAATCCCGAGGTTGAGGAGGAGGAGCTGGACGTCCTGGAGCAGGTGAGTGCTGGAGGAGCTTAAGCGAACGGAGCAGAATCCCTCTTTGTTCACCTGCACCGAGCCATCGGCGCTGAAGAGGCCTTGGAGGAAGCCCACCACGGCTTCCCTGGGGGCACGGAAGAGGCTTTCCGGGACCCGTTTCTCCGTGGCCTTGGCGACCTTAACCCCTAGGGCCTGGAAGAACTCCGCGGGGATGCGGTTGAAGTGGAGGTGGAAGGTGTTAGAGGGGGTTTCCTGGAGGCTTCCTCCGCCGAACCAGTCCCGGAGAAGGTCAGGAAGCCAGCTGAGGGCGGCGAAGTCCTTGCGGGAGAAGTAGAAGCCCACCCCATCTTCCCGCAGGTAGCCGTCCCCTAAAAGCCAGCCTAGGGCTATCCCGAGCTCCCGGCTCCAATGGGTGGGGAGGTTGTGGTACTTTTCCCGGACGTCCGCCCGGCCTTTTCCTCCCCGTCCCCCTGCGGTGGCCACCCGCTCCCGGGCCACGGCCAGGGCAGGGGCGGGCAGGGTGTCCTCCTTGGGGAAAAGCCCCTCGCCGCTTTGCACCAGGACCTTGTCCCCCGGCTTCAGGCTCCCCGCCTCCTTGTACCCCCTCGGAGTCAGGAGGAGGTGGTCCGGGGTGAGGGTGAGCTCTAGCCCCTCCCGGGTGCGGAGGCGGACTACGGGCTTCACCCCGGTGAAGAAGGCCTGGGTTGCTTTTCTCACTACCGCACCCTTACCTGAGGCAGGCCGCCCCATCCCTCCAAGGGGGGCCCGGGCGTCCGTGACCAGGTAGAAGCTACCCCCTTCCTGGGCAAGCTCCTCGATGGGGACGAGGCCCCTTTCCGTGGGGATGCGGGTGGAGCCCACAAAGCAGGGGTTGGTGGAGCGGATCTGGTACCTGGGCCCGAGGCCCTTGAGGGCGGAAAGCTCGTTGATGCGGTCCACGAAGATAAGCCCTGGCTCCCCGGTGGCCCAGGCGTGCCAGGCGATCTCGTGCCAGAGCCAGCGGGCGGGAACCTTGCCCCCGAAAAGGGGGACGGGTTTGGCCCCATCCTCCCGCTCCGGCAGGGCAGGGATCTGGCCCGTGTAGGTGCTTCCTAGGGGATGGGGGTAGTACTTTCCCGGCACCTCAATGGGGGTCACGGGCCAGAGGGCGTCCTCCTCGAGGGCCTTCATGAAGGCTTCGGTGACCAGGACGGAGATGTTGAAGGTGGAGATATCCCCCTCGGCCTTTTCCCGGTCCAGGTCCTTGGCGGTGAGGAAGTCCAGGAGGTCGGGGTGCTCTATGGAAAGGGTAGCCATCCCCGCCCCGCGGCGGGTCCCGCCCTGCCTCACCACCCGGAGCACCGGGGCGTACACATACCGTAAGGTGGCCACGGGCCCGGCTTCCTCCCCTCCTAGGGCGGCCCACTCCAGGAAGTTGTCGAAGATCTCCATGAGGAAGCTCACCGGGCCGGAGCTGGTACCCCCGGAGCCCCGGATGGGGGCTCCCTCGGGCCGAAGGAGGGAGAAGTCCACGTGGGGCTCGAGGCCCTTCAGGGCCAAGGCGGTTGCCTCTTTGGCGGCTTCCACAATGCCCCCCATGTCGTCGGGTACCTGGATGGCTCCGGGAGGGGGTTCCTGGACCACCAGGACCCCGTAGCGTTCCGCCAGGTCCCTAAGTTCAGGGGAAACCTCCCCGTAGACCGCCCGCACGAAGTTCTTCAGAGCGATCTCCTCCTTTTCCCCTTCCGGGTTGGTGGGGGGGCGCATGAGGCCCCGGATGAAGTCGGCCACGTCGGGGTGGCGGGCGGAAAGATAGGCCACGCCCCGCACCGCCCGGCGCTGGCGGTTCCCCTTGGAGCGGTAGGGGTCCAGGTTGACCCCGTTCCCCCCGCCCACCTTGGTGACCAGGGCCAGCTTTTTGGCCACCTCCATGATCCCATCGAAGCTTTCCGGGGGGTACTGGGTGGCTCCCTGCACGAAGCAGTTCAGGAGGTTGCCGTGGGGGGTGCCTGCCCCGGCCAGGATGCGCCCGCCGGGAGAGAAGCGCTTGGAGGCCATGAGGTCATAGAACTTTTCCTCCCAGTAGGCCCGGTCCTCGGGTTTTTCCACCTTGGCGATCTCCCGGGCCACCCGGCGGAACATGCCGAGGATATCCCCGTCCCCTTCCTGGAAATACTGGCGCCTGGCGATGGCTTGCGCGTGATCGTCAAAGAAATACCGTTCCATAAATCCTCCAGACCCCCTCGGGGTGTTTCCCCCACATCTTGGGGCAGACGCCTGAAATACTACAACCTTTGGGGTTTTCCCGGCAAGTGGGGAGGGTCACACTCTGCTCCCGGTTGTTGACTAAGCTCCCTTAGCCTACCAGAATGGGAAGGATGCGCGCGGCTTTCCGCACCCTCGGGTGCAAGGTGAACCAGGTGGAAACCGAGGCCCTGCTGGGTTTCCTCAAGGCCCTGGGGCCGGAGGTGGTTCCCCTCGAGGCGGGGGCCGACCTGGTGGTCATCAACACCTGCGCCGTGACCACCACCGCCGAGGCCGATGCCCGCAAGGAGATCCGCCGGGCCAGGCGGGCCAACCCAGGGGCCTTCATCGTGGTCACGGGGTGCTACGCCGAGCTTTCCCCGGAGGAGGTGCGGGAGCTGGGTGCCGACGCCGTGGTGCCCAACTCCCGCAAGGCGGAGCTTCCCAAGGTGATCCTGGAGCATTTCGGGCTTCCCTCGGATCCCATCACCACCCCCCCCAACGAGTTCTGGGGGGCGGGGGAGAGGGGGCTTCTCAATAGCCGGGTCCGGGCTTTTTTGAAGGTGCAGGATGGCTGCCAGGTGGGCTGCGCCTACTGCATCATCCCCCGGCTAAGGGGCAAGGAACGGCATCGGGATTACCGGGATGCTTTGGCGGAGGCGGAGGCCCTTCTGAGGATGGGCATAAAGGAGATCGTGCTCACGGGGGTGCGGCTTGGAAGCTACCGGGGCCACCCCAGGGGCCTTGCCGGTCTGGTGGAGGACCTCTACCACCTGGGGGCCAAGGTGCGGCTTTCCTCCATCGAACCCGAGGACACGGGGGAGGACCTCCTTAGGATCATCGCCCGGTATGCCCCGGGGATCAGGCCCCACCTGCACCTTTCCCTGCAGACGGGTTCGGACCGCCTCCTAAGGCTCATGGGACGCCGCTACGACAAGGCCTATTACCGCAACCTGGTGCAGAGGGCCTACGAGCTCATCCCGGGCTTTGCCCTCACCACGGATGTCATCGCCGGGCTTCCCACGGAAACCGAGGAGGAGCACCAGGAAACCCTGGCCTTTCTGGAGGAGCTTAGGCCCACCCGGGTCCACGCCTTCACCTATACCCCCCGTCCCAAGACCCGGGCGGCCTCCATGCCCCAGGTGCCGCCGGAGGTGCGCAAGCGGCGCACCAAGGAGATCATCGCTTTGGCCCAGCGTCTTGCGGAGGAGCGCATCAGGCCCAAGCTGGGAAGCCAGGTGGAGGTTTTGGTGGAGAGGATCCAGGGGGGCCTTGCTCTCGGCCACACCCCCGACTACTACGAGGCCCGCCTTTCCGGTTCTGCCCGGCCGGGGGATACGGTTTTGGCGCGGGTGGAGGGAGCGGAGGGATACACCCTTTTGGGCCGGGTGGAAAGGGTGGAGGAGGCTTTGCTTCCCTTGGAACTCCCCATAAGGTAGACTTTTTTCCATGGAGTGCGTGTTCTGCCGCATCATCGCCGGAGAGCTTCCTTCCCGGAAAGTCTACGAGGATGAGGGCTTCGTGGCCTTCCACGACATAAGGCCCAAGGCCCCGGTGCACGTGTTGGTGGTGCCCAAGGAACACATAGCGAAGCTTTCCGACTACCCCGACACGGAGGAGGGGGAGAGGAAGCTCGGGGCTCTCTTCCGCACTGCAACCCGGGTAGCCCGGGTCCTGGGCCTCGAGGGGTATAAGGTCCAGGTGCATGTGGGGGAGAAGGGAGGACAGGAGGTTTTCCACGTGCACGTGCACGTCATGGGGAGTCCTTCTTGAGGACGAAGCGGTCCAGCACCTGGCCGCTAGGGTCCAGGGCGTAGCCCACCAGGGTTTCCCCTTCCGCCTCCAGGAAAAGGGCGTGGTGGGCCACCGCCAGGGCCTGGGTGTAGGGGGAAGGAGGCTTGGTGGGGTAGAGGCCTGCCCCGCCTCCGCCCACCACCAGGTGGGTGGTGAAGCCCACCTGGAGGCGCTCGTAATGGTGGTCGTGGCCCGCCAGGACCAAGGGTACCCGGTGTTGGCGTAGAAGGGGCTCGAGGAGACTCCTTAGGCTCGGGCTTCCCCCGTGTAGCCCCGAGGAGTAAAGGGGGCGGTGGAGGATCACCACCCGCCAGGGTGCCTGCGGGCGGCTAAGGACCTGGGCCAGCCATTCCCGCTGGGCCTTTAGGTCTCCTTCCGTGTAGAGGATGAAGAACTCCATTGCCCCCAGGCGCACTGGGTAATAGGGTCTTTCCAGCTGGAAGCGCTTGAGCTGGCCCTCGAGGTTGGGGGCATCGTGGTTGCCGAAGGCGGGGTAAAGGGGTATGGGAGGAAGCTCCTTTAGGAAACGCTCCACCACCAGCCCCCGGGGATAGAAGTTGTCCCCCGCGGTGAAGAGGGCCGCCAGGGGCTTGCGGGCGTGCTCGGTCCGGAGCAGGCTGGCCACCTGGGCCCGGCCCGGAGTGTCCTGGCCCCAATCCCCCACGACCGCCACCCGCTGGCCAAAGGCCAGTCCAAGGGAAAGAAGGAGGAAAAGGAGCCTGCGCACTAGGCCTCAGCGGCTCCGTGGGGCTTTAGGCTGGCTTCCTCCACCCCCGCTTTTTCCACCACCTCCTCGGCCACCAGGATGGGGGCCCCGGCCCTAAGGGCCAGGGCCATGGCGTCGGAGGGCCTTGCGTCCACCTCCAGCTCAATGCCCCGGTGTTCCAGGATGAGTCGGGCGTAGAAGGTGCCGTCCCGCAGGTCGATGATTTCCACACGCAGGAGTTTCCCCTGGAGCATTTCCATCACGGAGAGGAGGAGGTCGGGGGTAAGGGGGCGCGGGGGTTTTTCGCCTTGCAAGGCCACCACGATGTGGTGGGCCTCGAGGGGACCGATGACGATGGGGAGAAGCTTGTCGTTCTCCGTCCTGAGCAGGACCACCACGCTCCCGTTCTGGGGGTCCACGCCCAGGGTCTCGATCTTGGCGTTCAGCATACCTTGAGTATAGACTAGCGGCGTGAGGACTTACCCTGTGGAGATCGCTGGGGTTCGGCGCGAGCTTCCCATCGTCCAGGTGGGGCCGGATGTGGCCGTGGCCCTTCTAAACCTTCTGGGGGACACCGAGCTCACCGAGGCCGCCGCCGAGGAGCTGGCCAAGCGCTTACCCCCTGAGGTGGAAACCCTGGTCACCCCTGAGGTCAAGGCGGTACCCTTGGCCCATGCTCTTTCCCGGATTGCCAAGAAGCCCTATGTGGTGGCTCGGAAGACGGAGAAGCCCTACATGATCAACCCTGTGAGCCGCCAGGTGCTCTCCATCACCACGGGCAAGCCCCAGCTTCTGGTGCTGGATGGGGCGGATATCCCCCTCATCCGGGGGCACAAGGTGGCCATCGTGGACGATGTGGTGTCCACGGGTTCCACCCTTTCGGGCCTCCGGGAGCTCATTGAGAGCGTGGGGGGCCAGGTGGTGGCGGTGCTGGCGGTCTTCACCGAGGGCACGCCCCGCCAGGATGTCATCGCTTTAGGCCACCTGCCCCTCTTCAAGCCGGAATAGGAGGTTTTATGGAAACCTATCCCATCACCATCGGCGGCGTCACCCGCCACGTGCCCCTCATCGAGCCCCTCCCAGGACGGCGGATCCCCCTGGTGGAGTTTTTGGGGGACCCTGAACTGGTGCGGGCGGCAGCCCAGGCCCTAAAGCCCTTGGTGCCCGCGGGTACCGAGGTACTCTTCACCACGGAAACGAGCCCGATCCCCCTCACCCACGTCCTTGCGGAGGAGATGGGATTACCCTACGTGGTGGCGAGAAGGCGGCGCCGCCCCTACATGGAGGATCCCATCATCCAGGAGGTGCAGACCCTGACCCTGGGGGTGGGGGAGGTGCTCTGGCTGGACCGGCGTTTCGCCGAGAAGCTTCTTAACCAGAAGGTGACCTTGATATCCGATGTGGTTTCCAGCGGGGAAACCATGAAGGCCATGGAGAGGATGGTGCTCCGGGCAGGGGGACGGGTGGTGGGACGGATCGCCGCCTTCCGCCAGGGTACGCCTGCTTTGGAAGTGCTGACCGTGGCTGAGCTTCCCGTGCTATAGGGATTTAGAAATGATGGGAGGCCTGGACAGGATCCAGGCCTCTTGTTTATTTTTGTTGGGGGTCTTTATGAAGAGAGTAGGGGCGACGGTTCTTTTCCTCATGGGCGTGGCTTGGGCGGCCTTTTCCGATATTCCCCCAGGACCTTTGGCGGAGCAGGTGGAACGGGTGGTGGCCGCTGGGTGGCTTCAGGGTTATCCCGACGGTACCTTTCGCGGGCAGGAGCCCTTGAACCGCTACCAGCTGGCCACGGCCCTGGGTAGGGTTCTTAGGGATTTGGGAGCGGAAGCTAGGGCGGTGACGTTTCCCGATGTCCCCAAGGGACACTGGGCGTTGGAGCCCCTGGCTTTGGCGGTTTCCTGGGGTTTAATCACAGGTTATCCCGACGGTACCTTCCGCGGAACGGAGCCCCTGACCCGGGGGGCGCTTGCGGTGGTGCTGGCCAAACTTCTGGACAGGTTTTCCCTGGCCAAGGAGGCGCCTCTTCCCTGGGATGTGCCGGCCGATCACTGGGCGGCGTCTGCGGTGCGGAAGGTGTTGGGTACGGGCCTAATGGATCCGAATCCCGATGGCTCGTTTGGCGTGGAAGCGAAGGTGAACCGCTATCAGCTGGTCCGGGCCTTGGCAGGTTTGCAGGGTGTGATGGGCTCCCGTTTAACCAAGCCGGCCTCGCCCTCCTCCCAATCTGTGGCCCAGCCGGTTCCTTCTTCTCCCCACTCCACGGCCGGGCCCATGCCAGCTGGGGAAGGTGGGGTTTCGGGGATGAAGCCTGTCCTGGTGGAGGCTATGGAAGTGCCGGGCCGCTGGGTGGGTACCAGCTTGGGCCGCACGGTGGTGCTGGGAGAGGAGAAGGTGTACCGGATAGCCCCCGGAGGGTTGGAGGAGATTGGGGCTGCTTCCGCTGCCCTGGCGGCGCTTCCCCCGTGGGTTCTTAAAGCCGGTGCCTTGGAGGATGGACGGCAGCGGTATGTGCCCGTAGGTGCCCCTGGGGGCAAAGGCGTCCTGCCACCGGTGTTCAAGAACATGAAAGAGGGCCACCTGGCCTTGGATCCATCGGGGAACTATCTGCTTCTTGCCAACGCCAGGCCCCTTTGCGACTGCCCCAGCCGGGTGGTGCGACTGGTTCTCCTCCTCACCAACCCTGTGGGCCTTTATGCGGAATACGTGTACCTTCTGGATGAAGTAGGGGCTAAAGTGGCGGGGATTGCCTGGCCGGAGGCCAAGAACCTCCTGGTTCTGGAGACTTCTGGCCAGAAGGCCCGCCTCTACCGGGTTAACTTGAATGCTGGGGAAGACATTGCTTTCAGCGCCTGGGATGAAGGGAGCTTGGAGGAGCGGAGCCCCGTGCCGGTGCGACCGGTGGGCAAGGTTCTGGTGGCGGAGGTCCCCCTTGCGGAAGCCTGGGGTTTGGGCGCTGAGGCTCCTGACCGCCTCCTCACGGTAGCCGCCGGAAAGCTGGTGCGGGTTCAGTTGCCCACGACCCTTTGGTAGGGGCTATACACCTCAGCCCGCAGGCCCAGCCTGCGGGCTACTTTCACGTTCTCCGGGTCGTCGTCCAGGTAGAGGGTTTCCTCCGGAGCCAGGCCCAGGACCTCGAGGGCCATCTGGAACGCCCTGGGGTCAGGCTTGGCCACCCCCAGGGTG
Organism: Thermus sp. KWY1; assembly: GCF_057547025.1. Lineage (NCBI taxonomy): Bacteria > Thermotogati > Deinococcota > Deinococci > Thermales > Thermaceae > Thermus > Thermus sp. KWY1. The sequence goes on from NZ_BAAJPG010000023.1 coordinate 288,764, forward strand.
CAGGAGGCGAAGAAGCCATCCACGTAGGCATCCAGGCCGTGGTAGGCCAGGCTTTCCCGTAGGCTTGGCAAGGTGTTGGAGAGCACGCCCACCTTAAGCCCCTGTTCTTTGAGGCTCCGCAGGAGGGCTTCCGCCCCAGGGGCTTTGCGCATGAAGTGGTAGTAGCGCCAGGAGTGGAGCTCCTTGGATAAGGAGGTTTTCCCGGGGCCGGAAAGCCCAAGCTCCTCAGCCACCTTTTGAACCAGGGTGTTCCAAAAGGTGGCTTCCTCCTCGAGGGTGCGCACCTGAAGGGTGCGGACCACCTCGTTAACCTCCCGCACCGCCCGGGCCAGAACCGCCAGGGTCTTTTCCAGGCCAGCCCCGTGGATGGAAAGCTCCAGAGCCTTCTTGTAAAGGGCTTCCTCGTCCAAGAGGAGCAGAACCCCGTCCCGATCCAAAAGGGCTCCCCGCATGGGCCTAAGTGTAGCACCCCCGGGTCTGACCCACGGGTCATTTGACCGGATGCACCCCCTCCTCGGTGGCCAAGGAGCTTACCGGCACGTCCCAGGGATCCCGGGGAAGGCGGGGAAATAGCAGGGCCTTGGGGATGACCCCAAGCTTCTCGGCCCGGACCGTGGCCAGGAAACGGTCATAATACCCCTTGCCGTGCCCCAGGCGGTAGCCCTCCTCATCAAAGGCCAACCCGGGGACCACCACCAGGTCCAGAACCTGGGGGTCCACCGCCTGGGTGGTGGGTTCCAGGAGGCCGAAGGGCCCGGGGACCAAGGGGCCTAAGGGGTGAACCGTAAGCCCCGTGCCGGCCACCTTGGGCAGGTAGTAGCGGGCAGGGTAAAGCCGGGTGAGGGAAAGGAGGTCCAGTTCGTGGGGCAGGGGATGGTAAAGGAGGATGGCCCGGAAGCCCCTGGCCTTAAGCCAGGGCACCAGAACCTCCACCACCTGCTCGGAAAGGCGCTTTCGGTCCAGGGTTCGCCAGAGGCGGAGGCAGTGCCGGCGCAGGGCGGGCTTGTCCACGGGGGGAGGGTACCACTCCACCCCCTTGACACTCAAGGTAGCCGAGTGTCAAAATGGCCGGACAGGAGGGTAGCTATGCCAGTCTACGTCTACAAGGGCCTGGAGACGGGGAACTACTACGAGTTTGAACAGAGCTTCCACGACGAACCTCTCAAGGCGCACCCGGAAACCGGCGAGCCCTTGAAGCGGGTCATCACCCCTCCCGCCATCATCTTCAAGGGCTCGGGCTGGCACGTGAAGGACTACGCCAAGAAGGACTCCGGCTCCAAGTCGGAAAGCTCGGAGGGCAAGAAGGAGGAGTAGCCCCGGTGCGTCCAGGCCCGAAGCTCTAGCTTCGGGCCTTATACTCTTTTCATGCTCAATCTAGCGGTGCTGGCGCTGGTCCTGCTGGGGGTGGGGCTCCTCTTTACCCCTAGACGAAGGTATGCGCTTCCTCTTGTGGGTCTTGGGGTGGCGCTCCTGGTTCTGGCCAATAGCTTTGTGGTGGTGCCTGCTGGGTATGTGGGAGTGGTCTTTAACATCCTCCGGGGGGTGCAATCGAGCCCCTTGGGGGAAGGGGTGCACTTCGTGGTGCCGGGGTGGCAGCAGGTGATCCTTTACGATGCCCGGGTCAAGGAGGTGACCCTTTCCGCCCCCCACGAGGGGGAAAAGCGGGCGGATACCTCGATCCGAGCTCGCTCTAAGGAGGGTCTGGAGATAGGCGTGGATGTCACCGTGCAGTATCGCATCCTCAAGGACCGGGCCCCTAGACTTCATCAGGAGGTTGGGCCTGGCTACCTGGAAACCCTAATCGTGCCCCAGGTGCGCTCCAAGGTGCGGGACGCCGTGGGTCAGTACAATGCCGCTGAACTCATCAGCACCCAGCGCACAGCCTTGGAGGCCTCGGTGATCCAGGGCCTCGAGGAAGCCCTCCGGGAGTACCACATTGAGCTCGTGTCTGTTCTACTGCGGGAGATCCGCATCCCGGAAACCGTGGCCAAGGTGATTGAGGAGAAACAGACCGCTGAGCAGCAGGTGCAGATCGAGATCAACCGCCGCAAGCAGGCGGAGATCGCCGCCCAGCGCCGAGTCATTGAGGCCCAGGGAGAACGGGATGCGGCCATTCTGCGGGCGGAAGGGGAGGCCAAGGCCATAGAACTCAGGGGCCGGGCTTTGAAAAACGCTCCTGAGGTGGTCCAGCTCACCTTCGCCGAGAAGCTGGCTCCTGGGGTGCAGACCATTTTTGTCCCCAGCACGGGGAACTTTCTCCTGGACCTGAGGGGGATGCAACAGGCCCCTCAAGGGCGCTAGGGTGGGTTGCGGGCAGGCTTAAGGCCTCACACGGTCCCCAGGGACGATTTCCAGGAGGCCCTCCCGCACCTCCAGCACCCCCCGGTAGGCGAGGCCTGGAGCGTAGGTTTCCCCAGGGTGGAGCCTGGCCACCTTGAGCACCCGGCCTTTGGCGTCCAGAAAGGCCAGCACCACCGGGAAGCGGTAGCCCTGGGCGCTGAAGGGGGCGTCGGTGGCTTCGGGGAACAGGTAAAGGAGGGCCTCGAGCTCCTCCTTCCGCATCCCCAGGCCCCGGCTCCAGGCCTCCGGGGTGCGGGCTAAACGGGCCTGGAGTACCCTTTGGCCATGGGCGGTTTCCACCACCACCTTTTGGGGTGGAGGGGGAGTTTGCAGCCTCCTGGCGGCGAGCAGGTAGCCCATGAAGGAAAAGACGGAAAGGGCGATCAGCAGGGCAAAGGCCACCAGGGGGAAGAAGGGGTTTCGTTCCACCTTACTTGGGCCAGAGCTTCAGGGCCTCACCCCCCACCCTGGCCCCAGGGGTGAGGCCCCGCCTTTGGAACCAGCCTTGGTTCACCTCGAGGGCTCCTTGGTACACCACCCCCGGGTAGTACACGGGGCAGGGATCTTTGCGGCAGGGCTCCATGTCCAGAATGCGGAGGATCTGCCCCTGACGGTCAAAGAAGGCGATGGAAAGGGGGATGAGGGTGTTTTTCATCCAGAAGCCTCCGGCCGTGGGGGTGGGGAAGAGGAAGACCATGCCCTCATCCTCCCCCAGGCTTTTGCGGAACATGAGGCCCTGGGCCTGGCGCTCAGGGGTGTCCGCCACCTCCACCCTCAGGAGGTAGCGCTTGCCTCCTTGCTCCACGAAGAGGGTGCTTTTGGGAAAGGAAAGGCCCTGGCCTAAGGCCCAAAGCCCCAGGGCAAGCCATAGGGCTATCCTGAGGCCACGCCGCCGGGCCGGAGGGAAAAAGCGCATAGGGTCATTATGGCAGAAGGGGAAGGATGCCAAAGCGGATGGCGGCCTGGACTTCCTCCACAGGACGGGTGGCGTCCAGCACCCTGAAGCGCTCGGGCTCCGCCGCCGCCAGCTTTAGGTAGCCTTGGCGTACCCGCTGGAAGAAGGGTAGCCCCATCCTTTCCAGGCGGTCCGGGGCCGATACCCGCTTAAGGGCTTCCTCCGGGGGCAGGTCCAGGAGGAAGGTGAGGTCGGGTTTCAAGCCCAGGGTGGCCTCCTTGGCCACCTCCTTAAGCCAGGGAAGGGGAAGGCCTTGGCCATAACCCTGGTAGGCCAGGCTGGAGTCCAGGTAGCGGTCGGAGATGACCCAAAAGCCCTCCTCCAGGGCGGGAAGGATCACCTTGCGCACGTGCTCCGCCCGGTCGGCGCTGAAGAGGAGGTACTCGGCTTCCGGGGAAAGGGCTTCTCCCTTTAAAAGGAGGTCCCGCACTCCCGGAAGCCCCCCGCCGGGCTCCCGGGTCAGGCGCACTTTTATCCCCTTTTCCTCCAGGAACTGGGCCAGGAGCCGGGCCTGGGTGGTTTTGCCCGATCCGTCCAGGCCCTCGAGGGTGAGGAAGAAGCCCTTCATAGCCCCGTGGGATGGTCCAGGAAGACCCAGGGCAGGCCGAAGCGGGCCTCCAGGTGCCGGGCCAGGGCCTTGACCCCGAAGACCTCGGTGTCGTAGTGGCCGGCGTAGATGACGTTTAGGCCCCGCTCAAAGGTTTCGTGGAAGACGCTATGCTTGGGTTCCCCGGTGATGAAGAGGTCCGTGTCCACCTGGCCGATGAGGCTCGCTGCCCCGCCGGATACGATGGTCACCGTTTCCACCAGGCCTTTGCCCCCTTGGTGGACCAAGGGCTGCATCCCGGTGAGCTGGCCCAGCATGTCCGCCACCTGGACCAAGGGAGTGGGAAGGGGAAAGCGCCCCTTCACCCCCACGTCAAAGGGCTCCTGCTCCACCAGGCCCAGGGCCCTGGCCAGCTCGTGGTTGTTGCCCACCTCGGGGTGGGCGTCCAGGGGAAGGTGGGCGGCGTAGAGGTTGATGCCCCCTTGGAAGAGGAGTTCCAGGCGGCGCTTGTGGTGGCCCACTATCGGAAAGGGTTTGCCCCAGAAAAGCCCGTGGTGGACCAGGAGGAAGTCCACCCCCTCCTCGAGGGCCTTCTGGAAGATGGCCTCGGCGGCATCCACCGCCGCCCCCACCTTGCGCACCTCCTTCTTTCCCTCCACCTGCAGCCCGTTTAAGGAGAGGTCCTGGGGGAAGTCCTTCAAGCGCAGGTACGTGTCCAGGTAGCGCACCAGCTCGTCCCGGTCCATGGCGCCCAGCTTACCGGAAAGGCGGACCTGGGGGCAGGCGAATGACCGGTCAGTATTATGGAGGCATGGAACCGGAAATCCTTTTCAAGCTCCGCTTCCTGTCGGACCTCACCCCTGGCCCCGATGGCTTCCCCCTTTTCCTGCTGACCGATATCCAGGAGGGGGACCCGCCCCGGTACCGCTCGAGGCTGGCCCTTTTTGACGGCACCTTGCGCTTGCTCACCCAGGAGGAAGCCAAAAAGCCCCGCTATGCCCATCCGTACGTCTACTTCCTGCGGAAGGTGGGGGAAGTCCAGGAGCTTTTCCGCCTGGACCTAAGGGGTGGGGAGGCGGAGAGGCTTACGGAAACCCCGGGGGTCTTGGACTACGCCCTAGGTCCTGAAGGGGAGGTGGTGTTCCTGGCCCTGAAGGAGGCTCCCAAGCCGGGTGGCCCCCGCATGTACGAGGGGTGGCCCTTCAAGTTCGACGGCCGGGGCCTCCTGCCCGAGGGGAATGTGGCTCTTTATGCCCTCGAGGGGGGTCAGAAGAAACTTCTTCTGGACCGCTACCCTGCCCCCAGGGAGATGGTGCCTTCCCCCGAAGGGCTCTACCTGGTGATGGCCGAGGATAAGGGGGCGCAGGCGGAGTGGCGGGATACCCTCTACCTGCTTAAGGAAGGCAGGTTGCAAAAGGTCTACGGCGGCTTTGGCCCCATCTTTGCCCTGGAGTGGAGTCCGGAAGGGCTTTTCTTCCTGGGCCACGCCTTTGAACGGGGAGGGGGCACGGAGGCCCGGCTTTACCACCTGCATGGCGGGGAGGTTCGGGTTCTCTTTGAGGGTAGCCTGCAGAACTCCATCAACTCCGATCTCCGCCACGGGGCCCATACCCAGGGGCCCAGGTGGGCCGGAAATGGGGTCTATATCGTGCGCACGGAGGAGGGGACGGGAAGGCTTTACCGGGTGGGCCTCGAGGGGGAGGCCGAGGCCCTGGGCGTGGAGGGGAGCGTCCTCTCCTTTGCCCACACGGAGCGGGGCCTCTTCCTCCTCACCGAGGACTTTACCCATCCGGCCCGGCTTTGGGGTCCCCTGGGGGTCTACGACCCCAACGAGGGGGTTTCCCTGCCCCTGGCCGAGCCCATCTACACCGAGTGGCCGAGCCCGGAAGGGCACCGGGTGCCGGGGTGGGTCCTGCTTCCGGAAGGGCAAGGACCCCACCCGGTCATCCTGTACATCCACGGGGGGCCCCACACCGCCTTCGGGCGGGCGCCCATGCTGGAACTCCAGCTCTTCCGCCAGGCGGGGTATGCGGTGGCCTTCGCCAATCCAAGGGGGTCCACCGGCTACGGCCAGGACTTCGCCCTGCTCCAGGGGGAATGGGGGGAGCGGGACGAGCGGGACCTCCTGGGCTTCTTGGACCACGTTCTGGCCCGCTTCCCCCTGGATCCTGGCCGTGTGGGGGTGGCGGGGGGAAGCTACGGGGGCTATATGGTGAACTGGCTCACCGCCCGCCACCCCGGTCGCTTCAAGGCGGCGGTCACCGACCGGAGCATCGCCAACTGGTTCAGCTTCTTCGGGGCCAGCGACATCGGCCCCCGCTTCACCTTCATGGAGCTTATGGCCAGGCCCTGGGAGAGGGCGGAAGTGCTTTGGGAGAAAAGCCCCTTGCGCCATGTCCACCAGGTGCGGACGCCCACCCTGGTGGTCCATTCCGAGCAGGACCACCGTTGCCCCATAGACCAGGGGGAGACCTGGTACACAGCCCTTCTCCACCTGGGGGTGAAGGCCCGCTTTTTCCGGGTACCCGAGGAAGGGCACGAGCTTTCCCGCTCCGGAAGGCCAGACCGCAGGATCGCCCGGCTCAAGGCCTACTTGGACTGGTGGCGGGAAAACCTCTAGGGCTACCCCGCCCTGGCTTGTGCCAGGGCGGGGACCCGTGGCATTCCTTTAGGCCTGGCTTTCCGCCACCGGCTCGGGAATGGGGCCGAAGGTTTCCTCGTACCGGGCCACGTTTTCCGCCAGGCTCCGGAGAAGGGCCTTGGCGTGCTGGGGGCTCGTGATCACCCGGCTGACCACCATGGCCCCGCCCTGGGGTTGCAACAGGGCGAAGTCCAGGATGAACTCGTTCTTGGTGTGGGCGATGAGGGCCAGGTTGGTGTACCGGCCCAGGGCCACGTCCTTGTCGATTTGGATGTCCAGCTTTAGCTCGCTCATCGAAGCGCCTCCTCCAACTTGGGTACGGCCCTTTTCAAGGCTAGGCGTACCCGCCCCAGGCTTCTCACGCTGTCCAGAAGAAGGAGCAGGTGATAGCCGGGAAGGGGCACCAAAAGCAGGGCCCCCTCGGGGTACTCTACCATGACCTCCTCCACCCCTTCCTGGCCCAGGGTCTGGGCCAGGGCCTTGGCGGTCCCCAGCACCGTGGCCGCTCGGGCGGAAAGAAGGCTGGCCTCCGGGGCATCCCCTTCCCGGGCCTCTTCCACCACGAACCCGTCCTCGCTGAGGAGGGCGGCCACCCGTACCCCCTTGGTGGCCTTGAGTTCCTGTAGGGCTTGCTCCACCATGCCTCCTTAACCGTCAGAGGTTCTGCACCTTAAGGGCGATGCGGGTTAACTCCTGGCCCACGGCCTTGCGGTCCATGCCCCGCTCGATGACCGCCCCCAGGACGTACTCCCCCACCCTGAGGGCCAGGATCTCGTGGTTTTCCGTGGCCAGGGTGAAGCGGCGCACCTCCCCGGAGAGGGCTTCCGCCAAGGGGGTCATGTGCCGCACCAGGGAGGCCAGCTCCGCCGCCAGGACCTCCGCCGGGGGGTTGCCCCGGCCCAGGGCCTCGATGACCAGGCCGTCCAGGCCCGTGAGCACCGCCCGCTTGACGCCAAAGGGGGCCAGGCTCTCTAGGTAAGCCATCCCGCCACCTCCGCCAGCTTTTCCGCGGCCTTGGCTGTTTGCAGGCGCGCCTGGCCCAGGTTGGCTTCCGGTGCCATGAGGAGAAGGAGGAAAAGCTCCTCGTGTCCCTTGCCTCGAGGCACGGGTCCCTGGGGTCGTGGGCCTGCCCTACGCACCACGTGGACATAGCCTACCACGGGGTGGCCCCCCACCAAAAGCTCGTGCACCCGGGGGGTGCCCAGGCTTCCGGCGTAGGCAGCCTTGGCCTGGCGCAAAAGGGCGGCGTGTTCTGCCACGGCCGCCTCGAGGTCCACCCGCCTGCGCCTGGCTCCTTCCACCAGGAGCCCGTCCAGGGTGCCGATGGCGGCGGCAAAGGCCCCCTCCACCTGGTCCAGGAGGTGTTGCAGAAGCTCCTCCATGCCCTTTCCCCAGGGCCTAAAGGGGTTTCCTCCCCTCCAGGGCCCGGCCTAAGGTTACCTCGTCCACGTACTCCAGGCTTCCCCCCACAGGGAGGCCGTAGGCCAGGCGGCTGGCCCTGATCCCCCGGCGCTTGAGCTCCTCCGCCAGGAAGAGGGCGGTGGCCTCCCCCTCCACGGTCATGGAGGTGGCCAGGACCACCTCCTCCACCCCGGAAAGCCTGGCCCAGAGGCTTTCCAGGTTGAGCTCCCTTGGACCCACTCCTTCCAGAGGGTTCAAGGCTCCACCCAGCACGTGGTAAAGCCCGTGGAACTCCCCGCTCCGTTCCAGGGCGTACAGGTCGGAGACCGTTTCCACCACGGCGATCACCGACCGGTCCCGGGTTTCGTCCTGGCAGATGGGGCAAAGCTCCCCCTCCGCCAGGTTGCCGCAGACCCGGCAGACGCCCAGGGCCTCGAGGCCCGCCAGGGCCCTTTCCAGCTCCTCGGCCTCCTCCCGGTGGAAGGCCAGGTGAAGGGAAAGCTTCTGGGCGGTCTTGGGGCCGATCCCAGGCAGGCGGGAGAGGGCGCGGGCCAGCTTGAGGAGGCTTTCCGGGTACCTCATCCTAGAAGAGCTTGCCCAGCATCTGCCCCACGCCCCCCAGCTCCCGGGCCATTACCTTCTCCGAAAGCTCGTGGGCCTTCCTCTGGGCGTCCTGGATGGCCACCAGGAGGAGGTCTTCCAGGCCCTCGAGGTCCTCCTGGAAGTTCTTGAGCACCTCGGGCTTCAGGCGGACCGCCAGGATCTTGCCGTGGCCGTTGGCCTCCACCTCCACCAGACCCTGGGCCGTGCCCACCACGGTCAGGGTTTCCAGCCGCTCCTGGATCTCGGCGGCTTTCTTCTGGGCTTTCTGCGCTTCCTTCAAGAGCTTCTGCAGGTTCATGCTCCCTCCTCCCTGAGTATAGTGGAAGTCATGGAGCGTCCAAGAAGGCTGCGTTCGCCCCTTTTAAGGCCCTTGGTGGCGGAGGTGGAGCTTAGCCCAAGGCACCTGGTCCTGCCAGTCTTTGTGAAGGAGGGAGGGGAGCCGGAGGAGGTTTCCTCCATGCCCGGGGTCTTCCGGCACCCCCTGGCCCAGCTTCCTCGCCTGGCGGAGGAGGTGCTCAAGGCGGGCCTGGGCGGGATGATTCTCTTTGGCGTGTTGCCCGAGGAAGAGAAGGATTCCCTGGGGCATGGAGCCTATGCGGAAGAGGGCATCGTCCAGCGGGCCATCCGCCTTCTGAAGCGGGAGTTTCCCGAGCTTCTCGTCATGGCCGACACCTGCCTTTGCGAGTACACGGACCACGGCCACTGCGGGGTGGTGCGGGAAGGCCCCTTGGGGTTTTACGTGGATAACGACGCCACCCTGGAGCTTTTGGCCAAGACCGCCCTTTCCCAGGCCCAGGCGGGGGCGGATGTGGTGGCCCCCAGCGCCATGATGGACGGGCAGGTCAAGGCCATCCGGGAGGCCTTGGACCAGGGGGGTTTTGCCCACGTGCCCATCCTTTCCTATGCGGTGAAGTACGCCTCCGCCTTCTACGGCCCCTTCCGGGAGGCGGCAGGGAGCGCCCCCCAGTTCGGGGACCGTACGGGCTACCAGATGGACCCGAAGGCCGGCCTCTGGGATGCCATGCGGGAAGCCAGCCTGGATGACCTCGAGGGGGCCGACATGCTCATGGTCAAGCCGGCCCTTCCCTACCTGGACGTGCTTTACGCCCTTAAGGGGCGGTTTTCCAAGCCCCTTTTCGCCTACCAGGTATCCGGGGAGTACGCCATGCTGAAGGCGGCAGGCCAGAGGGGCTGGCTGGACGAAAAGAGGGCGGTTCTGGAAAGCCTTTACGCCCTAAGGCGGGCCGGGGCCCAGGGGATCCTTACCTACTACGCCTTGGAAGTGGCCCGCTGGCTGAAGGAGGCCTAGGTTAAGCTTCCTGTGTCTGGCGGGTTTCCTGGGGTGCGGGGATGCCCCCGGTGAGGAGGGTATAGCCTGCCGCCAGGCTCACCATGGCCCCCGCCAGCAGGAAGACCCGGGGGGCCCCCAACCATCCCTCCAAGGCTCCGCCCCACAGGGTGCCCAGGAGGACGGCGGCGTTCATCACCGCGCTGAAGGCGGCGAAAATCCGTCCCCGCATCTCCTGGGGGGTGTTGAGCTGCAGGATGGAGCGGGCGGGGACGATGAAGGCCATGTTGAGGAAGCCGCTTATGAAAAAGGCCAGGAGCACCCAGGCGAAGAGGGGAAAGGCCCCGATGGAGGCTTCAAAGAGGCCGTAGAGGAAAAGCCCCAGGAGGAAAAGCCTCTCCCGGGGAAGGCGCTTTAGGAGATAGGGGATAGCAAGCCCTCCCAGAATGGCCCCTAAAGCCATGGCCGCTTCCATGAAGCCGAATCCCGACGAGCCCACCTTGAGCCACTTGATGGCCAGCACCACCCCCAGGGCAGTTTCCACGGAGCCGAAGGCGGCGGCCACGAAGAGGGTGCCCACCGCCCGGCGGAGGGCGGGATGGCCTGCGAGGTGGCCGATTCCCTCCTTCACCCGGGCGAAGAAGGCCGCCTTGGGAAGCCTCTGGGGCTTTAGGGAGGGAAGGCCCATCAGGATGAACCCTGAGGCCAGGTAGGTGGCGGCATCCAAATAGAAGGCAAAGGCAGGCCCCACCGCCGCCACCAGCACCCCTGCCGCCCCCACGAAAAGCACCTCGGAAAGACGGTCGGCAAGAAGCACCAGGCTGTTGGCCTCATCCACCTCTTCCTTGGGGACCAGGTCCGGGACCACGGCGTTTTGGATGGGGTCATGGAGGTCCCGCAGGAGTTCAATCAGGAAGACCAGAAGAAGCAGGATGGGAAGGCTCTTGGCCCCAAGGAGGGGGATAAGGGCCACCAAAGGAGCCCGAAGAAGGTCGGACCACACCAGGAGCCGCTTGCGGTCCTGGGTGTCAGCCCAGGCGGAAAGGAGGGGGGAGAAGACCACGGTGCCCACAAGCTGGACTCCCAGGACCAAGGAAACCCAAAGGGCCTTTTCTGTGAGCAAATAGACCAGCACCAGGAGGGCCACCCGGTGTACCTTGCTCCCCGCCTGGGAAACCAGGTAGGAGAGGATTAACCGGGCAAAGGCTTTGTGCCGCAAAACTTTCATACTACCCCCTTGCCCGGGAGTATACCAGGAATGGCTTTAAGTCAAGGGTTTTCCATCACCAGGTAAGCAAGCCGCCTTCCCTCTCGGGCCAGGATCACGGTTCCTTCAGGGAGGCGGTAGACCAGAAGGTCCTTGAGCCTTTGGGGTACCTCGCCCGCCTGGCCCACGTAAAGGACGTCCTCCTGGGGGTCGCCGGAAGGAGCGTTCCTGGGGCGCAGGGAGAGAACGGTTTGCCCCACCTTGAGGGCCAGGGGCTCGGCCCCGATGGAAAGCAGGTGCACCTCCCCCCCCAGGGTTTCCCGGGTGGGGGGGCGGCGGCCCAGGTACTCCCTTAAGGCCTCCGCCAAAACCAGGGCTTCCCGCTCCTGCCCCAGGGCCTGGCCCACCTCCTTGAGGAGGGGGGTGGGGTCCGCCCCACCCAGGCGTTTCAGGGCGAGCTCCAAAACCTTGCGGGCGAAGTCCTGCAGGGCTTCCCAGGGGGCCTGGCGGTACTTCTCCGCCAGCTCGGGGCCAAAGGCCTGGGGGCTGAACTCGCCTTTCAATCGGGCGGAAAGGGCCCTGAGGAGGCGCAGGTAGACGTAGTCCTGGTTGGGGCTTAGGAGAAGGGCCAGGATCCGTCCCTCGGCCAGGAGCTCGTAAAGCCTGAGCCCGCTTCGCGCCTCGAGCCTCAGGTGGAGGAGATCCCCCTCCCGTACCGCCAGGACCTCGAGGTCCTCCCAGGGAATCACCAGGGTGTCCTCCAGCACATAATCCTCCCCGCCCAAACCCAGGTGCCAGGTTCCTTCCACCTGGCTTAGGGTGAGGGTGAGGGGTCCCAAGGGGATCCGCCCTGGCCTCAAGGGCAAGGTAAGGAGGCTTTCCTCCCCCTGGCCGGGCTCGGGAACCCGGGGCCAGGGGGTTTCCCCTTGCGGGGTGGGAAGCAGGTTCAGGAGGGCGATGACCTTTTCCAGGGCCACGCGGAAGCGGCGCCGTTCCTCTTCCAAGAGGAGCTCCCGCCGCCTTTCCTCCTGGGCCTCTTTCCTAAGGCGTTCTTCCAACCGGGCGATTTCCAGAGCGCTTGCCCCCAGACGCTTGGTTTCCTCCAGGGCTTTTTTCAAGGGCATGAGGTCCCGCTTGGGGGGAAGGCCGTAGGCGTCGTCCCACTCCAGGATGCGGTTCAGGAAGCGGCGGATATAGGTGCGGGTTTCCTCAGGGGGCAAGGGAAGGTCCTGAGGAAGGTGCAGGGCGGTTTCCAGAAACTCCATCACCAGGGCCTCGGCCACCTTGGGGTCCTCGAGGTCCATGAGGCTATCGGAAAGAGAGGGGATGGGGTGGGTGGGGTGGAAGCGGGAGAGGTTGAAGTCCCGCTTGAAGGTTTCCTTTTCCCGGTACTCCAGGTAGTTCTGCAAGAAGGCGTGGATGAGCCTGAGTTCCTCCCGCCTCCCCGCCAGGAGGTCCTTGGCCCGGGCCTTGGCCTCCCGCTCTGCCAGGAGGCGCCATACCTTTAAGGCGATGGCCCGCAAGGGGGAAGGCTTTTGGGTGGCAGGGGGTTCCTCTAGGTTCTCCAGGGCCGGGGTGGGGAGGTCCAGGGAAGGGGGCTCCGGGGGCGGGGAAGGGGTAAGGCTTTGCCGCAGGGCCCGGAAGCGGGCATCGGCCTGGCGGAAGCGCTTGGCCAAAGGCCCTGGCAGGCGGGTTTGGATGAGGAAGGCCCTCAGTTGTAAAAGAGCCCTCTTCCCCCCCTTAGGGGTGCGGCCTGCGGCCAGGTCCTCTACCCGGTACTCGTAGAGGTCCACCAGGTCGGCCAGGTGCTCCACCCATTCATCCTATAATGGGTCCGATGCGCCTTGCTCCCCGGTACAGCGTGGCCGCGGTCTCCCACGTGGGCCGCCGCCAGAACAACGAGGACTTCCACCGGGTGATGCGCCTCGAGGTCCCCCAGGGTAACCTCCTCCTCCTGGCGGTGGCCGACGGCATGGGGGGGATGGAGGCAGGGGAGTGGGCCAGCAAGGTGGCCATAGAGGCTATTTCCGAGGCAGTGCGGGCCTATGCGGAGCACCTGAAGGGAGGCCGGCCAGCGGTGGGCCTCTCCAAGGTGATGGAGAAGGCCTTCACCCTGGCGGCCAGGCGGGTGGAGAAGGAGGCGGAAAGGCTTGGGAAGAAGGGCATGGGCACCACCCTCACCGCCTTCCTCTATGCGGACTGGCTCAAGGAGGGGGTGGTGGGGCACATCGGGGACTCCCGGGCCTACCACCTCACCCCCAAGGGGCTTAAGCGGCTCACCGAGGATCACTCCTGGGTGGCGGAGCGCTTGAGGGAAGGGGTTCTGACCCGCACGGAGGCCGAGCGCCATCCCTACCGCAACGTCCTCACCCGGGCCTTGGGCCTGCCGGAAGCTCGCTTTGACCTCAAGGAGGTGCACTTGGGTCCGGGGGAAGGGGTGCTTTTGGTCACGGATGGGCTTTACGGCCTAGTGCCCGAGGAGGAGTGGGTCTTGGGCAAGGACCTGCAGGCGAGCCTCGAGGGGCTCCTGGCCGAGGCTTTGCGTCGGGGCGGGGACGACAACGTCACCGCCGTGGCCTTACGGGTGGAGTGATGCAGGGGCTTCTGGCCTTCCTCCTGGTTCTCCTCACCGCAGCCCTGGCCTCTCGCCTTTCCCCTTGGCCCCTTTGGTTCCTCCTGCTCCTCCTCTCGGGAGCCGCCTGGGCCACGGGGGCCCGGGCGGAGGTGGTTTTCCCCTGGCTGCTTATGGGCCTGGGGTTGCTGGCCTCACCCCGGGTCTACCTGGGTCCCCGGCGGAGGGTTCAAAGGCGTTCCCGTACCCAGGGACGGGCTTCCTCCGGTTCCAAGACCACGGAGGAGGCCCGGGCTCTGGAGAAGCAGTACGAGATCCTGGAGAAGGTGGGCGTGGGGGGCATGGCCACCGTGTACAAGGCCAAGGATAGGAAAACCGGCCGCCTGGTGGCCCTCAAGGTTCCCCAGGAGCGCTTTGTGGGCGACCCCCGCTTCGTGCGCCGCTTCCACCGGGAAGCGGAGGTCCTGGCCAAGATGGACCATCCCAACATCGTCAAGGTCTACGACCATGGCCAGGTGGATGGAGTGCACTTCATCGCCATGGAGTACCTGGAGGGGGAGGGTCTGGACAAGCTTATAGAGGAAAGGCGCCTTTCCCTGAAGCAGGCGGCGGCCATCCTCGCCCGGGTGGCCGATGCCCTTAAGCACATCCACGCCCAGGGGATCGTCCACCGGGACATCAAGCCGGGGAACATCATGGTGCTCAAAGGGGCCCTCAGGGAGGATGGCGTGGACCCCAGGGGGGTGCGGCTCATGGACTTTGGCATCGCCGCCGGTAAGGTGCTCACCCGCCTCACCATCACCGGGGCTCGCATCGGCACCCCGGTCTACATGAGTCCGGAACAGGCCAAGGGCCAGAAGCTGGACCACCGCTCGGACATCTACTCCCTGGGTATCGTTCTCTACGAGGCCCTCACCGGCCAGCCCCCCTTCACCGGGGGGTATGAGACGGTGATTCACCAGCAGATCTTCCAGGTGCCCACCCCTCCTAAGCAGCTCAATCCCCAGATTCCCCAGGTTCTTTCCGACTTGGTCTTGAAGATGCTGGAGAAGGACCCGGCCAAGCGCCCCTCCTTGGACGAGGTGATCCAGGGCCTTTCCGCCTCCTGGGAGGAGGAGCGGGGCCTGCCCCACCCCTTCTACCTGCTCTTGGGGGTGGAGGCCAAAAAGGGCACGGTGCGGCTTCTGGACCTTTCCGGTACCGCTGCCCGGCTCCTTTCCGGCATTGGCTCGGGGCCGGGTTACTTCCCAGCTCCTCCCCTCTCCGTGGCCGCCGATGGGGAGGGGGGCATCTGGATCTCGGTTTTTGAGCACGGGGCCAAGCTCCTTCACCGCTTTTCCCCGGAAGGGGAGCTCCTCCTTTCCGCCGGGCCTTACGGCATGAAGCCCGGGGAGTTCCTCTTTCCCGCGGCCCTGGCGGTGGCCAACGGTAGCCTGTTTGTCCTGGACTCGGAGACCGCCACGGTGAGCCGGCTCGATTTGAAGGGGCAGTACCAGGAGCGCTTTGGCGGCCAGGGGCCGGGCCGGGGCACCTTCCAGGATCCCAAGGCCCTGGCGGCCACGCCGGAGTTCCTTTTCGTCCTGGACTACGGCAACCGCCAGGTGCAACGCCTGGCCCTGGATGGGCGCTACCTTTCCCGTTATGCCTTCCGCCGTTCCAAGGAAAGCGAGGAGCTGAGGCTTCTCGGTGGGGTGGGGGTGGAGGGGGAGAGGCTTTACCTCTACGATGTGGAGGCGGCCAAGGTGCGGGTGCTGGATCTGGCGGGATCCCTTCTCGCCTCCTACAGCCTGCCCCTGTTGGAGGGGGAGGACCGCATGAGCCTGGTGGAGCTTCTGCCCTTCGGGGGCATTCTCTATGCGGCCAGGCGCGGGGCGAGCCGCATCCATCGCATAGACCTGAAGACCGGGGAGGCCCTGCCGCCCTTGGAGGTGTACGCCCCCGTGCGGGCCCTGGCCCTTTGGCGGAACCCGGCATGAGGGTGCTTCTGGTGGAGGACGACCCAGGGGTTCGGGAGGCCTTGGAGCTTGGGCTTTCCCTCGAGGGGCACGAGGTCAAGGCCACGGAAAGCCCAAAGGAAGCCCTAAGCCTCCTTCCCTGGGCGGAGGTGGTGATTTTGGACGTGCTTCTGCCCGAAAGGGATGGCTTTTCCCTGCTTAAGGATATCCGGGCTCGCTCGGAGGTGCCCGTGCTGATGCTTACCGCCTTGGATGCGGTGGAGTGGCGGGTGAAGGGCCTCAAGGAGGGGGCGGACGACTACCTGGTCAAGCCCTATAGCCTCTCCGAGCTCCTGGCCCGCCTCGAGGCCCTCTGGCGCCGCGCCCATAGGGGGAAGGAGGCCCCGGAAGTTTTGGCCTACAAGGACCTGAGGCTTTATCCCAGGCGCATGGAGGCCTTCCGGGGGGAGAGGAGGCTTTCCCTTCCCCCCAAGGCGTTCCTCCTCCTGAAGGCTTTTCTGGAGTCCCCGGAGGAGGTGCTTTCTAAGGAGGCTTTGATGCTGAGGGTCTGGGGGGAGGAGGTGGATCCCGCCACCTTGGAGGTGCACCTCTCCCTCTTAAGGAAGGCCCTGGGGGAGCCCAACCCCATCCAGACGGTGCGCGGCTATGGCTACCGCCTTTTCCTCCCTTAGGGGGAGGCTTTTTGCCCTTCTCTTCCTGGCCCTCTTGCTTCTGGCCCTGCCCCTGGCCTTTCTTTCCGCCAGGGAGGCGGAAGGAGCGGCCAGCGAGGACCTGCGCCGGGCCCTTTACACCCGGCTTTACCTCCTTGGGGAGGAGGGACCTGGAGAAGAGGAGGCCCTTCTTCTTGAGCTTTTCCGCCTGGCCCAGGTCTATGGGGGCGGCACGGGCTTCGTGATAGGGAAGGAGGGGGTGGCCTTCACCGAGGTGCCCTCCCCCAACCTTCCCCCTGGTCTCCTCGAGGCCCTTGCTCAGGGACGAGCCTACCAGGGAGTGTGGCGGGGGGTACTCTACGTGGCCCTGCCCCGGGAGGAGGGAGGGTTCGGCCTGGCGGTCCCCTTGGAGGGGGTCGCCGGCCTGGGGCGGAGGCTTCTCCTCCTCTACGCCACCTGGGGTGGAGGGGTGCTTTTGGCTATCTTTCTGCTTTCCGCCCTGGGGCTCGCTTGGGCCCTTCGCCCCCTGGGGCAGCTGGCCAACCTCCTGGAGGCCCGGCGGCCTGAGGACCTAAGCCCCCTTCCCGACCCGGGCCTGGCGGAACTGAGGCCCTTGGTGGAGGCCTTAAACAGCCGCCTGGCCCAGGTGGGGGGGCTTCTTAGGGAGCTTTCCGAGAAGGAGGAGGCGGCCCGCCGGTTTGCCCGCCATGCCTCCCACGAGCTCCGCAATCCCCTGGCTGCCTTGAAGGGGTACTTGGAGGTGCTCCTGCGCAAGCCCGAACCCAGGGCCCTCGCCGGGGCCTTACGGGAGGCGGAAAGGATGGAGGCTTTGCTCTCCGGGCTCCTCAGGTTATCCCGCCTCGAGGCCACCTCCTCCAGGCTCATCCCCCTGGACCTGCGGGCTTTCTTGGGGGGATGGGGCCTGGAGGTGGAAGGGGAAGGCCAGGTTCTGGCGGACCCCGAGCTTCTCGCCCTGGCGGTGGAAAACGTGTTGGACAACGCCCGCCGCCACGGGAAGCTTCCCCTTAAGGCCAGGATCCAGCGGGACAGGGAGGGGGTTTGGCTTTGGCTTGTGGACTCCGGGCCCGGCTTCCCCAACGAGCTTTTGCCCCGGGCCCTGGAGCCCTTTGTCCATGGGGGAAAGGGCACGGGCCTGGGCCTCGCCTTGGTGGCGGCGGTGGCCCGGGCCCATGGGGGAAGGGCGTGGGTGGACAACCAGGACGGGGCGGCGGTGGGGCTCTACCTGCCTTTGGCTTCCCTTAAGGTTTCGCCCGATGCGCCCTTTAGCCAGAGGGAATAGCCTCCAGTTCGGAGGTGATAGGGAATGAAACAGCTGCTCATGGGTTTGGTTCTCCTGATGGCGGGCCTTTCCTTGGCCCAAGGCACGGATTACCAGCAGGCGGCGGTAGCCTCGGCGGCCTTGGCCAGGCTCCAGGCGGTGGCCCAGGGGGCCACGGGGGAGGAAAAGCTTCTCGCCTGGGCCAAGGAGGTGAAGGCCCGGGCGGAGAAGAGCTACGAGGCCAAGGCGTACTTCAAGGCGGCGCGGGAGGCCCAGGCCGCCCTTCTCCTTTTCCGGGCAGCCTCAGGGGAACCCCAGGTGCAGGCCCGGGGGCCGAGGCCAGCCCCCCGTATGGGGATGGGGATGCACCATCCCTTTGGACCCAGGGGCCATGCCTTTGCCCCGTGGGGTAAGGGGCGGCCGGGCCCGGATGCCCGCTTGACCCAGCGGGTCCCGAGTGTGGTGGACCGGGCGGAGAAGGAGCTCGCCTACTACCGGGCCCAGGACAGCCTGGTGAAGGATCTGGTGGCCGAGGCCAAGAATAGGCTTTCCAAGGAGCCTGGACGGGCCTTCCTGTTGGCCCGGGCGGCCTTGGCCCTGATCTCGGCGGAGCGGGGCTTCTAAGCCCACCCCACCCTGGCCAGGCCAGGGTGGGGACCCTGGTTAACCCCATCCCGGGACGGATATGGGCGAGAAGGGGTACAAGGCCAGACCGGTCAAACTGGGAAGGATGCGGTGGCTTGGGGTCTTCCTCCTCCTGGCCCTCGGGGGCTGGGCCCTGGGGGAGGAGGGCCCCAAGGGCTTTGGCCCCTCGCCCGAAGAGGTGCTGACCCAGTGCTTTAAGGTGGTGCGGACCCTCGAGGTCCAGGCCCTCTACCGGGAAGGGGATACCCTGGTCCTGGTCCTGGGCCAGCCGGTGGGGGAGAGGCCCCTGCTTCTCTTGGCCCTCGAGGGGGGCAGGCCCATGCCCTACATGGGCCCCATCCGCGGAAAGCCCATGCGGATGCGCCCCTTCTTCTTCCTGCGGGAGCTTTCCCTGGCCCGGCGGGTGCTGGTCCTGCCGGAGGGGTACCGCTGTTTCGTCCTCCACCGGGGGCGGGTGGTGGGGGTGTTGCGCCTGGGCTTGGATCTCACTCCCCTGCCCCTTTCCCCGGAAGCCATTCCCTGATATAGCGCCAACCTGGTTTTCGCCAGGTTGGAGGCCCCGGAAGATCCCTTCCGCAAGCCTTTTTCTTGGAGGGTGTAAGGGGTAGGGTTCGGCACGAAAGGGTATCACGGGTTCCCGGGCTTTCCGGTTTTAAAATGCCCCCATATGAAGCCGGGCCTCTATCCCCTCCTGGGCCCCCCCGCTTCGGGGAAGACCACCCTGGCCCGGGAATGGGCCCTGGAGGTCCTGAAGCGGCGGGGGAGGGTCTACTGGGTGGGCCTGCCCCACCAAAGGGCCTACGTGTACCGCCTTTTCGGGGGGGAAGGGGCGGTGCTGGGCCTGGAGTTCATGTCCTTCCAGGCCCTTTACTACCGGGTGCTGGCGGAGGTGGGCCGGCTTG
Organism: Thermus sp. KWY1; assembly: GCF_057547025.1. Taxonomy (NCBI): domain Bacteria; kingdom Thermotogati; phylum Deinococcota; class Deinococci; order Thermales; family Thermaceae; genus Thermus; species Thermus sp. KWY1. The sequence continues at coordinate 307,749 of NZ_BAAJPG010000023.1, forward strand.
GGCCCTTGCTTCCCGGGGCGGGAAGGGTGGCCCTGGTGGGGGAGGCCCTTAGAGACCTCTACGGGGAAGGGGTCGCCCCCGGGGAGGCCCGGCTTTTCGCCCGGGCCATTGCGGAACTCAAGCGCTTTGGCCTTTCCCCCTTCGCCCTGCCCAAGGAGGGGGAGGCGGGAAGGCTCAGGCGGGTTTACTTCGCCTACGAGCGCCTGAAGGAAAAGGCTTTGGACTACGACGATTTCCGCCACCGGGCGGGCCGCGTGCCCCTCCGCCTTTTCCCTAGGCCCGATCTGGTGGTGGTGGACGGCTTCCGGGAGGTGGGTCCTTTGGACCTCCGCTTCCTTAAGCGCCTGGCCCGGGAGGTACCCGTCCTCCTCACCCTGGAGCTTCTTCCGGAGGGGCTGGAACCCTGGCAGACCCTTTCCCAAAGGCCGGTGAAGAAGGAGGTCTGGGCCCTGGCCAACCCGGTGGAGGAGGCTCGCCACCTCCTGAGGGCCCTCAAGCGGGCTTTGGCTTCGAGGGACCTGGGGGGCGAGGGTTTGGACCCCTTTGAGGTGATGGTGGTGGCCCCGGAGGACCGCATCCCTGGGCTTCTCCTCTTTCAGGACGAGTACGGCTTGCCCCTTTACGACGGGCGGGAGGGGGCCTTGGCGGACACGGAGGAGGGGGAAAGGGTCCTGGCCCTCCTGAACCCCATGCCCACCGGGCGGGACCTTCTGGCCCTGGGGTTTTCCGCCCTGGGCCGGAGGGCCCTGCGGCTTGGGCTTGCGGGGGAAGAGGCCCTGGCGCTTTTGGCGGAAAGGGAGGGCTTGCTTCAGGAATGGCAGGCGTTTTTGGCCCTGCGCACTCCCGGGCCTGATCTCCTGGCCTGGGCGGAGGAGGTCTTGGAGCGGCTTGGGGTGGCGGCCAAGGAGCTCTTCCTCTCCCGGCTTCGCCTGGCTTTGCGGGCGGATGGGCGAAACCCCTTGGCCTGGTGGCGGAGCCTCCTTCTGGATGAGGCCCTGCCTAAAGAACCCCTCCGGGGGGTGGCCCTCCTCCCCCCGCTTCGGGCCATGGGGGTGCGGGCCAGGCGGGTTTACGTGCTGGACTGGGTGGCGGGGCGCTACACCCTGGGAGAAGGGGAGGACTACTTCCTTTTGGAGGAGTTGCGGGAGCGGGGGCTTCTCAGGAGGCTCCCTCGGCGCCTCCGGGGCCTTGACCCCCTTTTCCTCCAGGCGCTTTCCACCCGGGGGGAGGAGGTCTATCTCCTCTACCCAGAGGCGGGACCTTCGGGGGCCTACGAACCCCTGGAGAAGGGAATGAGGCCCGAGCCCCTGCTGCCTTCAGGCCGCCTCGAGGCCCTGCCGGAGGAATCCTTCACCCCACCCCTCCCCACCTCCCACGCCCCCCCAGCCCACCTGGAGGTTCTCCGCCGCCACGGGGAGTGCCCCTTTCGGACCTATCTGGAGCGCTTTCCCCTTCGCCCGGAGGATGGGGCCTTGGGCTGGCACCTCTTCCCCGAGAGGGTAGACGAGCTTTCCCAGCATCCGGAGGTGGGTCCTTGGCTGGCTCTCCACCAGGAGCACCTAAAGGGCATGGTCTTTTGGGCTCGCTGGCCGGGGGAGCGCTTCACCCTGCGCCTGGACGGGGTGCGCCGGGAAGCAGGGGGGCGGGTGGTACACCTCTACCGCCTCCTCCCCCCAGGGGGGGATCCCGATCTGAGCCCCCGGCGGCGCTGGACGGAGTGGTACGCCCTCGGGGCCTTTTTGCGGAGGAAGGAGGTGGAGGAGGTCCACCTCTGGACCTGGGCCTTTCTGGGGGAACCCCGTCCTTACCGCAAGAACCCCTACCGCAAGGGGGACAGGCCTCCCCAGCTGGAGGAGGTTCGGGCGCTTGTGAAGGAGGCGCTTCCTCGCTGGGGAAAAGGGGGGTTTTCCCCGAGGCCCGGCTACCACTGCTACGCCTGCGGTCTGGCGGACATCTGCCGCAAGGAGGAGGCATGAGGCTCTACGTGGCTTCCGCGGGCACGGGCAAGACCCACGCCCTGGTGGGGGAGCTCCTGGCGCTCTTGCGCCAGGGGGTGCCCCTCCGGCGCATGGCTGCCGTCACCTTCACCCGCAAGGCGGCGGAGGAGCTGAGGCGGCGCATCCAAGGCGAGGTGATCAGGCTCTCCTCCGCTTCTTGGGCAGAGGAGGCGCAGCGGGAGGTCTACGGGGCAGTCTTCACCACCATCCACGGCTTCATGGCCGAGGCCATCCGCCACACCGCCCCCCTCCTCTCCCTGGACCCGGACTTTGCCCTATTGGACGAGCTTTTGGCCGAAGCCCTCTTCCTGGAGGAGGCGCGAAGCCTCCTTTACCTGAAGGGCCTGGACCCAGCTCTGGAGGGGTCCCTCCTCGCCCTTTACCGGAAGCGCTCCCTGGCGGGGGCGTTTCGGGCCCTGCCCGGGGCGGAGGGGCTTCTTGAGCTGTTCCAGGAGGTCCTTTCCGGCTACCATCGGCGCACGCGGGAGGCCCTGGGGCCAGGGGACCTCGAGGCCCTGGCCCTTCGTCTCCTGGAACATCCCCAGGCGGTGAGAAGGGTGGTGGAGCGTTTTCCCTACCTCCTGGTGGACGAGTACCAGGATGTGAACCCCTTGCAGGGGCGGTTCTTCCGGGTCCTGGAGGAGGCGGGGGTGCAGGTGGTGGCCGTGGGGGATCCCAAGCAGTCCATCTACCTCTTCCGCAACGCCCGGGTGGAGGTCTTCCGCCAGGCCCTCAAGGAGGCGGCGGAGGTCCATCGCCTCGCCGAAACCCGGCGCCACGCCAAAGCGGTGGCACGCTTCCTGAACTGTTTCGTGGAGCGCTTTTTCCCCGAGCCCGAGCGGGTGCCGGTGGTGCCCTTAAGGGAGGAGGAGGGCCTGGTGGAGGTCCACTGGGTGGTGGGGGAGGGGGGCTTGCCGGAAAAACGGGAGAAGGAGGCGGCCCTTCTGGTGGAGCGGCTTGCGGCCCTCCAGGGCCAGGGCCATGCCTACCGGGAGATGGCGGTCCTGGTGCGGAGCCGGGCAAGCCTTCCCTTCCTGGAAAGGGCCTTCCGGGCCCTGGGGGTTCCTTACGTCCTCAGGCGGGGGCAGAGCTTCTTCAAGAGGCCCGAGGTGCGGGATGTCTACCACGCTTTGCGCCTCGCCCTGCTGGAGGGTCCCCCAAGCCCTGAGGAGCGCATTTCCCTCCTGGCTTTCCTGAGGGGTCCTTTCGTGGGGGTGGACCTCGGGCAGGTGGAGGAGGCCCTGCAGGCGGAAGATCCCCTTCCCCTCCTTCCCCCGGAGGTGCGGATGCGCCTGGATGGGCTCAAGACGCTTGCGGGCTTGCGTCCCCTCGAGGCCCTGAAGGCCCTTGTGCGGGACGAGGTCTTCCTAAGGCGGCTTTCCCGGAGGGCCCGGGCCAATCTGGACACCCTTCTCCTCCTGGCCGCGGAGGAGCGCTTCCCCGACCTCGAGGCCCTTTTGGAGTGGCTAAAAGTGCGGGCCGAGGACCCGGAAACCTCCGAGCTTCCCGAGGGGGGAGAAGGGGTGCAGCTCCTCACGGTCCACGCGGCCAAGGGCCTGGAGTGGCCGGTGGTGGCGGTCTTTGACCTCGCCCGCCACGAGGGAGGGAGGTCCGAACCCGTGCTGGTGGGCTTAGACGGCGAGGTGGCCCTGGAGGGGACGGAGGGGTACCAAAACCTGAGAAGGACCCTGGCCCGTGCCCAGGAGGAGGAGTCCCTGCGGCTCCTTTACGTGGCCCTCTCCCGGGCCAGGGACGTCCTCCTCCTCACGGGAAGCCTTTCCGAACGGCCTGGACCCTGGGCCGAGGCTCTCATGGACCTGGGCCTGGGGCCTGCGGACCAGGACCCCCTGGTGCACCGCCACCCCTTGGCGGGCCTTCCTCCCTTGCCCTCCCCCCCACTTCTTCCTGAACCCCAGCCCCCCGCCCCTTACGCGGAGCACCGCATCCCGTCCAAGCGCTTTCCCCCGGTCTTTTCCCCCAGCGCTTACCGCAAGGGGGAGGGGGAGCCTTTGGCTCTTTCCCAGGCCCTCGAGGCCGAAACCCTCCCCGAGTACTCCCGGGCCCTGGGCACCCTGGTGCACTACGCTTTAGCCCGCAACCTGGATCCGGGGGACGAGGAGGCCATGCGGGCCCTCCTCCTGCAGGAGGTGGCCTTCCCCTTCTCCGAGGAGGAGCAAAAGCGCCTCCTTGCGGAGGTGCGGCTCCTCCTTTGGAACCACCGGCGCATGATGGGGGAAGTCCTTCCCGCTTTGGAAAACCGGGAGGAGGACCACGCTGAGCTTCCCCTGGTCCTGCCCCTTGCGGGCACCGTCTGGTATGGGGTTCTGGACCGGCTTTACCGGGTGGGGGACAGGTGGTACCTGGAGGACTACAAGACCGACCAGAGGATGGCCCCGGAGCATTACCGCTTGCAGTTAGCCCTTTACTGGGAGGCGGTGCGGCGGGCCTGGGGGGTGGAGGCCGAGGCCCGTTTGGTCTATTTAAGGCACGAAAGGGTTCACGTCTTCTCGCCAGAGGAGCTTCAGGAGGCCCTTCGGGAGTTGGAAAAAGCCCCCGGGATCCTCTCCCAGGGGCTTGAGCCGGACCCTCTTTAGCGCTTGGAGTACTGGGGTGCCCGGCGGGCCTTGTGCTTGCCGTACTTCTTCCGCTCCACCACCCGCGCATCCCGGGTGAGGAAGCCCAGGGGCTTCAGCTTGGCGCGGTAGTCGGGGTTGTACTGGAGAAGGGCCCGGGCCACCCCCAGCTTGATGGCGTCGATCTGGCCGCTCTTGCCGCCCCCCTTCACGGTGATGTAGGCGTCAAAGCGCCCCAGGGCATCCACGGCCCTCAGGGGCTCGAGGGCCGCCACCGCCCTTACCAAGCCCTGGAAATAGTCCTGGAAGTCCTGGCCGTTCACGGTGACCTTGCCGCTTCCGGGCCTCAAAAAGACCCGGGCCACCGCCTCCTTGCGCCTACCGGTGCCGTAGTACTGCTCCATCACTTGACCTCCAGCTTAACGGGTTTCTGGGCCTGGTGGGGATGGGTGGGGCCGGCGTAGACCTTGAGGCGCTTGAAGAGCCTCCGCCCCAGAGGCCCCTTGGGGAGCATGCCCTTTACCGCATGCTCCAGCACCCTCTCCGGGTGGGTGGCCAGCATCTTTTCCGCGGGGATCTCCTTCAGGCCCCCCTGGTAGCCGCTATACCGGGTGTAGATCTTCTGCTTCAGCTTCTTGCCGGTGAGCCGGATCTTGTCGGCGTTGATCACCACCACGAAGTCGCCCATGGGAAGGTTGGGGGTCCAGTCGGGGCGGTGCTTGCCGCGTAGCAGGGTGGCGATCTGCGTGGCCAGCCGCCCTAAGGTTTTGCCCTCGGCGTCAATGAGAACCCACCGGGGTTCGATCTCCTTGGGTATGTACGTCTTGGGCTGCATGCGTTTGGGCCCTCCTTCAACTCTGTGTGCCAGGCACCATGTTCTTGCCGGGGGATCGGGGGACCCCGCAAGAACGCCAAAGAAAACTGTACCATAACCCCGGGGTCTTTTGCCAGATGTGGTAGGCTGAAGTCCCGTGAACGGGGTTTCCGAGAGCACGCAAAGGCCGAGGAGGTACGTGTTTGTCACCGGGGGTGTGGTGTCCAGCCTGGGCAAGGGCATCCTCACCTCTTCCCTGGGAGCCCTCTTTCGGGCCCGGGGGTATAGGGTTACCGCCATCAAGATCGACCCCTACGTGAACGTGGATGCGGGGACCATGCGTCCCTATGAGCATGGGGAGGTCTTCGTCACCGCCGACGGGGCGGAAACCGACCTGGACATCGGCCACTACGAGCGCTTCCTGGACCTGGACCTCTCCCGGGGCAACAACCTCACCACGGGCCAGGTGTACCTTTCCGTGATCCAGAAGGAGCGCCGGGGGGAGTACCTTTCCCAGACGGTGCAGGTGATTCCCCACATCACCGACGAGATCAAGGACCGCATCCGCAAGGTGGCGGAGGAGCAGGGAGCCGAGGTGGTGGTGGTGGAGGTGGGGGGCACGGTGGGGGATATCGAGAGCCTTCCCTTCCTGGAGGCCATCCGCCAGTTTCGCTTTGATGAGGGGGAGGAGAACACCTTCTACATCCACCTCACCCTGGTCCCCTACCTGGAAACCAGCGAGGAGTTCAAGACCAAGCCCACCCAGCACTCCGTGGCCACCCTGAGGAGCGTGGGCATCCAGCCCGATGCCATCGTTCTCCGCTCGGTGAAACCGGTGCCGGAGGAGGTGCGCAAGAAGGTGGCCCTGTTCACCAACGTGCGCCCGGGGCATGTGTTCAGCAGCCCCAATGTGGAGCACATCTACGAGATACCCCTCCTCCTCGAGGAGCAGGGCCTGGGCCGGGTGGTGGAAAGGGCCTTAGGCCTCGAGGCCGTCTTCCCCAACCTTTCCTTCTGGCAGGAGGCGGTGAGGGTGCTGAAGCACCCCGAGCGCACCGTGAGGATCGCCATCGCCGGCAAGTACGTGAAGATGCCGGATGCCTATCTCTCCCTTCTGGAGGCCTTGAAGCATGCGGGTATCCGGCACGGGGCCCGGGTGGAGGTGAAGTGGGTGGATGCGGAGGGCCTCGAGGGGGCCGACTTGGACGAGGCCTTTAGGGATGTTTCCGGCATCCTGGTCCCCGGGGGGTTTGGGGTGAGGGGCATTGAGGGTAAGGTGCGGGCGGCCCAGTACGCCCGGGAAAAGGGAATCCCCTATCTGGGCATCTGCCTGGGGTTGCAGATTGCGGTCATCGAGTTTGCCCGGCATGTGGCCGGGCTCAAGGGGGCCAACTCCACGGAGTTTGACCCCTACACCCCCCACCCGGTTATAGACCTCATGCCCGAACAGCTGGAGGTGGAGGGGCTGGGGGGCACCATGCGCCTTGGGGACTGGCCCATGCGCATCCGCCCGGGTACCCTCCTCCACCGCCTTTACGGGAAGGAGGAGGCGCTGGAGCGCCACCGCCACCGGTACGAGGTGAATCCCCTCTACGTGGACCAGCTGGAGCGGGCTGGGCTTGTGATCTCCGCCACCACCCCGGGGATGCGGGGCCGGGGGGCGGGGCTGGTGGAGGCCATCGAGCTCAGGGACCACCCCTTCTTCCTGGGCCTGCAAAGCCACCCCGAGTTCAAGAGCCGGCCCATGCGCCCCTCCCCTCCCTTTGCGGGCTTCGTGGAGGCGGCGTTAAAGCACGCAGGCCTTTAAAGCAGGCTTCGGGCGAACTGCCGGGCCACGCGCCCGGAGAAGCCTTTTTGCAGGGCAAAACGCAGGGCCTCCCTTTCCTCCTCCGGGGTCAAGGAGCGGCCCAGGTGGTGGGCCACTGCCTTCAGGTAAAGGGTCTTGTCAAAAGGCGGGAAGGTGAGGACCAGCCCGAAGCGCTCGGAGAGGGCCAGGGTGTCCTGAAGTTCATCCCAGGCGGTGGGGTCGGCCCCGGGTAAGGGGTTTTCCCCGGTTTGGCGCACCAGGTGGCGGCGGTTGGAAGTGGCCAGCAAGAGAACGTTTTCCGGAGGGCCCTCCAGGCTTCCTTCCAGGAGGGCCTTCAGGTGGTGGAAAGCTTCCTCTTTGGGATCCAGGGAGAGGTCGTCCAGGAAGAGGAAGAAGCGATGGGGGAGGAGGGCCAGCCTTTCCAGCAGGTTTTCCAGGTGGGCCAAGGCCTTGGGCTCCACCTCCACCATGCGGGCTTCTCTGAGGTGCAAAAGGCTCTTGGCGGCGGTGCTTTTGCCCGTGCCCCGGGCCCCGTAGAGGAGGGTGTGGAGGGCGGGTTTTCCCGAGAGGAAACGGAGGGCATTGGCCCTGAGGGCCTTAAGCTGCTCTTCGTAGCCCAGAAGTTCGTCCTCCCGGGGCAGGCGGTAGCTTCCCAGGGGGCGCACCTCGCCAGCGAAGCGGAAGGCCCGGTAGAGGGCAAAGGGATAGGGCCCGTGGGCTTGGAGCACCCGGACCAGGGCCTCGGGGTCGCGGGTGAGGAGGGCGGCCAGGGCCCCTTCCTCAGCGGGGTGGGGGGGACGTTCCCCCAGGTCGGCTAAAGGGTACTCCTTCCGCCTTCCCTCCAGTTCCAGGGAGAGGACCTCGAGGTCCTGCCGTATCAGCTGGAGAAGCCCCGGGGTGGGCCTTAAAGCCCGCCAGGCCCAGGGGGCTTTGAGGAGGCTTTGGGCGAAGGCATAGCCCCAGGGTTCACCCCGGGGCAGGTCCAGGTCCAGGAGGTCCAAAGGGGTCTTGGGAATCCTCATGGGCCCCATGGTAAAGGAAAACCCCCGGGGAAGGCCCCGGGGTTCCGTGGTGGGCCGCACAGGACTCGAACCTGTAACCCACCGATTAAGAGTCGGTTGCTCTACCGGTTGAGCTAGCGGCCCAAGGTGTGCACGGCGTCGGCCTTGACGCCAAAAGCCAGTGTAGCCTTCCCTCAAGGCTCTGTCAAGGCGGCTAGAACAGGTAAAGCACCGCCCGTCCCCTTTCCACCCGCACCCGGATGGGCCCGAGGGCCTGGTTTTCCAGGGTGAGGGTGGTGGCCTTGAGGGAGGTGAGGGGAAGGTTCCAGCAGGCTCCTTCCACGGCCAAGGTGGCCTCGGGGAAGGGCAGGAGGCTGAAGGAACTCCCCTTTTCCAGGGGGAAGGCGTGGAGTCCAGCAAGGAGGGGGAAGGCCCGGGTAAGCCCGTCGGTGAGTTCTACCCTCACCCCCTTTTCCGCCAGCAGAAAGGCCAGCTCCAGGTGGGCCAGGGTGTGGTCCAGGCGGCCCCCAATGCCCCCTAGGAGGAGGACTTCCTCGGCCCCCAGTTCCAGGGCTTTTCGCACCAGGGCTTCGCCGTCCGTCAGGTCCTTATCCCGGGGAAGCACCTCCTTGGGGGCGGGAAGGATTTGCTGGAGCCAAGGGGGGCTTGAGTCGAAGTCGCCAAGCCATAGTTCCAAGGGAAGCCCCAGGGCCAGGGCGTGCCGTCCACCGGAGTCCGCCGCCAGGAGGCGGAGGTCCCTTAGGCGTTCCCGCAAAGCCTCCGTCACCAGGAGGGGGCCGCCTAGGAGAAGGGCGAAGCGCCTCATCCCTCCAAGGGTACCGCCTGGGAAAGATCCAGGTGGAGGTGGACCTGGGCTCCCTCCGGGGGGCCTTCCAGGGCCTCGAGGTAAAGCCGCACCTTCCCAAGCCGCACCCAAAGCCCCACCCTGTTTCCGAAGAAAAGCCGTTCCTCCACCACCCCTGGCTGCCCCCCTCCCAGGCGGAGGGCTTTGGGCAGAAGAAGGTGGGGTTTGGCAGGCAAGCCCAGGGCCTGGCTTTCCTCCGGGGAGAGGAGGTTCTTGTGCCCGAGGAAGCGGGCGGTCCAGAGGTCCTTGGGCCTTGCGTACACCTCTTCCGGAAGCCCCACCTGCACGAGCCTTCCCTGACGCAGGAGGGCTACCCGGTGGGCCAGGAGGAAGGCCTCCCCCTGGTCGTGGGTGACCACCAGGGTGGTCACCCCTTCCGCCCGGAGGGTCCTGCGCAAAAAGAAGAGGAGCTCCTCCCGTAGCCTCAAGTCCAGGGCTCCCAGGGGCTCGTCCAGGAGGAGAAGCCGTGGCCTTGGCGCCAGGGCCCGGGCCAGGGCTACCCGTTGCTGTTCTCCCCCGGAAAGCTCCTGGGGTCGTTTTTGGGCATGAGGGGTGAGCTCCATGCGCTCAAGGAGCTCCTTCACCCGTGCTTCCCGCTCCTTCCCGGGCCAGCGGGCCTCCACCAGGCCAAAGGCGATGTTTTCCGCCACGGTGAGGTGGGGGAAGAGGGCATAGTCCTGGAAAAGAAACCCTACCCCCCGCCTTTCCGGGGGCAGGGGGGTGAGGTCCTGCCCGCGGAAGCGCACGAAACCCCGGTCGGGGGAAAAGAGGCCAGCGATGAGCTTCAGCAGGGTGCTTTTTCCGCTACCCGAGGGTCCCAGGAGGGCCAGGACCTCCCCTTCCCGAACGGTGAGGTCCAGGGCCAGTTGGAATCCCGGGAAGCGCTTCTCCAGGGCAAGCTCCAGCACCCCTCCATTAAAACAAGGAACCCGGGGCACGCCCCGGGTTCCTTGCGGGCCCGCCTTACTTCAGACCCAGCTTCTTGCGCTCCTCCAGCACCTGCTGGGGAGTGAGCTTCTTTTCCCGCAGGGCCTTGACCTCGGCGGCGGTGAAGGGCTTGAAGCCCTGGACCTTCTTGTCGTCGCCCCAGGCGGTGGCGATGTGGTTGAGAAGGGCGGCGATCTCCTCGTCCTTGAGCTGGCCAAAGGCAGGCATCGCCCCGTTGTACTTCATGCCCTTCACCTCAATCGAGCCCTGGAGGCCCCAGAGGAGCACCTTGATCAGGTACTCCCGTCCGCCCTGCTTGCTCAGGATATCGGACACGTGCCCGGCCAGGGGCGGGAAGGCCCCGGGGAGCCCCTGCCCGTTGGCCTGGTGGCATCCCGCGCACTGGCTGAAAAGCTTGGCGCCGTCTGCCTGGGCGAAGGCCAGGCTGCCGATAAGGAGGAGAGCCGTTAGGGTCCGCTTCATCTTTACCCTCCGGGGTATCAGGGTATTTTGTCCCTGGCTCCTTGTCAAGGCCTCTAATGAAGCCAAATCTTTAGCCATTCTTAAGGGTATAGTCCCGGGGGGTACAGGGGAGGGGCCTTCATAAGTGAGTTTTTATGAAAAGAAGGTTACGTGTCAGAGGAGCTTGACATTGCCCCGGTGGGGGTGCTAGGGTACAAATGTCCTTGGGTGTACCCAGGCGGTGTATAAGATGTACGCATACCGGGTACTTTGGTCCCTAGCCCTACTCGCCCTGGCCGCGGCCTGGGCGGCTCCGGACTTTGGCCGGTGGTATCCCTATGGCATGGCGCTGAACTTGGCCCAGAGCCACGGGCGGGTGGTGATGGTGTACTTTCACTCTCCTCACTGCCCCTATTGCGACCAGATGAACACCTTCGTCCTCTCCGATCCCCAGGTAAGTAGCTTCCTGGAGGACCGGTTCGTGGTGGCCTCCGTGGATACCGAAACCCCGGAGGGTCAGGAGCTTTCCCGGCGGTATCGGGTGCCGGGTACCCCAACCTTTGTCTTCCTCGTCTTCCGCAAGGGGGCGTGGGAAGAGGTGGGCCGGTTTTTTGGCAGCCGGCCCCGGGCGCAGTTCCTTTTGGAGCTGCGTCAGATCTGTGCCAAAGGAGGTGCGTGTGAATAGGCGAGCGTTTCTAAGGACCACTGGCGTAGCCCTCGGGGCCGTTGCCTTGGCGGGGCTTCCCGTAAGGGCGCAGGGTTTGGAGGGTGAGGATCTGGCCAACCTGGAGAAGGCCTTGCAGGCGGTGTTGGGCAAGGGGTTCAAGGATCTTACTCCCTCCAACGTCATCAAGCTCACCATGCCTGCCATTGCCGAAAGCGGGGCCAACGTTCCCGCCGAGGTGGAGGTGAACCTGCCCTCGAGCCAGGTGAAGGCCATCCACCTCTTCGCTGACAAGAACCCCACCCCGCACCTGGTGGCCTTTATGCCCATGAAGGCCCTGCCCTACTACGCCACCCGGGTGCGCTTGGCGGAAACCACGGCTATCCGGGCGGTGGTGGAGACGGCGGACGGCAAATTCCTTTTGGCATCGGCCAGCACCCGCGTGACTGTGGGTGGCTGCGGTTAAGGAGGTAGAAAATGGCCATTCGTACCATAGTTCGTTTGACCCCGGCCAAGCCCAAGGCGGGCGAGAACTTCAAGCTCCAGGTAGTGGCCCAGCATCCCAACGAGCCTGGCACCCGCCGGGATGCCGAGGGCAAGTTCATCCCCGCCAAGTACATCAACCAGGTGGAGGTCTACTTCGAGGGGGAGAAGGTGGCCGAGGCTAAGCCCGGTCCCTCCACCAGCGCCAACCCCCTTTACGGCTTCATGTTCAAGGCGGAAAAGGCGGGGACCTTTACCGTCAAGCTTAAGGATACCGACGGGGATACCGGCGAGGGCACGGTAAAGCTGGAGCTGGCCTAAGGGTGGCGCCCGGGGGTAACCCCGGGCGCCAGGCATGGTGCGGAGGTAAAGGTATGCTTCTACGGTCCTGGTGGATGGTGGGCGTGCTTTTCCTGCTTGGCCTGGTCTTGGCCCAGGGAGAGGTGGACCCGCGGGAGGAGGCCAAGAGGCAAAAGCAGCTCCTTTTGCAAACCGCGGGGATCCTGCCCACGGAGCTCATCGTGGAGCAGGGCAAGGAGCTCTTTAACCGCAAGGGGCCAAAGGGCAAGACCATGGCCGAGTGCGACTTTGGCCTGGGGAAGGGAGTTCTGGAAGGAGCGGCGGCCAGGCTACCCCGTTACTTCCTAGATACCAACAAGGTGGAGGACCTGGATAGCCGCATCGTCACCTGCATGACCCAGGTTCAGGGCTACCGGCCTGACCAGGTCAAGCGGCAGGAGGTGGTGGCCGTTGCCTTCTATATCGCCAGCTTCTCCACGGGCAAGCCCATCCAGGTGCGCCTTCTCTTCCCCCAGGAACGGGAGCTTTACGCCCTTGGGGAAAAGCTTTTCTACGCCCGCAGTGGGGCTCGGGACGTGGGTTGCGCCACCTGTCACGTGAGTTACGTGGGTCGGCGGGCGGGGGTGCTTCCCTATGCGGATGTCCTGGGCAAGGACAAGTCCTGGACCCACTGGCCTGCCTACCGTTACTCCAACGACCAGATCTGGACCATGCAGGACCGCATCCGGGCCTGCTACGGCAACATCGGCCATCCCCAGCCTGCTCTTTACTCCCTGCCCATCCTAGCCCTCGAGCTTTTCATGGCCTACCAGAATAACGGGGCGGTGGTGGAGGAGTGGCCGGCTTTCGTGCGGTGAGGAGGCGGCGATGAAGGTAAAGAAGCTTATCCCCATCCTTTTGGCTGCGCCCCTGGTGGTGGCCCTGGCCCAGTCGTACTTTAGCCCTTCCGAGCTAGAGGCCATCAAGACGGGTGGCAAGACCTACGCGGATGTCTTCCTTAATCAGCGTCCGGACCAGGCCCTTTGCTCCATCCACCGCAACCGCCTGCCCGGCGATCTTCTCCCCAAGTTCCTCGAGGAGCAGCGGGCCCTCATCAAGTACCCGGCGAACGGCAAGCTCATGGGGGACTGGAAGAAGGGCGGGGCCATCTTCAACAACCTGCAGAAGGCCAACTGCTTCTCCTGCCACTTTGGCTCCCCGGTGCACCTGGGCGGGGACGTGGGGCCCAGCCTGGAGAAATACGGGCTCAAGCGGGGCCAGTCCGAGGCGGTCCAGCGCTACACCTACGAGGTCATCTACAACTCTTGGGCTTATTTCCCCTGCACGGTCATGTACCGCTTCGGGGCCCAGGGGCTTTTGACCCCCGAGGAGATCGCAGACGTGGTGGCCTACCTGTTGGATCCGGAAAGCGACTTCAACACCAAGCCGGCGGTGGGGTCTAAATGAACCGAAGGGAGCTGCTTTTTTGGCTTTCCGTCCTAGGAGGGCTTGGGCCCAAGGCTTTGGCCCAGGTTCTGGAGAATCCTTCCCGCCTCTATGACCTTCCCCCTTACGGCAACGCCACCCTTCTCTACTTCTCCGACCTCCACGGCCAGGCCTTCCCCCACTACTTCATGGAGCCTCCTAACCTCATCCCCCCTAAGCCCCTTATGGGGAGGCCTGGCTACCTCACTGGGGAGGCCATCCTGCGCTACTACGGGGTGGAGCGGAAGACCCCCTTGGCCTACCTGCTCAGCTACCTGGACTTCGTGGAGCTGGCCAAGGCCTTCGGTCCCATCGGGGGTCTGAGCGCCCTCACCGCCCTTATCCGCAGGCAAAAGGCCCAGGTGGAGGCCGAGGGGAGCAAGGCCCTGGTGTTGGACGGGGGGGATACCTGGACCAACTCCGGTCTTTCCCTCCTCACCCAGGGAGAGGCCATCGTGGACTGGCAGAACCTCGTCGGGGTGGACCACATGGTCTCCCACTGGGAGTGGACCCTAGGGCGGGAGCGGGCCGAGGCACTCTTCAAGAAGCTTAAGGGCGAGCACCTTTCCTACAACGTGGTGGATGAGCTTTTCGGCGACCCCCTTTACCCTGCCTACCGGATTCACCAAATGGGCCGCTACGCCTTGGCCGTGGTGGGGGCCACCTATCCCTACGTGAAGGTTTCCCACCCCGAGGAGTTCACGGAAGGCCTTTCCTTTGCCCTGGATGTGCGCCGCTTGCAGGAGGCCGTGGATCAGGCTCGGGCCGAGGGGGCGGATGCCGTGGTGCTTCTCTCCCACAACGGCCTCCAGCTGGACGCCGCCTTGGCGGAGCGGGTGAAGGGCATTGACCTCATCCTTTCCGGGCACACCCACGACCTCACCCCTTCCCCCTGGCGGGTGGGCAAGACCTGGATCGTGGCGGGAAGCGCGGCCGGCAAGGCCCTGATGCGGGTGGACCTGGAGCTTTTCAAGGGGGGTATTGCCAACCTCCGGCTCAGGATCCTGCCGGTTCTGGCCCGTCATCTCCCGGGGGCTCCCGACGTGGAGGCCTTCCTGGAAAAGACCCTGGCTCCCCACCGGCAGCACCTTTTCGAGCCCCTGGCGGTTTCCGAATCCCTGCTTTACAAGCGGGACACCCTTTACTCCACCTGGGATGAGCTGGTGGGGCAGGCGGTGAAGGCTCTTTATCCCGAAGTGGACCTGGTCTTCAGCCCGGCGGTGCGCTGGGGTACCACTATCCTTCCCGGCCAGGCCATCACCCGGGACCACCTCTACGCCTACCTGGGCTTTACCTACCCCGACCTTTACCTCTTCTGGCTACGGGGGGAGCAGATCCGGAACACCCTGGAGGATATCGCCAGCAACGTCTTTACCCCCGATCCCTTCTACCAGCAGGGCGGGGACGTGAGCCGGGTTTACGGCCTCTGCTACGTGCTGGACCCCGATGCCCCCGTCGGCAAGCGCATCCGGGAGGTGGAGGTGGGCGGCAAGCCCCTGGATCCCAATCGCCGGTACCTGGCGGCCTCCTATGGGGGAAGGCTCCAGCGGGTGGGGGAGGCCAAGGCGGGGTACGAGCCCAGGCCCATCTACCAGGTCCTCGAGGAGTACCTCAAAGCCGCTGGGCGCATAAGGGTTTTGCCCAAGCCCAACGTGCGCGTGTTGGGACGTAACTACCGTGTGCCGGAGGTGAGTTCATGACCAAAAAGGCGTCAATTTTGTTAGTTTCGGTGGTCATCTTGGGGCTTGGCCTCACCCAGGTGAGTCCCTTTAGGGCCCGCTTTGAGGCGGCTTTGCATGCGGGCGGCCACGAGTTTGCCAAGGTGATGCTCTCCCAGGACAAAGGGCAGGCCCTTTGCTCCCAGTACCGGGATAAGCTTCCCCCGGATCTCATCCCGACTTTCCTGGCGGAGCAGAAGGCCCTCATCAAGTACCCGGCAAACGGCAAGCTCATGGGAGACTGGAAAAACGGGGAGAAGGTCTTCACCGATCCCAAGCGGGGTAACTGCTACGCCTGCCACGCCGGGGTCGCCAGCGAGGTGGCCCACGGCACCATGGGGCCGAGCCTGACCAACTATGGGCAGCGGGGCACCTCGGAGGCGGTGGTGCGCTACACCTACGAGAAGATCTTCAACGCCTGGGCCTTCGTGCCCTGCTCCCTGATGTACCGTGGCGGGGTGCACGGCCTCTTTACCCCGGAGGAAACCGCCGACCTGGTGGCCTTTCTTCTGGACCCCGAGTCCCCCATCAACCGGAGGTGAGCCGTGAAGAGAAGGAATCGCTTAGTTTTCCTGGGTGTGCTGGCCTTGGGGGCCTTGGCGGGCTTGGGGGCCTATACGCAGCAGCAAAAGCCCCTGGATCCCTTTGAGGAGGCCATGCGCCAGCGGCAGATGTACCTGGAGACCTTCGGCGTGCTCCCGGGGGATCTTTTTGTGGAGGAGGGGAAGGAGCTCTTCTTCCGCAAGGGGCCAAGCGGCAAGACCCTGGAGGAGTGCGACTTCGGCAAGGGGAAGGGAGTTTTGGAGGGAGTCTACGCCATCCTTCCCAAGTACTTCTCCGACAGCAAGCGGGTGGAGGACCTGGAAACCCGGGTGTACACCTGCATGCAGACCGTACAGGGGTACAAGCCGGCGGAGATCAAACGGGACGAGGTTAGGGCCATCACCACCTACATCGCTTCCTTCTCCTCCAAGGCCAAGATCCAGGTGGTGCCCAAGCACCCGGCGGAGCTGGCCATGTACAACCTGGGGCGGGAGCTTTGGTACACCCGCGCCGGGGCCCGGGACATGAGCTGCGCCATCTGCCACGACCAGTATGCCGGCCAGAGGGTACGGCTTTCCCCGGTGCGGAGCCCCAAGCAGGGTCTGGGCAATGAGTGGCCCGCCTACCGCTTTGAGGAGGACCGGCTCTACACCATGGAGGACCGCATCAACTTCTGCTACGAATCCATCGCCATTCCCAAGCCGGAGTTCTACTCGGATGTCCACATCGCCCTGACCGTGTACATGCTGGCCGAGGCCACCAAGGCTGGGCACTCCTTTGAGGAGCTGCCCTTCTTCACCCGCTAGCCATGCGCCGCCGCCACCTCCTTGCCCTTCTTCCCCTCCTTCCCCTGGCCCGGGCCCAGGGGGGAGGGGGGGCGGGGGGGGACTGGGTGAAGGCCTTTGGGGAGTTCCTCAAGCGCGTGCCCCCCGCCAGCTATCTGGTGTATCCCACCGAGGCCAAGGACCTCCTCCTCTTTGATCCCTTTATCCTGGACGTGCGCACGGAGGAGGAGCGGAAGAAGGGGTATATACCGGGTTCGGTGCACATCTACGCCGGCCAGGTGCCCGATCGCCTTCATGAGCTACCCAAGGACAAGGAGGCCCTGATCCTGGTCTACTGCAACTCGGGAAGCGTTTCGGCGGTGGTGGCCGCATATTTGCAAGCGCTTGGCTACAAGAATGCCAAGAACATCGCTCACGGCTTTAAGGGCTGGCTGGACGCCGGCCTGGAAGTGGAAGGAGGTTCGCAATGAGGAAGCTTTTGGCTTTGGTGGCCCTTTTGGGGTTGGGTTTGGCGCAGTCTTTGGTGGTGGAGGTTAAAGGCTCCCTGGAAGAGGTGGAGGCCAAGACCCTCTCCGCCCTGAAGTCCGTGGGCCTCGAGGCAGACCGGGTTCTAAACCTGGGGGAGCAGGTGCGGCAGGTGACGGGCCCGGGTTTCCCCGAGTACCGCCTGGTGGTGCTGAAGCCGGATAAGGGAAGCATTGAGGCGGTTTCCAAAAACCCCATGGCCGCCATCGTCCTGCCTCCCACGGTCTTCATCACCGGCCAGGGGAACAGCTTCACGGTGGGCACCTTTGACGGGCGCCTCCTCTTCTCCATGCTCCAGGTGTACGGGGGTGAGGTGGAGCGGTTGGTGTGGCGCCTCGAGGCGGCCCTGGGAAGGCTTGGCATCGTGAAGCGCCTGCCTCCCGCCATGATGCCCGATCCCGCTAGCGGCATGATGCCCGCCCTCATGTACCGGGTGCCCTCCGCCAAGGTGGAGGATGTGGTGCTCATGGTGGAAACGGAGCTCACCTCCAACGGGCTTAACCTTCTCCCCAACGTAAAGGTGGGCCCGGTGACCGTAATCATGCCCTGCAAGAGCGAATGGGCCCGGATCATGTTCCTCACCCAGCCTGCGGGAGGCTTCGCCGCTCCTTGCCGCTTCTTCGCCATGCAGATGGGCAATGACGTCCTGGTGGGTGCCATCGAGCCCATGCTCATGACCATCATGCCCGGAGTGATGGGCACGCCGGCGGTGCCCATGCTTCAGGAAGCCCGCCAGGTCATGAGCCAGATCCTGGAAGCCACGGGCGGGACTCCTTACCGCCCTGGCCAATAAGAGGCTGGTCAAGAAGAGGGAGGGAGTATGAGCAAGGTTAGTCGGCGTCAGGTGTTGAAGACGGGGGCAGCCTTGGCCGCTGCCGGGGCGATCTCGAGCCCAGCTTTCGCCCAGGAGTTCTACAGCCGTCCGGCCACCCTTCTCCCCCGCACCCGCAAGCCGCGGGTGGTGGTGATCGGGGGCGGCTGGGGTGGCACCACGGTGGCCCGGAAGCTGGTCCAGTCCGGGGTGGATGTGGAGGTGGTGCTCATCGAGCAGAAGCCCATCTTCATGTCCTGTCCCATGTCCAACCTCTTCCTGGCCGGGGTCAAGCCCCTGGAGTGGCTGGTCTTTGACTACACCAACGTGGTCAAGGACGGGGTGATCTTTGTCCAGGAGAGGGTGTTGGACATCAACCGGGACCGCCGCCTGGTGCGGACCGCTGGTGGGTACATCGGTTACGACTACCTGGTCCTGGCCCCGGGCATCGATTACATGTACGAGGCCATCCCCGGCTACGCCGAGGTGAAGCACCTCATGCCCGTGGGCTTCAAGCCCTTCGAGCACATCGCCCTCAGGAGGCTTCTGGACCAGTTTGACGAAACCGGTGGGGAACTGGTCATGTACATCCCCAACCCTCCCTACCGCTGCCCCCCGGGGCCCTACGAGCGGGCGGCCATGCTGGCCTGGCGGCTTAAGACCAAGGGAGTTAAGGGGAAGCTTATCGTTTTGGACGCCAACCCTCAGCCTGTTTCCAAGGCCCCGGGCTTCCTGGCTGCCTACAACGAGCTTTACAAGGACTACCTGGAGTACGTGCCCAACACTCGGATCACCGGCCTGGACTACGGGAAGAAGGTGGTGAAGACGGAGCTCGGGGACGTGCCCTTCACCGTGGCCGACATCATTCCGCCCATGAAGGCGGGGGAGCTGGTGCGCACCGCGGGCCTGGGGGAGCGCTGGGCCAACGTGAAGGTCCCCTACTTCCTCTCGGAGAAGGACGACCGCGTCTACCTGGTGGGGGACATTACCGGGAACACCCCTTACCCCAAGAGCGGGATGGTGGCCTACGTTTCCGGCACCATCGTGGCCCGGCACCTGGCAGAACGGCTTAAAGGTAAGCCCTTGGCGGAGATTCCCCCGGAGCTTCCCCACAACATCTGCTACTCCTTCGTGGACAAGGAGGAGGCTATCTGGGTGGCGGCCAACTACTCCTGGGACGAGGCGGCCAAGCAGATCAAGTCCCAGGGCTCCGTGGACAACCAGCGCTCGGCGGCCAACGGCACCGCTGCCATCGGCTGGGCCACGGGGCTTTGGAACGACATGTTCGGCCCGGCCTAAGGGTTTTCCCCCGCCCCCATTGGGGGCGGGGTTTTTTGTAGTCTAGAAATACCATAGGAGGGTATATGGACCGAAGGAAGTTCTTCCGGCTCTTGGGTGCAGGAGGCGTGCTGGGCCTCCTTAAGGCCAGGGCCCAGACGCCCCCTTGGGACGAGGAAACCTTTGCCCCCATGAAGACCCTGGGGGCTCCCCTTTCCGAGTACGGCCAAAGGAGCCCCTTTGAGGAGGGAGTGGTGCGCTACATCTCCCCCAACCTGCGCACCCGCCACTCCGGGGCCGACTTCGCTCCCCTGGAGAAGCTGGACGGGGTCATCACCCCCAACGGCCTCCACTTTGAGCGGCATCACGGAGGGGTGCCCCAGGTGGATCCGGCCAAGTACCGCCTGGTGATTCACGGGATGGTGGAAAGGCCCTTGGTCTTCACCTTGGAGGACCTGAAACGCTTCCCCTCCGTGACCCGCACCTACTTCATTGAGTGCGCCGGAAACGGGCAAAACGGCTACCGCAACCCCCCGGACCCCAACCTCACCGCCACCCGAAGCCGGGGCCTGGCCTCCAACGCCAGCTGGACGGGGGTTCCCTTGGCTTTGCTCCTCAAGGAGGCGGGGGTGAAGCCCGGGGCCAAGTGGCTCATCCCCGAGGGCATGGATGCCGCCGCCTACACCCGCTCCCTGCCCCTGGAGAAGGCCATGGAGGACGTGCTGGTGGCCTACGCCCAAAACGGCGAGGCCTTGCGCCCCGAGCAGGGGTATCCCGTGCGCCTGGTGGTACCGGGCTGGGAGGGAAGCATCCAGGTGAAGTGGCTTAGGCGCATCCTGGTCACGGACCTTCCCGCCATGGCCAAGGATGAAACCAGCGAGTACACCGACGTGATGGCGGATGGTAAGGTGCTGGCCTTCACGTGGGTTATGGACCCCGAGTCCATCATCACCTACCCCTCGGGCTTGCAGCAGATCAAGCCGGGCTTCCACGAGATCCGCGGCCTGGCCTGGAGCGGGTACGGGCGGATCACCAAGGTGGAGATCTCCTTCGACGAGGGGAAGACCTGGCGCCAGGCCACCCTGGAACCCCCGGTGGAGCGCTACGCCTTCGTGCGCTTCAAGATGCCCTGGCACTGGGATGGCAAGGAGGTGGTCCTCTGGAGCCGGGCCTGGGACGAGAAGGGGAACACCCAGCCCACCCGGGAGGAGTTCTTCAAGAAGTGGGGCAGGAACAACCGCTACCACTACAACGCCATCCAGGCCTGGCGCATCCTGCCCGACGGCCGGGTGGTGAACGGGGATAGGCCCTTGGGCCAGCAGGCGTTTGGACCCGTGGGGGGTTGCGACGGGGAGGTGTTCGATGGCTAAGCGCATCCTGGTTCTTTTGGCCCTTTTGGGCTTGGCGGTGGGAGCCCGGTACAACCTGGGCACCCCTATCTCCGAGGAACTGGCAGCCCAGTACGACCTTAGGCCGGTGGTTCTCCCCGACGGCCGGGGGCTTCCCCCGGGGGAGGGGAGGGTGGAGGAAGGGGAGCGGATCTATGCGGAAAAGTGTGCCTCCTGCCATGGGGCCCGGGGGGAGGGGTACCCCTTCAACCGGCTGGTGGCCGAGCCCTTCCCCATCACCCCTGCCACCGAGCCAGCGGAGTTTGCCATCGGCAACTACTGGCAGTACGCCACCACCCTTTACGACTACATCCGGCGGGCCATGCCCTTTGGGGCTGAAGGTACGCTTACCAATGAGGAGGTTTACCACCTGGTGGCTTTCCTCCTCTACATGAACGGGATCATAGATGCCCACGAGCCCATCAACCAGAAGACCCTGCCCCAGGTGAGGATGCCCGCTCGGGAGCTTCTGGATCTGGACCCTGAGACCAAGCGCCGTTTTCCCTGGCTCACCTTGCCCTAGGATAGAGGCATGAGCGTTTCTCTGGCAGCGGCCTTTCTGGCGGGGGTGCTCTCCTTCCTCTCCCCTTGCGTCCTTCCCCTGGTGCCCACCTACCTTTTCTACCTGGGGGGAGAGCGGGGGCGCCCCCTTTTCAACGCCCTTTTCTTTGTGCTGGGCTTCGGGGTGGTTTTTTTCCTCCTGGGTTTGCCCTTTACCCTGGTGGGCGGACTTCTGTTTGAGCACCGCCAGACCCTGGCCCGGGTGGGGGGGGTGATCCTGATCCTCTTCGGCCTGTACATGCTGGGCCTGAGGCCCAGGTGGGGGGTGAACCTCCGCTACGAGGGGGAAACGGGGCGCCCCCTGGGGGCTCTGCTCCTGGGAGCCAGCCTGGGCTTGGGCTGGACCCCTTGCATCGGGCCCATCCTGGGGGCCATCCTTACCCTGACGGCGGTGGGGGGTGGGGTGGGGCTTCTTTTGGCCTATATCCTGGGCCTGGCGGTGCCCTTTTTGTTGGTGGCCCTTTTCGCTGACCGGCTTAAGGGGTGGCTGAGGAGGGCCGGGCGGCTTTCCCACTACGTGGAGTTGCTGGCGGGGGTGGTGCTCCTGGTAGTGGGGATTTTGCTTGTCACGGGGACCTACACCGCCTTGAACTCCTTTTTCCTCCGGATTACGCCGGAGTGGCTGCAGAAGAACTTGTAGGGGTGAGGGAACCTCGGGGGTCTTTTCCTCTAAGAGGGACGAATGGCCCCCGAGGATACCCCTAAACTGGTATAGGCATGTTGCTTCGCTTGCAGGGGATCTCCAAGCGCTTCGGCCGGGACTGGGTGGTCCGGGACCTTTCCTTTACCCTGGAGCGGGGGGAAGTGGTGGCCCTCTTGGGGCCCAACGGCTCGGGGAAGACCACCCTCTTGCGCCTCATGGCCGGGCTTCTCAAGCCCACCCGGGGGCAGGTGGAACGGGCGGGCAGGACCCTTTTCCTGCCCAACCCCCCGGCCTTCCACCGCCACCTTACCGCCCGGGAGCACCTCCTTTACGACCTGGCCTTCCACCACCAGGGCAAAGAACCTGAGGAAGCCCTGGATCGCTTTGGCCTGCCCGGGGACCTTCCCCTTTACGCCTTCTCCAGCGGCATGAAGAAGAGGCTCGCCTTGGCCCGGCTTACCCTTCTCTTCCCCGATATCTGGCTGTTGGACGAGCCCGAAACCGCCTTGGACAAAGGGGGGAGGGAGCTTCTTCTTGCCACCTTGGCCGAGGCCCGGAAGAAGGCAGGGGTGGTGCTGGCCACCCACGACCGCACCCTGGCCGAGCGGGTGGCGGACCGCACCCTGGAGCTGGGGGTGGCATGAAGCTTCCCGTGGAAGGGTGGCCCGAGGCTGCCGAGCAGGGTAGGGTAGGGGTGGTGCGCCGGGTGGTCTTGCTGGCCTTAAGGGATCTTCGCCTCGAGGTGCGCGACCGCTCGGGGCTTCTTTCCATCCTGGCCTTTTTTGCGGTGATGCTCTTCATCATGGCCTTGGCCTTGGGGCCGGAGGAGGAGCCCTTGCGCCGGGCTGCCCCCGGGGTGCTTTGGGTGGCCTTGGCCTTCGGGAGCACCCTGCTTTCCACCCGGGCCTTTGCCCTCGAGGTGGAGGAGGGCACCTTGGACGACCTCCTCCTGGCTCCCGGGGGCAAGGAGTGGATCTACTTCGGCAAGCTTCTTTTCCAGATGCTCCTTCTCCTACCCCTGGCTGCCCTTGCCCTTTTGATGGCGGCGGGCCTCTTCTACCTGCCCCTGGAGCGCCTTTTCCCCCTCTTCCTGACCCTGGTCCTGGGGGTCTTGGGCTACGCCAGCGTGGCCACCTTTTACGCCGGTCTTCTGGCCCGGCTCCGGGGACGGGAGGTGCTTTTGCCCCTGCTCCTCTTCTCCTTGGTGGTCCCCGTGGTCCTGGCCTCGGTGCGGGCCACCACGGGCCTGGCGGAGGGCCTTCCCGTGGCGGAGATCTCCGATTGGTGGCAGCTTCTTTTGGTCTTTGATGTGGTCTACCTCACCGCCAGTGCCCTCCTTTTCCCGGTGGTTATGGAAGGTTAGGTTTGGCGGTATGGAGGCCACAGATTTTTAACCCTTCCCTTGGCTATGCTAGGGGTCATGGAGGTACAAGCATGCTGAAGGTTGCGCAACCCGACCGCCCGGACGCCCTCACCTGGGTTTTCCTGGGGCTGGGGCTTCTGCTTCTCCCCGTGGGGCTCTACCTGGCCCTTTCCGCTCCCCCCGACGTGAACCAGGGGTATCTGGCCCGCATCATGTACCTGCACGTGCCCGGGGCCTGGCTTGGCTATCTGGCCTTCTTCGTCACCTTCCTCTACTCCCTCCTCTACCTCTTCCGCCAGGATCCCCGCTACGACCGGGTGGCCAGCTCAAGCGCCGAGATCGGCCTGGTCTTCATGGGGCTGGCCCTGGTGACGGGGATGCTCTGGGCCCGGCCCACCTGGGGGGTCTACTGGACCTGGGAGCCCAGGCTCACCACCACCGCCATCCTCTTTGCCGTCTATGTGGGCTACTTTCTCCTCAGGGGGGCCATCGAGGACCCCGAGCTGAGGAGAAAGGCGGCGGCGGCGGTGGGCATTCTTGGCTTCATCAACGTGCCCATCAGCTACATGTCGGTGAAGTGGTGGCGGAGCCTGCACCAAACCCAGTCCATCGACCTCACCACGGGGAAGATCCACATGGACCCTGCCATGCTCCAGGCCCTCCTCTTCAACCTTTTCGTCTTCACCCTCCTCTACTTGGGCTTCGTGCGCTTCCGCTCCCTGTTGGCCGCCTTGGAGGCCAGGAAGGAGGAGGCATGAGCGAGGTCTTCGTCACCTGGGTCTACGCCCTCACCTACCTCACGGTCTTCGGTTACCTGGCCTACCTCTTCTGGCGCTACCGGAGGGCGAAATGAGGGCCAAGTACCTGATCGGACTCGGGGTCATCCTGGGAGCCTTGGCCTACCTCATCTTCGGCGGTCTGGGGCAGAACCTGGTCTACTTCCTCACCCCCTCCGAGTACCTGCAGGATCAGGGGCGCTACCAGAACCGTCCCGTGCGCCTGGGGGGCTTGGTCAAGCAGGGCACCGTGCACTACGACAAGGATCAGCTGGAGCTCCGCTTCATCCTCACCGATGGGGTGGCGGAGGTGCCCGTGGTGCACAAGGGCACGCCTCCGGGCATGTTCAAGGAGGGGCAGGGGGTGGTGGTGGAGGGCCGCTTCCGGGAAGGGGTCTTCCACGGCACCAACCTCCTGGTGAAACACTCCGAGACCTACCAGGCTCCCAAGGCGGGCTGGACTCCGGAGGAAGTGCGCAAGCTCATTGAGGAGGCCAAATGACCCCTGCTCTGCTGGGCAACCTGGGCGTCAGCCTGGCCCTGGCCTTTAGCCTTTTGGGCCTGGCTCTTTCCCTCCTCGCCTACCACCAGGGGGACGGGCGCTTCCTGACAGGGGCCAAGGCCTTGGTCCTTCCCGCCTTCCTGGCGGCCTTGACGGCCTTCTTGGCCCTGGAATGGGCCCTTCTCACCCACGACTTCAGCCTGGCCTACGTGGCCCGCAACCACTCCACCCAGGATCCCCTCTGGGTTACCCTGGTGACTCCCTGGGCGGCCCTCGAGGGGAGCATCCTCCTTTGGGGCCTGCTGCAAACCCTCTACACCCTTTTGGCCAGCCGCAAACCCCTGGACCCCTGGCGGGCTTCCTTGGTTTTGGCGGTACTTTTCGGCGTCCAGGTCTTCTTCTTCGGAGTGATGGCCACCATCGCCAGCCCCTTCCAAACCCTGCCCAACCCGCCAGCGGATGGCAATGGGCCCAACCCTCTCTTGCAGAACCATTGGATGATGGCCGTCCACCCGGTCCTCATGTACCTGGGCTTCGTGGGCCTGAGCGTGCCCTTCGCCTATGCGGTGGCGGCCATGGTGGTGCGTCGCTACCAGACCTGGGTGGGGGAGACCCGGTGGTGGACCCTGATCGCCTGGGGTTTCCTCACCGCCGGGAAGGTGGCGGGGATGTGGTGGAGCTACGAGGTCCTGGGCTGGGGTGGGTACTGGGCCTGGGACCCGGTGGAAAACGCCAGCTTCATCCCCTGGCTGTTGTCCACCGCCTTTTTGCACACCGCCATCGTCCAGGAGACCCGGGGGGCCTTTAAGGCCTGGAACTTCGCCTTTGTCACCCTGGCCTTCGCCGCCACGGTGCTGGGGACCTTCCTCACCCGGAGCGGGGTGATCCAGTCGGTCCACGCCTTTGCCGAGGGGCCGGTGGGGCCTGCCTTCCTGGGCTTCTTCCTCCTGGTTACTGGCTTGGGGCTTGGCCTTCTTTCCCGGGTCAGCCGGGAGGTGCGGGACACCGCGGTTTTCCGGCTCCTTTCCCGGGAAGGGGCCCTTCTCCTCGGGGCCTTTTTCTTCGCCGGATGGGCCTTGGTGGTGGTGCTCGGCACCTTCTATCCCCTTTTGGTGGAGGCCTTCACCGGGGCTAAGGTGAGCGTGGGGGCCCCTTTCTTCAACCAGGTTTCCGCTCCCATTGGGGTGGGTATCCTCCTCCTCATGGGGGTAGGGCCCATTTTGCCCTGGCGGAGGCCTAGGGCGGAGGTTTTCCGAAACCTCTACATGCTCCTGGCTGTCCTTCTCCTGGGTACCCTGCTTGGGCTTCTTCGGGGCTATACCTTCGGGGCTTCCCTGGCGGTGGGGCTTTTCCTCTACAACACCGCCGCCATCCTCCTCCTGGTGCGGGAGGGGGTGCTGGCCCGCCTTAGGGCAGGGCTTTCCCCCTGGGGATTTTTGGAAAACCGCAGGCGGGTGGGAAGCCTGTTGGTCCACTTCGCCGTGGCCCTCATGGGCCTCGGCATCGCCTTCAGCCAGACCTACCGCCTGGAAAGCGAGAAAACCCTCTACCGTGGGCAGGCCTGGGAGGTGGGCGGAGTGCGCATGGAGTTCCTGGGGGTGCGGGCCTTGGACGAGGGGAGGCGGTTTGCCGTGGAGGCTTCCTTGCGCACGGACCGCTTCGGGGAGGTGCGGCCAAGGCTTCACTTTTACCCGCAGATGAACTCCCCCTTACCGGCCCCCAAGGTGGTCTACACCCCGGGCAACGACTACTACTTCCTCCTCATGGACTTTGACCGGGAGAAGGGGGAGTGGGCCTCCATCCGCCTCATCGTTACCCCCCTGGTCTTCTGGATGTGGGTGGCGGGGGGGCTTCTGGCCCTGGGAACCCTGTACATCCTTTGGCCGGCGGCGGGGCGGGAGGAGGTTAAGGGGGTGAGCCCAGCGTGAGGTTTCCCGCAGGGAACAGCTTGAGGAGCTGGCTATGGCTCCTTGTGGTCTTGGCCCTGGGGGGGCTTTTCTACTGGGGGATGCAGCGAAACCCCAAGGAGCTTCCCTCGGTGCTGGCCAAGGAGCGCCGTCCGGCCCCGGACTTCACCCTGCCGGTGCTTTCCCCTTACCAAGAGGAATGGGGGAAAACCTTCAAGCTTTCCGACCATCTCGGTGGGAAGCCCATCGTGCTCAACTTCTGGGCCAGCTGGTGCTACCCTGCCTGCTACGAGGAGGCTCCGGTCCTCGAGGCCACCTGGCGCCGGCATAGGGACCAGGTACTTTTTGTGGGCATCAACACCCAGGACAAGGAGGGGGATGCGTTGCGCTTCATAGAGCAGTTTGGCCTCACCTTCCCCCAGGTCTTTGACCCCAGGGGCCGGGTGGGGGTGGACTACGGGATGTACGGGGTCCCGGAGACCTTCGTTATCGACCGGGAGGGCCGGGTGGTGGTCCGCCACGCCGGGGCCATCGATCAGACCACCTTGGAGCAATACCTGAAGGAGGTGTTGCCATGAGGGTTTGGGCGCTTTTGTTCTTCCTGGCCCTAGGGGTTTGGGCCCAGGAAAACCCAGCCTCCCCACCCCCTGATCTCTCCCCCGAGGTCTTCGCCATCGCCCGGGAGCTTCGTTGCCCCGTGTGCCAGGGGGAGTCGGCAGCGGAGAGCAACTCCGGGGTGGCGGTGGAGATGCGGCGGATTATCGCCGAGATGCTTCAAGAAGGGAAGACGGAGGAGGAGATCAAGGCCTTCTTCGTGGACCGGTACGGGGAGTGGATCCTCTACGAGCCTCCCAGGCGGGGAGTGACCCTTTGGGTCTGGGTGTTGCCGGTTTTGGGTCTGGTCCTTTTGGGCTTGGGGCTTTTCGCCTACTTCCGGCCCAAGAAACCCCTGCCGCCTGAGCTTCTGGAGGAGGCGGAGCGCCGGCTTAAGGAGCCTCCCGCATGATGGCCACCCTTATCTTTCTGGTTCTATTTTTTCTTGGTCTCTACTTGGCTTTAAGGCCTCTTCGGGGGCCCCGGGAACCCTTCCCCGAGCCTCCTCGGCGGGAGGAGCTTCTCAAGGAGCTCGAGGTCCTGAAGGAGGAGGTGCAGAGCCTGGAAGGGGAGGAGAAGAAGCTGGCCATGGCCCGGATGGTGGAGCTGGAACGGGCCTTGGACGGTTGGCGCCCCCCTAAGCCTCGTCCCTTCAATCCCTGGCCCGTGGCCCTAGCCCTGGGGGTGGTGGTCCTGCTGGGGGTAGGGCTTTGGCGCTACACCCTGCCCAGGCTTCCCGGGGAGACTACGGTGACCGCCCGGGCCGAAGCCCGGGAACTTAAGGCGCTTCAGGACAAGGCCAGGCGCACCGGGGAGGTGGCGGACCTCCTGGCCTGGGGAAGGCGGGCCTATGAGCTCAAGGCCTTTGACCAGGCGGCGGAGGCCTACCTGGCGGTGCTTAAGAAGGATCCCACCAACATCGAGGCCGTGCGGCGGGTGGGGATCCTCCTCTTCATGGGGGGGCGGCTGGAGGAAGCCCAGATGTTCTTGGAGATCGCCCAGCACGCTGACCCCAAGGCCGCGGAGGGCTGGCTTTTCCTCGGGAACATTTACTTCCAGAAGGGCCAGGCGAAGGAGGCCATCGCCGCCTGGGAAAAGTATCTGGAGGTGGGCGGGGAGGCCAGGGAAAGGGTGGAGGGCCTCATCGCCATGGCCCGCGCCCAGGCCCAGGGGGGAACGGACGGGAAAACGGTCTACCAGGCCCGCTGTGCCGCCTGCCACGGAGCCGAGGCCCAGGGGGGAGTGGGGCCCAGGCTTAAGGGAAACCCCATCCTGAAAGCCCCTGAGGCGGTGAGGGAGATCGTGCTCAAGGGCCGGGGCCAGATGCCGGCGGTGCCCTTAAGCGAGGGGGAGCTGAAGGCCCTTCTGGACTACCTATCCGGCCTATGAGGCGGCGGGACCTTGTCTTCTACATCCCGGTGGCGGTGGCCGGGGGGTTTTTCCTCTGGTTTGGGGTGCGCACCTATAACCTCCGCTTCCGCCCAAGGCCAGGGGTAGGAGAGCCCACCTGGAAGGGGGGGCCGAAGGTGGCGGTGGCCCGGCGGGGGGAGCTTGCCGTGTGGCAGGCGAAGCCCTTTGAGTATCCCTTGCCCTTAGGGCCCTTGAAGGCCTTTCTCCTCCGCCTGCCCGAGCCGGTTTTGGGGGGGCTTTCCCTGGGGGAGGAACACTACCTGGCCGTAAGCCGCATCTGCACCCACCAGGGTTGCACCGTGAACTATGTGCCCGATCCCGAGGCGGCTTCTATCCTCTATAACTTCCGCTACGAAAGACCCTTTTTGGGCTGCCCCTGCCACTTTGGGGCCTTTGACCCTCTCCTTGGGGGGAAGGCGGTGTACGGGCCCCCCCGCTACCCCCTGCCCCGCTTGCGCCTCGAGGCGGAAGGGGACACCCTCTACGCCACGGGGCACGAGGTGCCCTTGAGGCCCATGGAGGGTTCTTAGTCGGCAAGCCGTACTCGCACGAAGCGGTCCTTCCCCCGCTGGAGTATGCGGGGGCGGGAGAGGTCCACCTCGAGGCCCGCATCCTCTATAAGCTCCCCATCCAGCCTGAGGCCCCGGTTCTGGATGAGCCTTCGGGCCTCGGCGTTGGAAGGGGTGAGGCCTGCCAGGGTGAAAAGCCTCGCCACCCAGATGCGCCCCTCCTTGAGCTCGGAGGCGGGGATGACCACCTCGGGGATGTTCTCGGGAATGGCTCCCTTGGCCACCTGGTCGTAGCGTGCCTCCGCCTGGCGCACGGCTTCCGGCCCGGCTTCCTTGTCCTTGCCCAGGGCTTCAAAGCTGTAGCCAAGGCTTTCGTAAAAGGCCCGGTCGATGCGGGCAGGGATGGTGGGGAGGGCGTAGGCGGCGGTGAGGAGGCGGGCCAGGACCCGGTGAGCGGGGACGGGACCCGCCTTTAGAAGGGTTTGGATCTCGGCCTCCTCCAGGTCGGTAAGGAGGCGGAAGTAGCTTTCCAGAAGGGCGTCGGGCACCCACATGAGCTTCTTGAACATCACCTCGGGGGGCTCCGCCACCCCAATGTAGTTGTCCAGGCTCTTGCTCATCTTCTCCCGCCCGTCCAGGCCCACCAAAAGGGGCATGAGGAAGGCCACCTGGGGGGGTTGGCCGTAGACCCGTTGCACCTCCCGGCCCACCAGGAGGTTGAACTTCTGGTCTGTGCCCCCCATCTCGATGTCCGCACGGATGGCCACGGAGTCGTAGGCCTGGGCGAAGGGGTAGAGGAACTCGTGCAAGGAGATGGGGATGCCCTCCTCGTAGCGCTTCTTGAAGTCCTCCCTCTCCAGCATCTGGGCCACGGTCATGAGGGAGGTGAGGCGCACCACCTCCTTGAAGGTGAGGCCTTCCAGCCACTCGGAGTTGTAACGGAGTTCAAAGAGGTGGGGTTCCTGCCTGAGGATCTTCCCCGCCTGCTCCACGTAGGTTCTGGCGTTTTCCCGGGTTTCCTCGAGGGTCAGGGGAGGCCGGGTCTTGCTCCGCCCCGAGGGATCCCCGATCATGCCCGTGAAGTCCCCGATGATGAGCACCACCTTGTGCCCAAGCTCCTGGAACTGGCGCATCTTCCTCAGGACCACCGCATGCCCCAGGTGCAGGTCGGGCCGGGTGGGGTCGGCCCCCAGCTTGACCACCAGCGGGCGGCCTTCCTTTAGCTTTAGGAGGAGTTCCTCCTCGGGGATGATCTCCTCGGCCCCCCGCTTGAGGAGGGCCAAGGCTTCTTCCGGAGAAGGCTTGGTGTCGGCGCCTGCCATGAGCCCAAGTATACTTAAGGCAATGCGGACCCTGCTCCTTTTGGCCCTGCTGGCCCTTGGCCTTTACTGGTATGCGGAGCGGTATGGCCTGGCCGTGGGCTACCCACCCTTCCTGCCGGTTTTCTACTGGAAGTACACCGGGGAGGCCCAGTACCCCATCCGGGTGAGCGGCCTTTACGATGCGGTGAAGGTCAAGGTGTCCGGGGACCTCGAGGAGGGGCGGCTTTCCGTGGCCCTTCTCCGGGACGGGCGTGTGGTGGGGGAAAGGGTCTACTCGGGGAGCTTCCAGGAGGAGGCGCGGTTTCCTGCAAGCCCCGGGGAGTACCTCCTCCGCTTTCAGCTTCAAGGAGCCAAGGGCCGGGTGCGCTACGACTGGGTCACCACCAAGTTTGCCCCTTGAGGCGGGGTATGCTACACTTAGGCCTGGTCTGCCCCTAAGGGGCACGAGGGGAGAACGATGGCGCAGAAGAAGCCCAAGAGGAACCTTTCCGCTCTGAAGCGGCACCGGCAGTCTTTGAAGCGCAGGCTTCGCAACAAGGCCAAGAAGTCGGCCATCAAGACCTTGAGCAAGAAGGCCGTGCTTCTGGCCCAGGAGGGCAAGGCCGAGGAAGCCTTGAAGATCATGCGCATGGCGCAGAGCCTTATCGATAAGGCGGCCAAGGGGTCCACCCTGCACAAGAACGCCGCTTCTCGGAGGAAGTCGCGCCTTATGCGCAAGGTGCAGAAGTACCTCTCTGCGGTGAGCGCCTAGGAGGGAGGGCATGGGTAAGGGCGACCGTCGCACCCGTAGGGGCAAGATCTGGCGGGGCACCTACGGCAAGTACCGTCCGCGCAAAAAGAAGTAGGACCACCCCCTTGGGCGGAGCCAGGGGGTGGGATTCTTGGAGGCCGAGGGCCTAGGGGGTTTCCTCTAGGCGCTCTCTTCTTTTTCCATTTCCCAGGTGAGGTCCCTCAGGAGCCATCCCCGGCCCGGGGGGGTGAGTTCCCCTGAGGCCAGGGCCTGCACCAGGTACCGGCGCACCAGGCCGATGGGCACCCCCGAGGCGATCACCTCTCCCAGGTTGCGGGTGCCGTCCAGGAGGGCCTGAAGCTGGCCGAACTCCTCCAGGGTCTTCCCCTTCCTTCCCTGGTACTTGATCCTTAGGGCGTACCAGGCATAGCGGCGAAGGGGGTAAAGGTCCCCTTCCCTTACCCCCATGTAGGCCCTTTCCATGGCAATGAGGAGGGGAACCTGCCAGGCCTTGGCGGCCGCCCGCACGCTTTTCCCCCCCTGGAAGACCTCGTAGGGAGGCTTGGGCCGGATGGCCTCGAGGACCCGGCTGGGCGAGTCCACCAGGGTGCGGAACCGGTCCCACTCGTCGTTGACCCGGGCCCACTCCCCCAGGAGGGTGGAGAAGGGCATGAGGGGTTTGTCCGCGGCGGACGGGGTTACCCCGAAGCGGAAAACCCCCTCCTGGGGATGCAGGGGGAAGCTGAAGAGGGCCTCGAGGCCTTCCCAGTCCAGGATGGCCGCCCCCACCACCTCCCCCCCGGCGAAGCGCAGGGAGAGGGGCAGGGAGCCCACGGAGAGCTCCAGGACTCCGGAGCGCCGGTGGCCGTGGATCAGCTCCAAAAGCTCCACAAGAGGGATGGCGTTCAGGTTTCCTTCCAGAAGTATCCCTCCCCTATACCCAAGATTAGGGTACGCCCCTCGCCCCGGTAGCCCTCCAGGGCCTTCGCCACCTCCTCCAGCTCATCCTCCCGGGACAAGGCGGCCACGGTGGGACCCGCTCCCCCCACAAAGGCTGCCAGGGCCCCCGCCTCGAGGGCAGCTTCTATGGCCTCCAGCATCCCCGGCATCAAGTGGGCGCGATGGGGCTGGTGGAGGCGATCCCGGCAGGCTTCCCGTAGGGCCTCGAGCCTTCCTGAGTAGAGGGCAGCAGGCCAAAGGGCACTGCGGGCCAGGTTGAACACCGCATCCTTTAAGGGAACCTTCTCGGGCAAGGCCGCCCGGGCCAGGGGGGTGGGCACTTCGTAAGGGGGTATGGCCAGGACAAAGTAGACCCCCTGGGGCCTGGGAAGGGGGATGGCCAGGGGGGGATCGGCCAGGGCGGCCACGAACCCCCCGTAAACCGCCGGAGCCACATTGTCCGGATGGCCTTCCAAGCTAGCGGCCACCTGGAAAACTCCTTCCCGCCCCAGCCTTCCCCCCGAGTACTGGTCCGCCAGGGCTACCCCGGCTACCAGCGCGGCGGAGGAACTTCCCATTCCCCTGGCCAGGGGGATGGGGTTGAAGGCCCGGATGAGAAGGGGTTCAGGATGTAGGCCTAAAGCCCGCATCCCTGCCCGGTAACCCTGGTGGATCAGGTTGTCCTTGCCCTCCACCTGGCCCTCCCCTTGGTAGAGAAAGGTGTCCTCTCGGGCGGGCACGGCCTCCACCTCCAGGTAGAGGTCCAAGGCCACCCCCAAAGCGTCAAACCCCGAGCCCAGGTTGGCCAGGGTGGCGGGGACGTAGAGGCGCGGAAAGGATTGCATAAGCGCCAAACCTCACATCAGCATACCAGGGGGTTCCTGTTGGATCGGGCGGGAAGGGGAGATGGGTTAGCCCGTTCTCATGGCCTTCAGGGCCTGCCCTCTCAAGGAGTAGGGAAGGATGCGGGATCTTTGGGGGTTAGACCGTGCGCCACGGGGGGATGGAGCTTTCGGAAAGCACCTTCCGCGCCTTGGGCAGGGCCTCCGCTACCTCCCTGGCCAGGAGGCCCACGTCTTTTTCCTGGGCTAAAAGGTCCCCTGCCAGGCCGTGGAGGTAGACCCCGAGCCGGGCGGCGTCAAAGGGGGAAAGGCCCGCCGCCAAAAGGGCAGCGATGGCCCCGGAGAGCACATCCCCCGTTCCTCCGGTGGCCAGGGCGGGGTTGCCGGTAGGGTTCACGGAAAGGCGGCTTCCCTGGGCCACCACGGTGGGGTTCCCTTTGAGGACCACGGTGAGCCCCGTGCGTTCCGCCAGGGTCCGGGCGGCCTGCAGGGGATCCCTGGCAACCTCTTCTGGGGGCATCCCCAAAAGCCTTCCCGCTTCTCCCGCATGGGGAGTGAGGACGGTGGGTACACCCGCCTTGCGGTAGGCCTCGAGGACCTCCAGGTGCAGGGCATCGGCGTCCAGCACCGTGGGAAGCCGGGCTTCCAGGGCTTTTAGGGCCCATTCCCGGCCCCAAGGCCCTCCTCCCATCCCCACCGCCAGGGCCTCTACCCGCATGGACGGCAAGGCAGGAGCCTGGACGGGGTGGAAGACCGCCTCGAGGGGCTCCAAGGGAGTGCCTTCAGGAGCCACCAGGTGCACCAACCCCGCCCCCATGCGGTAGGCTCCCAGAGCGGAAAGCACCGGGGCCCCGGCGTAGCGAAGCCCCTCCCCCCGATAGCCTCCCAAGACCCCCACCCGGCCCACGCTTCCCTTGTGGGCCGTGAGGGGCCGCTTGGGCAGGAGGGGGAGAAGTCCTTCCGGCGTGGCGATCTCGGGAAGGTCCTCCCGCTCCACGAGGACTTTGGGCAGGCCGATGTCCGCCAGGAAGAGCTTCCCGCAGGCTTCCCGGTGGAGGAGATGGGGTGTTTTGAAGGCGGCGAAGGCCACGGTGGCCGCAGCCCGCACATGGGGGGTAAAGGGAAGCCCCGAGGGCAGGTCCAGGGCCAGAATGGGAAGCCCGGAGGCGTTCATCCGTTCCACCAAACCCGCATGGAAACCCTCTAAGGGGCCTTTTAACCCGGTGCCGAAGAGGGCGTCCACCAGCACTTCTTCCCGGTTCCAGATGGCTTCCTCGAGGGGGCGGATCTCCAGGCTGTGGGCCTCGAGGGCCCCTCGGGCCAAAAGGGCATCCCCGCCTTGGCCTTCGGCGGCAAAGACCCGTACCGGCACCCCGGCCAGGTGGAGGTGCCGGGCCAACACCAGCCCGTCCCCGCCGTTATTCCCCTTGCCGGCGAGAACCACGGCGGGGCGATGGCCGAAAAGCTCCTGGTAGACCCGGGCTGCCTTCATCCCCGCCCACTCCATCAGGAGAAGGGAGGGGTAGCCCATTTCCACCGCCTTCTGGTCGGCTTCCCGCATGGCCTCGGGGGTGAAGAGCCTCATGGTTCAGAGGATACCGCAGAGGCCAGCTTTTCCAGTTGCTCCAGCTGTTGGGTGGTGCCCAGAGCCAGGATGCGGTCATGGGCCAGTAGGCGGAAGTCTAAAGGAGGCCGAGGCAGCGGCTCGGCTCCCCGAAACACCGCCAGGATGCTGGCCTGGCAACCTCGAGCCTGTAGTTCCCCTAAAGCAAGGCCATCAAGGGGGCTTCCCTTCTGGATCGAGATTTCCTCCAAGCTGAAGTTTTCCTTGCCGGTCAGGACGGTTTCAAAAAAATCCACCACCCGTGGGGAAAGGATGAGATGGGCCAGCCGACGCCCTCCGATGGCATAGGGGCTGATGGCGCGGTTGGCGCCTGCCTTAAGGAGCTTGGGTATGGCGCTTTCGTCGCTGGCCCGTGCCACGATGAAGAGGTCCGGCTTTAAGGTTCGGGCGCTGAGCACCACCAGCAAGTTGGTGGCGTCGTTGCTGGTGGTGGCGATTAGGCCCTTGGCGCGGAGGATCCCCGCTTCGATCAGGGACTGATCCTCGGTTCCATCTTTGTTGAGAAGGAGGATGTGGTTTTCCTGGGCAAACTGGTGGGCGCTTTCGCTCGGGTCCAAGGCCACCACGGGAATCCCGGAGGCCTTCAGTTCCAAAGCCGCTTGCCGCCCCACACGCCCAAGCCCCACCACAATGACATGGTTGCTGATCCGATTCATTTCCCTTTGCCTCCAGGTTCCTTCCAGGCGAAGGCTAACGACCGTGTCCATGATCACGCTAAAGAGATAGAAAAGGCTGCCCACGCCCACCGAGGCTACCAGCATGGCAAGGATGCGCCCGGTGCTGTCTAAAGGGTATACCTCCTCGTAGCCGATGGTGGTGATGGTGATGAAGGTCATGTAGAGGGCATCCAGCCAGGTTGCGCCTTGGTCCTTCCAGAGTAAGTAAAAACCCAGGGTACCCAGGAGCACCGTGGCAAAGACGAGAAAGAGGGGAAGAAGCAGACTTGACCTATATGCGGCTCCTGGAGTAAAGAGGGGGCATGACCCTGCGCGAAGCCCTGTCCCAGATCCCCGACCCCCGGGCCCGCAACCGGCAGTACCCCCTTTGGGGCCTCCTGGCCCTCATCCTGGTGGCTTTTCTTTCCCGCGTGGACTCCCTGAGGGGCGTGGAACGCTTCGCCCGCGCCAACCCCCACCTCTTGCCCC
>NZ_BAAJPG010000024.1:0-11955 GCF_057547025.1 Thermus sp. KWY1
CCCGAAGGGGCTATCTTGCGAAGGGGGAGGAAGAAGGGGTATAGGGCGTGGAGTCTGCGGTTGAAGCGACTTGGGGAGGGGACGTAGGTAAAGAGGCGCAGGTCTTTGGCGAGGGCCAGGGCCTTGTTGTGCTTGCCGCCCAGTTCCATGGCGGCCAGGATGGCGAGGGTCAGGATGGCGGAGGCTGGGGTCTTGGCTTGGGGGTCGTCCTTGTAGCCCAGGGCCTGGAGGGCATCGTCTATAATGCAAAAGGCCGCTATGATGCGCGACAGCATAGCGGCCACTATTTTTTCAGGCCTCGGGATAGGTAGCAACTTGGGTTAACATAGCACGGCGGGCGCCCGCTGTCCAGCGATCCATCTGGCGGTCCTTCCCGGACGGCGGGCGGTGCACTATAGTTTGGCCAAAGCTCCGGCACCGGGGCCGGTGCCGCGCCGCGGGGGGATGGCCGATGACGGGTGCACACTGGGACGCCGTGTTCGACGAGGATTACCTGTACTTCTACGAGACCTTCTTGCACGACGAGCGCAACGAGAAGGAGGCCGAGCTCATCGCCCGGCTCCTCGACCTCGGTCCGGGGGCGGATGTGCTGGATGTGCCTTGCGGGCACGGCCGCATCGCCGTGCGCCTGGCGCGCCGAGGCTGCCGCGTGACCGGCCTCGACGCCAGCCCGCTGTTCCTGGAGCGGGCCCGCCAGGCCGCGGCGGCCGCGGGCGTCGGCGTCGAGTGGGTCCACGGCGACATGCGGGCCCTGCCGTTCGGGCGAGACTTCGACGCCGTGGTCAACTGGTTCACCTCCTTCGGCTACTTCGACGACGAGGAGAACCGCCGCGTGCTGGCGGAGTTCCGGCGCGTGCTGCGGCCCGGCGGCCGGCTGCTGATCGAGACGGTCCACCGCGACCGGATCCTGCGCAGCCTGCCGCCCGGCGAGCCGGTGCGCTTCGACGTGGTCCGCCGGGGCGACGACCTGATGATCGACCGCACCGGGTACGAACCGCTCACCGGGCGCGTGCAGACCGACCGCACCATCGTCCGGGACGGGCGTGTGCGCCGGTTCGCGTACGGGCTGCGGCTGTATACGCCGGTGGAGCTGCGGGACGAGCTGCTGCGGGCCGGGTTCGCCCGCGTCGAGCTGCTGGGCGACGAGGGCGGACCACTCACGCTCGACAGCCGGCGGCTGCTCGCCGTCGCGCAGGCGTGAGCGAGGGCGCCGAACCGCTGGTGCGCGCCGCGACCCGGGAAGGCAAGCGGCGCCCGGTGGCGAACCCATGGTGCGGCCAGTTCCGTGGTGCGCAGCGACCGTTACTATAGTAGTGCCCACCCCGCTTGGGGGTGGGCGTTCTCACAAATGGCCCTCAGGCCTCATGGGGCTTGGCTAGCTTCACGGGCACCACGATGCGGTCAAACTCCTCCTCCGTGAGGTAGCCCAGCTCCAGGGCAGCTTGTTTGAGGGTTTTCTTCTCCTTGATGGCCTTCTTCACGATCTCCGCCGCCTTGTCGTAGCCGATGGCCTTGTTTAAGGCGGTGGCCAGCATGGGGTTTTTCTGGAGGTGTTCCTCTATCCGCTCCAGGTTGGGCTCTATCCCCTTGGCCAGGTTCTCGTTGAAGGACTCCATGGCGTCGGCCAGGAGCTTGATGGACTCGAGGGCCGCATCCGCCATCACCGGCTTGTACACGTTGAGCTGGAAGTTGCCCTGGCTGCCGGCGAAGGCCACGGTGTGGTCGTTGCCGAAGACCCGCACCACCACCATGGTGAGGGCCTCCACCTGGGTGGGGTTCACCTTGCCGGGCATGATGGAGGACCCAGGTTCGTTGGCGGGGATGAAGATCTCCCCGATGCCCCCGTAGGGCCCGGAGGCCAGCCAGCGGATATCGTTGCCGATTTTCATCAGGGCCCCGGCCAGGGTCCGAAGGGCCCCCATGGCGAAGACCAGCTCATCGTGGGCGGCCAAGGCGACGAAGCGGTTCTCCGCCACCCGGAAGGGAAGGCCCGTCTCCTCCGCCAGGTACTTGGCCACCAGCTCCCCGAAACGGGGGTGGGCGTTGAGGCCCGTGCCCACGGCGGTGCCCCCGATGGCCAGGTTATGAAGCCCTTTTTCCGCCTCCTTGACCATGGCCAGGGTGTTCTTAAGCTGAGCCGCCCAGCTTCCCACCTCCTGTCCCAGGGTAATGGGCACGGCGTCCATCAGGTGGGTGCGCCCCACCTTCACGATGCCGTCAAAGGCCTTGGCCTTTTCCTCAAAGGTGGCGATGAGGGCCTCCGCCGCCGGGTAAAGCCTTTGGTGGAGGGCCAAAGCCACGGCCACGTACATGGCGGTGGGGAAGGTGTCGTTGCTGCTCTGGCCCCGGTTCACGTGGTCGTTGGGGTGAACGTACTTGGAGCCCAGGGGCTTCCCCAGAAGCTCCGAGGCCCGGTTGGCAATGACCTCGTTCACGTTCATGTTGGTCTGGGTGCCGCTTCCCGTCTGGAAGACCACCAGGGGGAAGTGGTCGTCCAGCTTCCCGGCGATGACCTCTTCCGCCGCCTGGATGATGGCCCGGGCGATTTCCTCTGGAAGCTCACCCAGCTCCAGGTTGGCTCTGGCCGCTGCTTTCTTCAGCATGCCGTAGGCGCGGATCACCTCCGAGGGCATCCGGAAGCGCCAGGCGCCAATCTTGAAGTGCTCGAGGGAACGCTGGGTCTGGGCACCCCAGTAGCGGTCCGCCGGTACCTTGACCTCGCCCATGGTGTCCCGTTCGATCCGGTATTCCATACCGCACCTCCAGCCCGATTTTACGCCTCCTCCTCGTAGGGCTCGTGGAGCTTGACGGGTTTCCCCCTAAGCCCCGCACGAAGGTTTAGCCACTCCACCAGCACGGCGAAGCCCATGGCGAAGTACACGTACCCCTTGGGGATGTGCACCCCCGTGCCCTCGGCCACCAGGGTGAAGCCCACCAGCAGGAGGAAGGAAAGGGCCAGCATCTTCACCGTGGGGTGCTGGTTCACGAAGGCGTAGATGCCCTTGGAGGCCAGGACCATGATGGCCACCGAGAGGAGGATGGCCGCCACCATGACGGGTACGAAGCGGGTGAGGCCCACGGCGGTGATGACGGAGTCTATGGAGAAGACGATATCCAGAAGAAGCACCTGCCCGATCACCGAGGCGAAGGAGGGAGCCACCCTCCTGATGGCATGGCCCGGCTCTCCTTCCAGCTTCTCGTGGATTTCCTTCACCGATTTGTAGATGAGGAAAAGCCCTCCGGCGATGAGGACCAGGTCCTTGCCCGTGACCTCGTGGCCCAAGACGGCAAAGAGGGGTTTTTTCAAGGCCATGATCCAGGCGATGGAGAGGAGGAAGAGGATCCGGGTAACCGCCGCCAGGGAGATGCCCACCACGCGGGCCCGATCCTGCTCTTCCCTCGGCAGCTTGGAGGCCAGGATGCTGATGAAGATGACGTTGTCCACGCCAAGGACCACTTCCAGCACGGTTAGGGTGATGAGGGCGATCCACACCTCGGGGCTCGTGAGCCACTCCATGGGAAAGAGTCTACATGACGGCGTAGACTGGGGGGCATGGTGGACGTGCTCATCGTGGGGGCTGGGCCCGTGGGTCTGGCGGCGGCCCTCGAGGCCAAGCGCCAGGGCCTGAGCCACCTGATCCTGGAAAGGGGTACGGTGGCGGAAACCATCTACCGCTTTCCCCGGCAGATGGTCTTCTTCTCCGAGTCCAAAAACATCGAGATCGGGGGCCATCCCCTGGTGTCCCAGGGGCCCAAGCCCACCCGCCTCGAGGCGCTCCTCTACTACCAGAAGGTGGCGGAACGCGAGGGGCTTCGGGTCCTCAGCTATACGGAGGCGGTGGGTGTGGAAGGGGAGGAGGGAGCCTTTAAGGTCTTGGCCCGGGACCGGTTTGGGGAGAAGGCCTTCCCTGCCCGGTACGTGGTGGTGGCCACGGGCTACTTCGGGAACCCTAACCGCCTGGGGGTGCCGGGGGAGGACCTGCCCCACGTGCTGTACCGCTACGAGGAGGCGGCCCCCTTCTTCGGCCGCAAGGTGGCGGTGGTGGGGGGAAGCAACTCGGCGGTGGAGGTGGCCTTGGACCTGTACCGGGGCGGGGCCCAGGTGGCCCTGGTGCACCGGGGCAAGTGGGTGCGCCCCAGCGTGAAGTACTGGCTTCTTCCCGACTTTGAGAACCGGGTGAAGGAGGGAAGCATTCTGGCGGTGATGGAGGCCAGGGTAAAGGCCATTACCCCGGAGGGCCTCGTCCTGGAAAGACCCCAAGGGGAGGAGTTCTTGGAGGCCGACTTCGTCCTGGTCCAGATCGGCTACCGGGCGGAAGACCATCTCCTTAGGGGGGCCGGGGTGCGCTACGAGGGGGAGAAACCCTGGCTTTCCCCGGAATGGGAAACCTCCCGTAAGGGGCTTTTCGCCATCGGCTCCAGTGCCTTTGGGCCGGACACCCGCACGGTGTTTATCGAAAACGGCCGGGAGCACGCAAGAGTGGCCATAACTGCCATCGCCCGCCGCCTGGGCTCTTGACACCCTTCACAAAGGGGGCTAGGATAAAGCCCAAGATGCGCTTCGGCCTCGTCCTATCCCTAGGCCTGGTCCTAATCGTAGGGCCAGCGGGGGGTAGGGTGTAGCGTTTTAGGGCGCATCCAAAACCCCCCGGAGAACCCGGGGGGTTTTGGTTTAGGAGGGGGAGATGAAGGGAGCGGAGGCACTTTTGAAGGCGCTGGAGCGGGAAGGGGTGGAGGTCATCTTCGGCCACCCGGGTGGGGCCATCATGCCCACCTACGACGCCCTGTATGACAGTCCCATCCGCCACATCCTGGTGCGGCACGAGCAAGGGGGAGTCCACGCCGCCACCGCCTACGCCCGGGCTTCCGGCAGGGTGGGGGTGGTGATGGCCACCAGCGGTCCCGGGGCCTTGAACCTGGTGACCGGCCTGGCGGATGCCTACATGGACTCCACCCCGGTGGTGGCCATCACCGGGAACGTCCCCCGGGCCCTCATCGGTACCGACGCCTTCCAGGAGGCGGACGTCACCGGGGTGACCATGCCCATCACCAAGCACAACTACCTGGTGCAGGAGGTAAACGACATCCCCCGGGTGGTGAGGGAGGCCTTCCACATCGCCTCCAGCGGGAGGCCGGGGCCGGTGCTGATCGATCTGCCCAAGGATGTGCAGCTTTCCGAGTTCACCGGCACCTTTGACGTGGAGCTGGACCTTCCCGGGTACAAACCCACCACCAAGGGCCACCCCAAGCAGATCGAACG
Organism: Thermus sp. KWY1; assembly: GCF_057547025.1. Taxonomy (NCBI): domain Bacteria; kingdom Thermotogati; phylum Deinococcota; class Deinococci; order Thermales; family Thermaceae; genus Thermus; species Thermus sp. KWY1. Next base: position 5,261 of record NZ_BAAJPG010000024.1, read on the forward strand.
GGCCCTGGATGCCCTGGAGAAGGCGGAGAGGCCGATCCTGATGGTGGGGGGTGGGGCCCAGCACGCCCACGGGGAGCTTCTGGCCTTTGCCGAGCGGACGGGAATCCCCGTGATCACCACCCTCATGGGCTTGGGGGCCTTCCCCGGGAACCATCCCCTGTGGCTGGGGATGCCGGGAATGCACGGCACCGTGGCCGCCAACCGGGCCATCCACCATGCGGATGTGATCCTGGCCATCGGCCTCCGCTTTGACGACCGGGTCACGGGGAAGGTTTCCCGCTTTGCTCCCCATGCCCACACCATCATCCACGTGGACATTGACCCGGCGGAGATCGGCAAGCTGGTGCGCACCCACATTCCCATCGTGGGGGATGCCCGCTCCGTGCTTCGGGAGATGCTGAAAGGGGCTAAGCCCCTGAAGCTGGCCTCCTGGTGGCGGCAACTGGAGGAGTGGCGCACCCGTTATCCCTTGCGCTGGAAGCCTAAGCCTTACCTGCAAAGCCAGGAGGTCATCAAGGCCTTCGCCGAGGCCACGGGGGGGCATGCCATCGTCACCACCGGGGTGGGGCAGCACCAGATGTTCGCCGCCCAGTTCTTCGCCGTGACCCGGCCGAGGAGCTTCATCACCTCCGGGGGCTTAGGCACCATGGGGGTGGGTCTTCCCTTCGCCATCGGGGCCAAGGTGGCCCGGCCGGAGGAACTGGTCATCGATTTCGACGGGGATGGCTCCTTCCAGATGACCCTCCAGGAGCTGGCCACCGTGGTCAAGTACAAGCTGGACGTGAAGGTGGTGATCCTCAACAACGGCTACTTGGGCATGGTGCGGCAGTGGCAGGACCTCTTCCACGCCAAGCGCTACTCCGAGGTGTACCTGGCGGACTCCAACCCCGACTTTGCCCGCCTGGCGGAGGCCTACGGCATCAAGGGGGTCAGGGTGGAGCGCAAGGAGGATCTGATGAAGGGGGTGGAGGCCGTGCTTTCCACCGATGGGCCCGTGGTGGCCGAGTTTAAGGTCTACCACGAGGAAGGGGTCTTCCCCATGATTCCGGCTGGGGGAGCGGCGGAGGACATGATCATCGAGCACCCGGCGGAACGGGAGGAGGTGGAGGCGTGAGGCACGTGATCTCCGTGTTGGTGCAGGACCACCCCCGGGTCTTGAACCGCATCACGGGCCTTTTCGCCCGCCGGGGCTTCAACCTGGAGAGCCTGGCGGTGGGGACCACCCATGTGCCAGGCCTTTCCCGCATCAGCCTGGTGGTCTCGGGGGACGACCACACCCTGGAGCAGGTGGAAAAACAGCTGAACCGCCTGATCGAGGTTTTGAAGGTGACCGACCACTCCGAGCCCCATGTGGAACGGGAGCTGGCCCTGGTGAAGGTCCACGTGGCCGGGGTGGAGGAAAGATTGGCGGTGAAGGACATCCAGGAGGCCTTCCGGGCCCGGGTGGTGGATGTGGCCCAGAAGAGCCTGATCCTGGAGCTCACCGGGGACTCCAAGAAGATAGACTCCTTCATCGAGGCCCTTAGGCCTTACGGGATCCTCGAGGTCATGCGCACCGGAGCGGTGGCCATGAGCCGAGGGGAGCGCACCCTTAAGGTCAGGGAAAAACGGGAGGCGGTATGAAGATCTACTACGAGCACGACGCGGACCTAGGCTTCATCCAAGGCAAGAAGGTGGCGGTGCTGGGCTTCGGCTCCCAGGGGCACGCCCACGCCCTGAACCTCAGGGACTCGGGGGTGGATGTGCGGGTGGGCCTTAGGCCGGGGTCTAAAAGCGCCGCCAAGGCGGAGGCTATGGGCCTCCGGGTCCTTCCCGTGGCCGAGGCGGTACGGGAGGCGGACATCGTCATGGTCCTCCTTCCCGACGAGACCCAGGGCCGGGTTTACCGGGAGGAGATCGAGCCCAACCTTAAGGAGGGAGCGGCCCTAGCCTTCGCCCACGGCTTCAACATCCACTTCGGCCAGATCAAGCCCAGGAGGGATCTGGACGTCTGGATGGTGGCCCCCAAGGGCCCTGGCCACCTGGTGCGGAGCGAGTACGTGAAGGGAAGTGGGGTGCCGGCTCTGGTGGCCGTGCACCAGGATGCTTCGGGTTCGGCCTTCCCCACCGCCTTGGCCTACGCCAAGGCCATAGGGGCGGCCCGGGCTGGGGTCATCCCCACCACCTTCAAGGACGAGACGGAAACCGACCTCTTCGGGGAGCAGGCGGTGCTGTGCGGGGGGCTTACCCGGCTCATCCAGGCGGGGTTTGAAACCCTGGTGGAGGCGGGCTACCCTCCGGAAATGGCCTACTTTGAAACCGTGCACGAGGTGAAGCTCATTGTGGACCTCATCTACGAGGCGGGCTTCGCCGGGATGCGCTACTCCATCTCCAATACCGCCGAGTACGGGGATTACACCCGGGGCGAGGTTTCGGTGCCGGTGGAGGAAACCAAGAAGCGCATGCGGGAGATCCTCCGGCAGATCCAGTCCGGGGAGTTCGCCCGGGAGTGGATGCTGGAAAACCAGGTGGGCCAGCCGGTCTTAGAGGCGAACCGCAAGCGCTGGAAGGAGCACCCCATCGAGGAGGTGGGGGCGAGGCTTCGGGCCATGATGCCCTTCCTGCGGGCAAGGGTATTGGAGGAGGTAGGCTAGGTGGGTACCAAGGGCCCCCCAATCTGGGGGGCCTAGTGCGTTTTAGGGAGGGAGAAGATGGAAAGGCACATCCGCATCTTTGACACCACGCTTAGGGATGGGGAGCAGAGCCCAGGGGTAGCCCTTTCCCTGGACCAGAAGCTGGAGATCGCCCACGCCTTGGCCCGACTCAACGTGGACATCATCGAGGCGGGCTTCCCCGTATCCGGGCCCTTGGAGTTTGAGGCGGTAAGGCGGATCGCTGAGGAGGTAAGGGGCCCCATCATCGCCGCCTTGGCCCGCACCCACACCCTGGACATCGACCAGGCGGCCAAGGCCCTGGAGAAGGCGGAAAAACCCCGTATCCACGTCTTCACCTCGGCTTCCAAGATCCACCTCGAGTACATGCTGAAGAAAACCGAGGAGGAGGTCTTGGAGATGGCGGACAAGATGGTCCGCTACGCCAGGAGGTACGTGGACGACGTGGAGTTTTCCGCCCAGGACGTGATGCGGGCGGACTGGGACTTCGTGAAGCGCCTCTACGAGGTGGCCATTGAGGCCGGGGCCACCACCATCAACATTCCCGACACCACTGGGTACGGTACGCCCGGGGAGTATGGGGCCCTGATACGGCGCATCCGGGACGAGGTGGTGCGGGGCCGGGAGGTGATCATCTCCACCCACACCCACGACGACCTGGGCCTGGCCACCGCCAACGCCCTGGCGGGCATCGAGAACGGGGCGGGGCAGGTGGAGTGCACCATCAACGGCATCGGGGAGCGGGCGGGCAACACCTCCTTGGAGGAGGTGGTCATGGCCCTTTACGTGCGCCGGGACTGGTACAAGGCCAAGACCCAGATCAACACCCGGGAGATCTACCGGGTTTCCCGCCTGGTGGAGCGCTACACCGGCATGCCCGTGCCCCCCAACAAGGCCATCGTGGGGGATAACGCCTTCGCCCACGAGTCGGGGATCCACCAGGATGGCGTCCTGAAGCACCGCTCCACCTACGAGATCATGGACGCCGAGCTCATCGGCAGGCGCCCCGCCGTGATCGTGCTGGGCAAGCACTCCGGGCGGGCAGCCTTCAAGAAGGCCCTCGAGGACCTGGGCTATAAGGACCTCACGGAAGAGCAGCTTAAGGTGCTCTTCTCCCGCTTCAAGGAGATCGCCGAGAAGAAGGGACCTTTGTCCGCCGAGGAGCTTCAGGCCCTGGTGGAAAGCGAACGGGAGCCCGCTTCCCAGTTCTTCGCCCTGGAGCACGTGCAGTTCTTCTCGGGCTCGGGACTTCTGCCCACGGCCACGGTGAAGGTGAGGACCCCGGATGGGGAAAGGGTGGCCACGCACACCGGGGATGGGCCGGTGGATGCCGTGTACAAGGCCATTCAGGACGCCATTGGCCTCAGGCCCGAGCTGGAGCTCTACCGGGTGGAGGCCATCACGGGTTCCACCGAGGCCCTGGGCCAGGTGACGGTGAGGCTCCGCCTGGGGGAGCTCCAGGCGGTGGGGGTGGGGGTATCCCCCGACATCATTGAGGCCTCGGCCCTGGCCTTCCTGGACGCCGCCGGCAAGCTGGCGAGCGGCCGTGCCACCCGCCATCCACCCTCCATCGAGGAGGTCCAGCGGGGAGTCTAGTCCCACCCCACCCTGGCTCAGCCAGGGTGGGGGTTCCAGGAAGGGGAGTTCGGCTTAGCGAGGAAGGGCATAAGGCTGCCCAAGGGGATGAAGAGATGGTGGAGATCCTAGACACCACCCTCAGGGACGGGACACAGGGGGAAGGCATCAGCCTTTCCGTGGACGACAAGGTGGCCATCGCCAAACGCCTGGCGGCCTTCGGCGTACACCTCATCGAGGGAGGTTGGCCGGGGTCCAATCCCAAGGACGCCGAGTTTTTCCAGCGCATGAAGGGGGTGGACCTGGGAGAGGCCAAGCTTTCCGCCTTCGGGGCCACCCGCAGGAAGGGGCTTTTGCCGGAGGAGGACCCTTCGGTTCTGGCCCTGCTGGAGGCGGAAACCCCGGTGGTGGTCCTCTTCGGCAAGAGCTGGACCCTGCATGTCCTCGAGGCTCTGGAAACCACTTTGGAGGAAAACCTCCGCATGATCCAGGACACCGTGGCCTTCTTCGCCCGGCGGGGGAAGCGGGTGGTCTACGACGCCGAGCACTTCTTTGACGGGTACAAGGAGGACCCCGGCTACGCCCTGGCCACCCTGGAGGCGGCGGCCGAAGGGGGAGCGGACACCCTGGTCCTTTGCGACACCAACGGGGGCACCCTGCCCGAGGAGGTCTACGCCATCACCAAGGCGGTGGTGGAGCGCTTTCCCCACCTGCGGATCGGCATCCACCCCCACAACGACGCCGAGCTGGCGGTGGCCAACGCCCTGGCGGCGGTGCGGGCAGGGGCCACCCACGCCCAAGGCACCATCAACGGCTACGGGGAGCGCTGCGGCAACCTGAACCTGACCAGCTTCCTTCCCAGCCTGGTCTTCAAGTACGGCATCCCTGCCATTCCGCCGGAAAGGCTTAAGGGGCTTAAGGAGCTTTCCCACTTCGTGGACGAGAGGGCCAACCAGACCCCCAACCGCCGGGCTCCCTACGTGGGGGAGTCAGCCTTCGCCCACAAGGCGGGGGTGCACGTCTCCGCCGTCTTGAAGAACCCCCGCACCTACGAGCACATTCCTCCCGAGTGGGTGGGGAATAGCCGCCGCTTCCTGGTGTCCGATGTGGCGGGCCGTTCCAACCTCCTGGCCAAGCTGCAGGAGCTGGGGGTGGATCTTTCCAAGGAGGAGGCCAAGCGCTTGCTGGACGAGGTCAAGGCCCTGGAGTACGAGGGCTACGCCTTCGAGGGGGCGGAGGCCAGCTTCTACCTCCTGGCCCACCGCCTGAAGGGGGGAAGCCTGCCCTTCAGCGTGGAGGGGTTTTCCGTCTTCGTCCACGGAAGCGGCCTGGACACCGCCTGGGCCGAGGCCACGGTGCGGGTTCGGGTGGGGGAAAGCCTGCAGCACACCGCAGCGGAAAGCCCCTCGGGGCCGGTTTCCGCCCTGGACAGGGCCTTCCGCAAGGCCGTGCTCCAGTTTTACCCCGAGCTTTCCGATGTGGAGCTCACCGATTACAAGGTGCGCATCCTCTCCGGCCAGGAGTCGGGGACCAACTCCGGGGTGCGGGTGATGATCGAGATGAAGCGGGGGGAGGAGCGCTTCGCCACCGTGGGGGCCAGCGAGAACATCCTCGAGGCCTCCTTGAAGGCCCTCACCGACGGCTACGCCTACGCCCTCCTTTACCCGAGCCTCAAGGAGACGGTGCCCAGGGCAGGCTGATCTCGGGGAAGGCCAAGGGGCTTACGGGCTCGGAGGGGGAGAGGAGGCGGATGGACCGGTAGCGTCCCTCACGGGGCTCCCGGTAGACCTCGAGGAGGTTCTCCTTTAGGTTCACAAGCCATACCTCGGGGATTCCTGCTTCGGCGTAAAGGGGAAGCTTAACGTCCCGGTCAAACTCCAAGGAGGTGTCGGCTACCTCCACGAGCAGAAGAACATCCTCAGGGCGGGGGAGCCGGCCCTCGTAGCGTTCCAAGGGAGGTTGAAGCACCAGGAGATCGGGTTCTGGCTCGGAATCCTCTGAAAGATGAAGGGGGGACTGCACCGCCACCAAGGCCTTGCCTTGGAGGGCCTCCTTCAACATGTGATCGAGGCGCATCGCCGCAAGAAAGTGCTTGGGTCCAATCGGGCTCATCTGGTAGACCTCTCCCCTTAGGAGCTCCACCCGGGGCACATCCCGGAAGGCCCGCTCAAACTCCTCCACGCGGAAGCGGTAGCGGGTGGCCATACCCTCATTATGCTCCTTGGCCCGAGTAGTGCCTTAGCCCCATGCGCCACAAGAGCCGGTCGTGTCAAGATTTATGTGTAAGCGTCTGTGTACGGGGGGCATACCTCTCCAGAAGCATCTTCTCCAGCACTTCCCGCACCTCAGCAAAGCCCTTCAATCGCCGCTCAGACCACCTCCCCTCCTGACGCTCCGCCTCCAAGTAAAGGAGCTTAAACACAGACTCGGGTCGGGGGAACTTATGATCCCGCACCTTCGTCCCACGCC
>NZ_BAAJPG010000025.1:0-390 GCF_057547025.1 Thermus sp. KWY1
CAGACTTGACCGTTATACCGCATAGAGCCCCAGGAACCTGAGGGCGGAGAGGGGATGGAAGGAGAAGGTCTCCAGGGCCGCCTTCTTCTTCCGCACCCCCCTGCGGTACAGCAGGGACACCAGAAAGGCCCGGAGGACCGCCAAGACTTGCGCCCCCACGCCCCGCACCTGGCAGGCGTCCTCATGGAGGAGGACGTCCCGTACCCAAAAGGACCGGTTCTCCACCTCCCACCGGGAAAGGAGAAGCTCCCCAAGCCGCCTCGCGTCCGCCTCCTCGGCTCCCAAGCTGGTGAGGGCGTAGCTCGCCGCGCGCCGTACCTCCCCCGTCCCCTTGTGCACCACCTCCCGCTCCACCCGCACCACCTGTCGGCACCCGGGAAAGGCCAAGAG
>NZ_BAAJPG010000026.1:0-210 GCF_057547025.1 Thermus sp. KWY1
GGGTCGTGTAAGGAATTATGTGTAGGGGTTTGTGTATAAAAGGGGGGTACCAGGATTAGGAAGGAGGTACCCCGTGGACCAGGATACCTTGCAGGTGATGCTAAGGGAAGCGGTGAGGCAGACGGTGACCGAGGTCTTGCAGATTCTCCTGGACGCCGACCGGGAAGCCTTCTTGCGCCAGCACGGGGGACGCAAGAACGGCTACTACCC
>NZ_BAAJPG010000027.1:0-210 GCF_057547025.1 Thermus sp. KWY1
GAGGCGTGGGACGAAGGTGCGGGATCATAAGTTCCCCCGACCCGAGTCTGTGTTTAAGCTCCTTTACTTGGAGGCGGAGCGTCAGGAGGGGAGGTGGTCTGAGCGGCGATTGAAGGGCTTTGCTGAGGTGCGGGAAGTGCTGGAGAAGATGCTTCTGGAGAGGTATGCCCCCCGTACACAGACGCTTACACATAAATCTTGACACGACCG
>NZ_BAAJPG010000028.1:0-8880 GCF_057547025.1 Thermus sp. KWY1
ACTTCGCCCGGGCGAAGTGCCCGGGCGAAGCGGCCCAAAACTCCCAAGCGCCCCGGCGTATCTCCGGGGCGCTTCGCTCTTTATTCCGCCCCCGCCCCCGCCTACCGTGGGCGGCAGAAGGAGGAGGTGAATGGCGGACACGGCGGCAATCGCGGCGCAGGACATGCGCAAGCTGGCCTCCACCAGCAACCCCCTGGAAGTGGTCCAAAACCCCATCGTGGTGAGCGTGAGCGTGGGGGTGCTAGGGGCTTATCTGGCGCGGAAGGCGCTCTATACGTCCAGGCGCGACCTCTTTGGCTGGGCGGCGAAGGGCGAGGACGGGCGTATCCACTACTACGCGGTGGGTCCGGACGGAAAGCTCGACACCAGCAAGGAGGTCCCGAACGCCCGGACCAACAGGGTGTTGCTCAACCTGGGCGGGGTTATCCTCGGCTCCATCCTAATCAACAACAAGCTGACCGAGGACCCCATGGTGGACTACATCGGCTTAGGCGTGGCGGCCGGTTCCTTCGCGAACCTGGTCATGGCGATTTTGGACATTGACTAAGGAGGTAAAGGATGCAGGAGGCTTTTGAGCGGATCAAGCGGCTTCGGCCCGGGGCCCGCCCCATCACCATCCTGAGGAGCGGCCCCGAGTTCCAGGCGTACGGCGGCAGGCAGAAGGTGAAGGTGGGCGAGTTCGTGGTGCCCTCGGGGGCCACTTGGGTCTTTCCCAACCCCGTCCCCGTGGTCCTCAAGCTCTACGATTCCGGCGGCAACCAGCTGCCCCACACCACGGACGTTTTCTTCGCCCGGCGCACCAAGGGCTTTGACTTCCCCGAGTTTTTGGTCAAGGCCCAGTACGCTTCGTACTACGACCTCTCCGAGGCCCAGCAGCGGGACGCCAAGTTCTACCAGAACATCCTGCAGACCGCGAGCCCACTTTACGCCCCTACCCCGCCCCAGGGCATCGTGCTGCGGGAGGGGGACACCCTGGAGATCTACGTGGAGACCGACCCCGGCATCACCGTGAACCTCAACGACTCCCGCACCCGCATTGAGCTGCCCGTGGGCGTGGACAACTCCAACGTGTAGGAGGGACTATGGCGCTCTTGGATAGCCTTCGCAACGCGGTTCGGAGGGGCCTCGGGGTGTTCCAGGACGCCCCTTCCGCCCCCTCCCCCGCGCCTCAGCCGCAGCCCCAGCCGGCGCGGCCCGCTCCGGCGGCGGTCCAGGCCTCGGGGTGGCAGTTCGCCTGGATTGACAACGAGGACTTTGACGCCACCGGCCTGGCCTACCGCCCCAATGAGTATTTCGCCCTGGCCAAGATGCGCACCCCGGACACGGCCCACTTCCGCATCCTGGCGGGAGAGCGGCGCCTGCGCATCTACCTGAAGGGCCTGGCCGCCTTCGCGGGCCAGAATCTGGCCACGGCCCAGGCCCGCACCGTCACCCTGCCCTACCTCATCCCCTCCTTGCAGGTGGCCCCTACCCTGCCCTCCACCTACCACCCAGACGTGGCTGTCTGGGCCAAGGTGGGCGGGGTGTGGCAGCGGTGCCAGATCAATGCCGTCAACTACGCTGGCCAGCAAGTGACCTTCGTGGAGCCCGCCGGCGTGACCGGCACCCAGGACATTGAGGTCTACTACACCCACGCTGACGGGCAGTTCCGCCTCCGGGTGGCCCGGGACGGGGGCGGGGTGGACGACAGCGTGGCCACCGTCTTCAACCAGTCCTTCTCCACCATGCACAGCGTGGACCAGAACAACCTGGAGACCATGCTGGCCTGGCCTCAGCAGGTGGAGCTGGTGCCGGGCACCCGCCTTCTCCTGGAGGTCTTCACCACCCAGGTGCCCATGGTCTGGAACGAGCGGGCCGGCCACTACATCCAGATCGCCGCCATGGGCCGGCGAGTGGAGGTGCTGGACAAGGGCCGCCTCTTGCGCCTCGCAGAGCTGGAGAACCGGGGCGGCCTCTGAGGGGGGTGGCCATGCCGTTCGGCCTTTCTGAAGCCTATTCTCCCAGCCTTTCGGGGTACACGCCCCCCTACGCCCTCTTGGACTCTGGGGCTTCGGGGTCCTCGGGGTTCGGCCTCTCCAACTCCTACACCCTTCCCCTTACGGGGGGCGTTTCCGGGAGCGCTGGAGACACCCCCCTCTGGGCCCAGATCTTTGGCGGGCTGGGCCAGATTGGGAGCCTCATTGACCCCTACATCCTGACCGAGCAGGAACGCCTGCAGTACCAGCTGCAGCTCGCCCAGGCCCAGGCGGAAGCGGCCAAAGCACAAGCCGCGAGCGTCCAAGCGCAGCCCGCGGTGCCCGTGTGGGTCTGGGTCCTGGTGGGCCTCGGGGTGGTCCTCCTGCTGGTCTTTGCGTTGAAGGAGTGAGCATGGACGTCATTGGCGGGCTCATCGGTGGGGTCACCAACCTGCTGGACGACTTCATCTTCACGGATGAGGAGCGCATGGCCCTGGAGGCCCAAAGGGCGGCCGCCCAGGCCCAGCTGGAAGCGTCCCGCTTGGCCCAAGAGCGGGCCATGTTGGAGGCCGCCGCCCGAGCCCGCCAGGCCCAGGCCCTCACCGTGGCCGCCGTCACCGTAGGAGCGGCGCTGGTGGTGGCCGTGCTGGTTTGGAGGTGGACATGAGCGAGAACACCCTTTTGGGGATTGCGGCGATAGGAGCGGTGGCCGTGGGAGGACTCATCGCCTGGAGGATGACCGATCCCAACAGGCAGCGTGTGCCGTACGCCCCGGCCCAGCCTGTCGTGCCCCCCTCCTCTCAACCGGTTTTGCCTCCTTCCTCTCAACCCATTTCTACCCCGACCCCCCAAACCCCCACCATCACCAAGGGGCAGCTTTGCGCGGACCTGAAAGCAAAACTGCAAAAGCTCCAGTCTGCCGCGGACGATGTGAAGAAGAAGATGAACGACCTGGTGGCCAAGGGGTCCAGCGCGGATACGAACTGCTGGAGCTATGCCAAGCGCGAGGCTTGTGTGAACACTTTTTTGGGGGAATTTTGTAACCCCCTTGGAACTGCTAATGGCAACTACAACGCCTGCATGGACTACGTGAAGGGGCAGGGGCCCCGGCCGGGAAATCTCTTCAACTACGACGACTCCCGGGCGGTGGACCAGGCGGCCCAGCAGTACGCGGCCCTGAAAGGCGAGCTGGAGACCTACCAGGCTCAGATTGAGGGGGTCAAGAAGCAGCTGCAGCAGCTGGCCACGGAGGGGGTGGTCTGCTGATGGAGTGGAAGGACGTCCTGGACATGGGCTTGGGGGCAGTGGCCTTTGCGGCGTTCCTGAAGCTCGTGTTCCGGGATGTGGCCGAGGTGCGGGAGCGTTTGGCCCGGATAGAGGAGAACGGCCGCCGGCAGGCCTACTACCTCTCCCGGGTGGCGAACGCCATGGAGGCCCAGGCTTACCGGCAGGGCCTTCGGGTGAGGGAGGTGAAAGAGGATGGAAAGTAGAGCGCTTTTGCTGGCCCTTTTGGGCTTTGGCGTGGCCGGCTATCTGGCGTATCAGCTGGCCAAGGGGCAGGGGCAGGCTATCGCCGGGCAGACGCCGAAGCAGTCGGAAGCTCCCCCGGCCCAGACCGAAACCCCTCCCGTGGTGGTGGACGACTTCGGCGGCCAGCCGCCCTTTGGGCTGGGTAGCCTGGGGCAGGACGCCCTTTGCCGGGTAGCCCCGAGCCTCTGCGGCTGGTACAACCCGGCCTATGTGGGCAGGGCCGCCCCTCTGCCCGTGGTGCCCCTCTGGTGAGGTGACGGATGCAGGGCGCTTGGATCGTGGCGGTGGCGGTGGCGGCCGGGGCGTACGCGGGCTATGCCCTGGCCCGGCGGGGAGGGGGGCAGTCCCAGGGCGGGCAGCCTTCCCGAAGCTCCCCCCCGTCTGATCGGATCTGCCCGCAGGTGCTGGTCACGTGCCAGGACGGATCTCCTGCTCCCACCCCCTGCGATTGTGAAGGTAGGGGTGGGGTGAAGCGCGTGGGGGTGATGGTGTGAGCGTGCAGGACTTCCTACCTCAGGGGCAGGTCTGGCTCGTCTGGCTTGTTCAGGCCCTCCTCGCGGCCGGGCTCATCGCCCTTCTCTCGGGGCTCATCGTGCGGGCGGTTTCCGCCATCCCCGTGGTGGGGCCCGTCCTCGCGGCGGCCATCCGCTTGGTTTTCAGCAACTATGAGAAGTGGCTTTCTGAGAGAGTGCCACGGCTGGCTGAGCAGGCGGTCCTGGCCACCGAGGAGCGCTGGCGGAAGGTGGGGACCCAGTACGACCCTTCCGCCCGGGCGGAAGCCAAACTCCGGGAGGCCATGGAGGCCCTGCAGCAGATGGCCCCAGGCCTTCCTCGCGACATCGCCCAGCGGCAGATTGAGGCCGCCCTGGCCCGAGTGCGGGCCATGGGCATGGAGCAGAAGGCGGGAGGTGCAAAATGAACCTGAGCTTCGGTGACGGTCTTCGCTTCGGGGCAGGTTTCGTGGTGGGCGGAACCCTGATCTGGGTGGGGCTTCTCCTGGTCCTGGCCCTGATCGGGGCCCTGGTGGGCAAGAAGGAGTAGCCCATGGAGAACGGGCCCTCCTTCTGGCAGTCCTACAAGCAGGGCGTGGGCATCGCCCTCGGGGTGGCCACGGTGTACGTGGTCCTGCTTCTTTTTCTGGGCGCTTTTGTGGTGCGCCCCGCCCTTGAAAATCTGGGCAAGGGCGGCCAGGCTGGGCAAGAAGGGGGTTCTGCATGCTTAGCCTCTTGGGCATAAAACAGGAGGACCTGGCCAATCTGCCCGCGCGCCTGCAGGAGGCCTTCGGCCAGATGCGGGCGGATATGGCGTGCCTCAAGGACCAACTCGCCGCCATCCAGCGCGTCCTGGAATACGAGTTTGGGCGGCCCCGCCGGGACGTCCAAGGGCACGACCCTGCCCGCCTGCCCCTCATCGCCCAGATCGCCCCCGAGGTGGGGCGGGTGGCGGTGGTGGACGTGGCTGGCCTTTTGGGTAAGCCGGCCACCAGGGGGCACGTGGTGAACATCGGGGACGCCAAGGCCGCTCTGTGGTTCCGCTATGGCTCCGGGAGGGTGGGCCCCTACGTCCTTATGCCCGCTGCGAGTTTGGACCTCACTTTCCTCGTAGAGTCCATTGAGATCTCGGACGTGGGTGAGGGGCCGGTGGCGGTGCAGGTTTTGATGCAATGATACCCACCCGCACGTACAAGCGCGGCTCTACCTACGGCGTGGAGCTTCGCCTGGCCCCTGGACCCCGGAGCATGGGGGACACCGGGGACGGGACCTACGTTACCCTCTACGGCTACGCCTGGGCGGGCCTCTTGGACCGCGTGGAGCGGCGCTTCCGCCTCTTCCAGGCCCAGGTGCCCGGGGAAGGCCCATGGCCCCTTCACGACCCCCGGGGGCCGGGGGTAGCGGTGTGGGTGGAGGTGGAGACGCCCCCTTTGCCCCACCCCGTGGACGAGATCGCCCACATGGCCCTCGCCTTTGACCAAGCGGCCCGTCACGTGGTGGCTTACGAGCGGGGGGGCGAGGTGTGGGTGCGGCAGTGGGATCCTGTCTCGCGGGCCTTCGTCCAGCGGGGGCCCTTCCCGGGGCACGACCCCGTTCTTATCCAGGACGCCACCGCGGGCTACTACCCCCCCGACTCGGACGTCCTCCTCTTTCATCTCTCCCCTGATCGCATGAGCTTGGTGATGCGGGTCCAGCGGGAGCTGTACGCCACGGCGCACGTCGTGCAGATCTTTGACCGTCCAGTGGTGCTAGACCAGGCTGTGGCCCTTCCCTTTCAGTTGGAGCTCGTGGGGAGCTTCATGGACGAGTTGCGAGCCACGGGCTACGCCGTGCGTTCCGAGATGTATCCCGTGCGGGTGGGGGACGCCCTTGGCCCGGCTACCCTTTCCGCCCCCACCACGGGGGCCTACATTCCCGTCGTGGTCGTCCAGGACCTCGGCACCGAGGCGCTGGGTTCGGCTACCCTTTCCGCCCCCACCACGGGGGCCTACATTCCCGTCGTGGTCGTCCAAGACCTCGGCACCGAGGCGCTGGGTTCGGCCACCCTTTCCGCCCCCACCACGGGGAACTACGCCCTCGTGGTAGTTGTGGTGGACTTTACCCAGCCTAACTACTTCCCGGCCGGCTACGAAAACCTTGGCTGGGCTACCCTTTCTGCCCCCACCACGGGGAGCTACGACTTGGCATGAGGAGGAGGTATGGGAAAGATTGTCTTGCCCGGGAAAGAAATCGTGGTACCAAGGGTTGTTGCGCGCCCACTGTTGCCGCCTCCGCCGACGCTTAGTGCCCGCCTTCAGCCGCAGTACATGCACTGGCAGGTGGGGCGGTACAAGGAGCGCCTAACCTCCGGGCCTGGGGGGCTTGGGCGGGGGAAGGTTTGGGTCGTGGACAGGGAAGCCGAGCAACACAACCTTATCCTGAACCAAACCTACGATTCCCTTATGGCCCAGTACGGGTTCCGGCTCGGCATTTGGGCGGCGGTGGGAACGGGGTCAACGCCTCCAGACCCGACACAAACCGGGCTTGTAAACGAAGTCGCCCGAACACAGACCAACGAAAGCGGTGGAACGGGTACCTGGTCCTGGACCCGGGTCGCCGATGGGGTAGTTGATTTTTCCGTGACCCGAGAGTTTACCGAAACGCAGGTTGGTGGCAGCAACCTCACCGAATGGGGTTTCGCCCCGGCCCAGACGCCCACAAACAACCTAATGTCCCGTGAGCTATTCAGGGATGGGTTGGGTAACCCCGTGGTGCTCACCCTGGACGCTGACCAGCGCCTGCGCGTTACCTACAAGTGGCGGGTAACCGTCGGCCCGGTAGTAGCGCAAGACGTGTCCATAGACATCGCCAATATCGGGGTGAGGACGGGGAAGCTGTTCTTGCGGAAGTATGTGTCAACTGACGCATATCCATGGAATGCATTTGGATACTACTTTGGCGATATCGCGTTGATGTATGCTATGATTCGTGGGGACTCTATCCACAACGGGCATGTCCTCCACAACGCCGACTACCCCCCAGATTATAACGACACTGGCTTTTTTTGGTTCGGGTACTCAAAATCCCTGGCGTATCAGAGCTATGTTTTAGGTAGCAGGATGAGGAAAACCCAACCAGTCACGTGGCTCCCAAGCGAGGCCAACACGACCATTAGATTGATAGGTTTGGGGGCTACAGGGTACCCAATGGGCGTAAAACTAAACGCCGGGCAGGAGTTTACTAAAGACAACCTGCACAAACTCACCATCGGCGAATGGACTGTGACCTGGGGGCCGTGATGGTGCCGGGCGGATGGCGACAGCGTTCCTTGGTGCTTCCACAGCCAGCTCCCACCCCCGCGATGGAGGTGGCTATCCATCCTATGGCCCGTAAAAGCTTCCACCACGTGGCGGGAGGGGTATATGGCGCGGTGGCCCGATATGAGGACATCCACGCCTGCGCCTGGTACGTGGGGGGAGGCTACATAACGCTAAACCGGGGACGGCGTGTGAGGACGAGGAGCCACCATGGAGCGGAGGACGGGAGGCGGCGGCAGGGGTAGTTGGGCCCTTTGGGGCCTCGGGGCCCTGGGGGTTTTGGCCCTAATGCGGGCCGGGGCAGGTCCAGCCCGTGGCGGTGGAAGCCCTGGGCCTCCTGGAGCCTGCCCCTACCCTCCCCCAGGGCCTCCGCCCCTGGGCAAGGACCGGTGGGCCCTCGTAGACCGCATCTATTTCCGCATCATAGAGGCGAACCCCGCCTTGGCCCGGCAGTCCTGTGGGGACTGCGGGGGACGCAACCTAGCCCAGGTCGTGGCCGGGGCCCTGGCCCAGGCGGAAGGGATGGGGGTGCCCCCGGACCTGGTGGTGGCCCTGGCCCGGCGGGAGTCTTCCTTCAACCCCCACGTGGACCGGGTAAAGTACGCCTTGCAGATCAGCAACAACGGGGCCACCTGCGCCTCGGGGTCCGAGATCGGCCCGCTTCAGGTCCAACCCTGCGCCTTCCGCCAGGTGGGCATGGACCCCACCCTCCTCCTCAACATGCCCACCCCGGCCCGGGTGCAGTACGCCACGGCGGCGGGGATCCGCTACCTGGCCTGGCTTCGGGGGCAGTTCCCCACGTGGTGCGATGTCCTGCACGCCTACAACCGGGGGCCCACCGCCTACCGGAGGGGCGAGCGCAACGACGCGTATGTGGGCCAGATCCTGGCCTGGGCGTCTGAGTATTCGGAGCTAAGGGTATGAGCAGGATTCCATGGGGCATCCTCATCATGTTCGCCGCCCTTGGCCTGGCTTTCGCCCTGGCCGGCCTTTCCTGGTGGTTGTTGTTCGTGGTGGGGCTAGCCCTTTGGCTGGCCGCGGTGGAGTATCTGGCCGTGCGGCGCACGGGCCTCACCATCTCGGGGCAGTTCCTGCAGTGGGCACGGCGGCACCCCTGGGCTGCCGGGGCCATGGCGGCCCTATTGGGGGCAGCGGTGGGGTACCTCATCTACCATTTGGCGACCGGCTATTAGGTGTCATGTAGGTGTAAAAGGTCAATCCCCCGGGGTCTTTCACCCGGGGGTTTTCTCGTTCTCATCGTGGTGGGCGATGGTGGACTTGAACCACCGACCTCACGCTTATCAGGCGTGCGCTCTGACCAGCTGAGCTAATCGCCCCCGCACGCAAAAATTAGCTTAACGAGGGGAAGCCTTTCCGTCAAGATACCAGAGGCCTACCCCAGACTTGACCGTTATACCGCATAGAGCCCCAGGAACCTGAGGGCGGAGAGGGGATGGAAGGAGAAGGTCTCCAGGGCCGCCTTCTTCTTCCGCACCCCCCTGCGGTACAGCAGGGACACCAGAAAGGCCCGGAGGACCGCCAAGACTTGCGCCCCCACGCCCCGCACCTGGCAGGCGTCCTCATGGAGGAGGACGTCCCGTACCCAAA
>NZ_BAAJPG010000029.1:0-68353 GCF_057547025.1 Thermus sp. KWY1
TCATGGAGGAGGACGTCCCGTACCCAAAAGGACCGGTTCTCCACCTCCCACCGGGAAAGGAGAAGCTCCCCAAGCCGCCTCGCGTCCGCCTCCTCGGCTCCCAAGCTGGTGAGGGCGTAGCTCGCCGCGCGCCGTACCTCCCCCGTCCCCTTGTGCACCACCTCCCGCTCCACCCGCACCACCTGTCGGCACCCGGGAAAGGCCAAGAGTGCATCCGGCAGATAAGGGGAAGCCCAGACCCGGTAGGTCCACACCTCCCCGTCCCGCACCACCTCCCAAGCTGACTCCGTCTCCCCGGGAAGCCGCCTTTCCTCCATCCCCTTGAATACCTCCAGAGCCCACTCCAGCAGTTCCCCCTGGTTGGCCTTCAGGACGAAGAGGTATGCCCCCCTTTTTCCACCACCTTCCCCGCCACCTCCGGGTACAGGTACCCCGCGTCCCCCACCACTACCTTCCCTTTGAGTCCCTCCGCCCCCAGGCGGTCCAGGAGCTCCAGAAGCGCTTGGTCCTCCCTCCCCTCCACCCGGGCCTGGGCCAGGGTGGTCTTGAGGTGCAGGGCCAGGACCTCCACGAGCCTGACCTGGGGGCTCTTCCCCTTGCCGCTTCCCCGGAGGTGCTTCCCGTCCACCACCAGGACCCCTCCCAGGTCCACCTCGGGGAAGACCTGGAGGAGGGCCTCCTGGAGCTTCTTTGGGTCCAGACGGTGAAGGAGGAGGGTGAGGATGGTGTGGCCCGGGGGGTTGCGCAGGCCCAGGTGGGGCAAGAGGTGAGGGTTGGCCCGGGCGAAACGTTCCACGCCGCGCAGGGAGTCCACGCGGGCGAGAAAGGCCACCAAGATGAGGGCCAACAAGCCCCACAAGGGATACCGCCGGTTGCGGGCCCTGGGGTCGGGGACTTGGGACAAGGCCTCGCGTAGGGTCATGCCCCCTCTTTACCCCAAGGCCGCATATCGGTCAAGTCTGTTTATACCGCGCCCGGGTGGACACGCCCTTCGCTCCGCGCTAAAGTGGTAAGGGTATGGACTTTCTTTACACCTTGGTCATCCTCCTCTACCTGGGCGTGGCGGGGCTTTTGGTCTACCTGGTCCTGGTGCAGGAGCCCAAGCAGGGCGCCGGGGACCTCATGGGGGCTTCCGCGGATCTCTTCTCCGCCCGCGGGGTCACCGGGGGGCTTTACCGCCTGACGGTGATCCTCGGGGTCATCTTCGTGGCCCTGGCTCTCCTCATCGGCCTCTGGACCCGTTGACAAAAGCCTTCCCCCTCGGTACCATAGGCGTTGCCTGGGGCCGTGGCGCAGTTGGGAGCGCGCCTCAATGGCATTGAGGAGGTCAGGGGTTCGAATCCCCTCGGCTCCACCAGGAACCCCCTGGGGAAACCCAGGGGGTAAGGCTTTTACCGTAAGGCCCTGACCCCCAAAAGGAGGAAGAGGAGGTTCGCCCCCCAGGCCCCCACCTCCGGGGGAAGGGCCCCGATCCCCGCCAGGGAGCGGCCCAGGAAGAAGGCTCCGTAGTACCCCAGGGCCAGGACCACACTTAGGCCCAAGGCGAGCCCCGTGCTCCGGCCGTACTTCAGGGCCATGGCCACGGCCAAGAGCACCAGGACCAGGTTGGCCAGGGGGAGGGCCAGCTTGGAGTGGAACTCCAGCCTAGCCCGCCACTTCTCCAGGGGGGCCAAAAAGGGGTCCCGCATCTTGGCCCAGGCCTCCGAGAGGCTATCCTGGCCGAAGCTGAAGGTGTCCGCATAGTCGGCGATGGCCCGGGCCCGGGAGAGGTCCGACTCCACCTCCATGATCTTGCCCTGGCTCACCACCCGGAAGACCTTGCGGGTCTGGGCCAGGAGGTCGGGGGCAATTTCCAGCCGGGGGATCTCCTGGAAGTCGATGCGAAAGAAGCGGTAGTCCCTCAGGGTGATTCGCTTGTCCTCCCAGCTTCCCCTTTCCGCGAAGAGGAAGGTGCCCTCTTCCCCTTGGAAGGAGGCGATCCGCACCCCCACCATCTCCTTCTTCTCCATGTCGAAGTCCTCGAAGTAGAGGCTTCGCCCCTTGCCGATGGGGATCTGCAGGCCCTTTAGGCGGAAAAGCCCAGCCCCTTGGGTGTGGATCTCGTCCCACCAGGCCACCCGCACCTTTTCGTTGTAGTGGGGGACCAGCCTCTCCTGGAGGTAAAGGGCCACCCCGCTCAGCAAAGCGCCTATTCCAACTAGGGGCAGGGCCGCCCGCCAAAGGGGAACCCCCCCGGAGAGGAGGGCGAACTGGGCCCCTTCCGCGGAAAGCCTGCCGAAGACCAGGACCGTGGTGGTGACCAAAGCGATGGGGAAGACCTGCACCAGAACCCCGGGCACGTGGTAGGAAAGCCAGCGGGCCACCTTGATGAGGGGCACCCCCTCCAGCCAGCGGGCCCCGGCGTAGAAGAAGCCGAAGAGGTAGACGGCGGTGAGGAAGAGAAGGGCCAGGAGCAGAACGGGGAGGCTTTCTTTCAGGATGTGCCGGTAAAGGGTCATGGGAGGCGGGCGGCGTACTGGGCCAGGGGGCTTGCGCTAGGGGGCACCTTGGTGCTGGCCTGGACCTTTCCCGAGGCAAAGCGCAGGTATAGCCGGGCGTTTGGCCCCTGGCCCCTCAGGGTGGCCTTCCCCTCCTGGTAGGTGAAGCTTCCGAGAGCCAAGGCCTCCTGGTCCTTCAGGTTCACCACCAGGGTTTCCGCCTGGAGCCTGGGGCTTTCCGCCTGGACCCTGCCCTTCAGGACCACGATGTTCTCGGCGAAGAGGGCCAGGGCCCTTTCCGCCTTCAGGCCCTTGAAGTCGGGGTTGCTGAAGGTGAGGCCTTTAAAGCGGGCTTCCTGCTTGGGGATGTCGTGCTCGAGGCTCTGGGCTAAAAAGGTTTCCTTCTCCGAGAGGAGCTCGGCACTCCGGGCCCGCACGAAGCTGCCCTCCTTGTACTCGAGGTAGCCCGCCTTGAGGCGGAGGCCGTTTTCGTGGTCGGTGAGGACCCCCCCCTGGGGCAGGGTGGTGACGCCGGTGTCCAGGTTGACCCGCTGGGTGCCGAAGGGTTCCACGCTGAAGGCGGCGAAGCGGGCCCCCAGGGCAACGGCCAGGAAAAGGATGGCCGTGAGAAGAAGGCGGCTAAGCCCGTTCATGGCACGTACTTTACCCGAGAGTTCTGAGGAGCGCCTTAAGGCTTCCTTGGCGTATATTGTCCCCCGTGCGCCTTTTGCCTTTCGCCTTGGCCCTGGCTCCCCTCTTTCCCCCTCTCGCCCTTTTGGCCCCCCTCTTTTTGGGCCACCTGCGGCGGCTTTCCCCTTGGGCGCTGGGCCTGTTGGGGGTCTATGCCCTTTCCGTCCTCCTTCCCGCCCTTGGGGCCCCAGAGCCTTTGGCTTTTCCCTTGGCCCTGGGCCGGGTCCTTTACGTCCTGGGCCTGGTGGGCGCCGGTGTGGCCCTTTACGCGGGAGCCTCTTCCCCTACCCAGGCTTTGAAGCCCTTAGGATATGGGCTTTTTCTCCTCTACATAACGGCCTTCGTGGCCACCTACCTCACCTTTGGGGACCAGGCGGTGCAGCAGAGGCTCATGCATCCCTTCCATAGCCCGGTGGGCCTGGGGTTTATGGGGGCTATGGGGGTGCTCCTTGCCGTGTATCTTCGCTACCCCTGGCCCTTCCGCCTCCTTTTGGGCCTTCTTGGGGGTGCGGTCCTGCTCCTTTCGGCAAGCCGCGGGGGGATGCTGGCCCTGCTTGTCGGAGGAGCCGGAGGGCTTCTTTTCCGGGGGCGGGGCCTTTGGGCCTTGGGGCTTGCGGGTCTTGTCCTCTTCGCCGCCTCCACCCTGGATACCCCTATCTCCGAGCGCTTCTTCCAGGCCCACCTCTCGGGGCGCGAGGGGTTATGGCTCAGGGCCTACGAGGTCTACCAGGCCCATCCCTGGACGGGGGTAGGGCCCTATGTGCTGGGGGATTACCTGAAGGGAACCCTCTTTGGGGAGTGCTTCCTTTTTCCCCTCCTCGAGGCCCGCGGCCTCACCTGCCCCGGCTGGCTTAAGCCCTTGGGGGGGCTTTGGAGCTTCGCCCACAACCATCTCCTCCAGGCCCTGGGGGAAAGCGGGATCTTTGGTGGGGTGGGGCTTCTCCTCCTGGTGGGGGGGTTTTTGGCGGCGGCCTGGGGGGAAGGGCTTCTTTTCTCCCTCCTCCTGGCCTTCGTGGCCATGGGGATAACGGACAACCCCTTCAGCGTTCCGAGCCCCTTCCGGGGGGAGATCTTCTTCCTGGTGGGGGGGATGGCCCTGGCCCGGGGGGTGCGGCTTCCCGCCAGTTTGGGCTTGGCGGGGGCGGCGGCCCTTCTTTGGTCCCTGCCCTTCCTTTACCTGGCCACTCGCCCTGCTATCCCCCCGCCAGCCCTGGCCTACCTGGCCCTTCCCCAGGAGGGGGTGGGCTTCCTCCGCCTGGTGGGAGGGGAAGGATACAGGGTCCAGGTGTGGCTTTGCGGGAAAGGATGCCAGCGCCTAGGCTGGGAGTGGTCGGGAAGCCAGCTGGTAGCCTTCCCTCTTCCTCAAGACCTTCCCCCCGGGGAGTACCGGCTTCGGATCCTCCTCTTCAGCCAGCACCGCCTGGCCCTTAAGCCCCGCTACGTCCTGGAGAGGGAGGTGCGGCGGTGAGGGGCTTGGCCTGGTTCCTCGGCCTTGGGGTTTTCGCCCTGGGGTTTTCCCTGGCCCTTTGGTCCTTGGACCAGGCCTTCCGCCTGGCCCCCCTCGCCCAGGAGGCCTGCCTTCCCGGCCCTCTTCCCGAAAGGGCGGAGCTATGGAGCAATGGAGTGGTGGAGATCCCCCTTTGCCGAAAGGGGCGGGTGGGGCTTCTCCTCGAGGGCACTCTGGCCCAGGGGAAAGGACCCTACGCCCTGGTGGTGGAGGGAAGCCGGGTCCTCTGGCAGGGGGAGGTGCGGGGGGTGAGGGAGGTCTGGGTGATGACCAGCGGCAAGGGAACCCTGGCCTTGGCCTTCACCAACGACCTCTACCAGCCCCCAGAGGACCGCAATCTATTCCTCAGGGCCTTGCAGGTCCGCTGAGGTCCACCGAAAGCTAGCGCAGGGAAAGGCCGAAGGAGAGGCTCTGCCCCGTGGCCTCGCTGTACTGCCCCTTCAGGATGTTCTGCCAGCGCACCTCGTAGGCGAAACAGCCGTCGTAGTAGCGGAAGGTGAGGCCAAGGCGGGTGAGGCCCTCCCGGTTAAGCCCCACCTCGGGGGCAAGCCAAAGGGCCTGGCAGCAAGTGCGCTCGGGGAGGGGCATGGCGTAGCCCAGGCGGAGTTCCTCCAGGCTACCCCGCACGTACCCCAGGCGGAGGGTGCCGAGGCCGGGGTCCTGGAACTCCCCTTCCAGCCGGTCCAGGCGCTGGCCCAAGGGGTTTTCCAGGGCGTAGCGGAGGCCGAAGGAGCCATACCGCCCTTCCAGGGTTAGGCGCTGGAACTCGTCCCGGTTCTCAAAGGTGAAGGGCGGGGTGGGGGATAAAGGCTCGAGCCTTCCAGCATAGGAGGCCCTCAAGGAGAGGCTCCCTTCCCGGAAGGCACCTTCCACGCTTCCTCCCAGGGCCAGGTAGGGGCTATACGAGGTGAAGGGATAAAGGGCGAGGAGGAAACTGGGGCTTAGGGTAAGCCTGAAAGGCCCTTCCCGAAAGGTTTCCCGGTACCCCCCCTCGAGGCCCACCGTGGTCCCCTGGCTCCTCCCCGTCTCCGCATAGCGCAGGAAAGGCCTTAGGGTGAGGTTTTCCAGGTGGAAACTGGGGGTGTAGCGGGCTTCCAGCCTGGGGGTATCGGCATCGGGAGGGCTGGGGCTTGCGGCGAAGAGGAGGTCGTCCCAGTAGGCCTTAACCTCGAGGGCGTAGCCCAGCTGCACCTCGGCACCCCGGGTGCCTTCCCGTAGGCCCAGGCGGAGGGCTTCTTGGGAAGTGCCCAGGCCTGAAGCAAGAAGAGTGAACCTTCTTGGCCACTGCCCGATCTCCTCCCCAGGCCTGGGGAGGGGAAAGTCCTGTAGGCCCAGGGTCCAGCCCCCGGTATCCGAGCTGGAAAGGATCAAGGGGTTTTTTAGGTCGGGCCTCCGGTTCACGTTGGCCCGGGCTTCCTCCAGGGGAACCTCGAGGCCCCAAAGCCCCAAGGTGGCGTCTCCCTTAAGCTCCCCGGTTCGCACCAGGAAGGTGACCTCTTCCATGGCCAGGCGCACATCCTCCCCGCAGGGGCAGGGAGTGGCCAGGAAGCCCTTAAGCCGGGCTTCCTCCCGGGTGAAGGTGGCTTCCTCCGCCCGCACCCGGTAGGCTGGGCTTTCCAGAAGGATGCCCCTTCCCTTCAAGGGAGTTCCCAGGGCCAGCGAGGCCACCTCCGCCTTCAGCTGCCCCTGGGCCAGGCGTACCTCCTTGAGTTCCTTTCCCAAGAGCACCCTGGCCTCCACCCGCCAGCCCTCGGCCTCCCCTTTTAGGCCTTCCGCCTGGAAGCTTCCTTCCTTTTCCAGGTAGCGGATCACGGGGGCTTCCAGGTAAAGCCCATCCCTTTCCAAGCAGGCCCGGCCCTCAAAGACCAGGACCTCCCCGTCGTAGGTCATCTCCTCACCGCCTAAAAGGCCTTCTTCCGTCTCCAGGGTGTAGGGCCGCTGCCCACAGGGGCCTGCCAGGGCCAGGCCCAGGAAGAGCCCAAAAACCAGAAACCGGTGCATGTTAGGGATTCTATAGGAGGGGCGCTTGGGATTTAAACCCGGAAAGGGCAAAGGGCATGGTATTCTTTCTTGGAAGAGGGGGGTGTGGAGGCGACTAGGAACCCCAGTTGAAGAGCTAGCGAACAAGGTTTCTAACCCTCGCAGGAAGATGGAGGAGGCATGCTCATGAAGCGTGTGACTGTTGTGGGGGCGGGGTATGTGGGGCTGACCACTGGGGCGGTTTTGGCCTACGTTGGTCACCGGGTGACAGTGGTAGATCTGGACCAAGCCAGGGTTGAGGGACTAAAGGCTGGGAAGGTTCCTTTTGTTGAGCCCTACCTAGAGGAGATCATGGGCCTATCCCAAGGGCGGCTCGCCTTCACCTCCCGGTACGAGGAGGCGATTCCTGAGGCGGAGGTGGTTTTTGTGGCGGTGGGCACGCCTCCTGGTCCGGACGGAGCTCCGGATCTTTCCCAGGTGCGTTCTGCGGCGCAGGGGATAGGGCAGCACCTGGGGTCGGGATTCACGGTGGCGGTGAACAAGTCCACAGTTCCTGTGGGAAGCGGTAACTATGTGGAGGCCCTGGTGCGGCGGGCTTATTGGGAGGTTTACGGGGAGGAACCGAGGTCCTTTGCTGTGGCCTCCAACCCCGAGTTTTTGCGGGAGGGGCAGGCGGTGTATGACAGTCTGTACCCGGACCGGATCGTGGTGGGGGCGGAGGACAGGAGGGCTTTGGAGGTGCTGAGGGAGCTTTACGAGCCCATATTGGAGCAGAGTTTTCCTGCTCCTCCTTTTCTTCCCCGGCCCGAGCGGATGGGCGCGGTGCCCTTCATCACCACCGACTTGGCCTCGGCGGAGCTGATCAAGTACGGGGCCAATGCGTTTTTGGCCATGAAGATCAGCTTTATCAACGAGTTGGCTGCCTTGGCGGAGCGGGTGGGTGCGGACATTCGGGAGGTGGCCCGGGGCATTGGGCTGGATAGCCGCATTGGGCCCCGGTTTTTGCAGGCGGGTTTGGGCTGGGGAGGGAGCTGCTTCCCCAAGGATACCCTGGCTTTGGTGGCTATGGGACGGGAATACGGGGTTTCCATGCCCTTGGTGGAGGCGACGCGGGAGGTGAACGCCCTGCAGCGGCAGCGGGTGGTGGAGAAGCTTTTGAGCGAGCTCAAAACGCTGAAGGGGCGGACCATTGCCTTGCTGGGGCTAGCCTTCAAGCCCCATACGGATGATCTCCGGGAGTCCCCGGCCTTGGAGCTGGCGGCCCTGCTGGTAGAGCGCGGGGCCTTCGTGCGGGCCCATGATCCCGTGGCCATTCCCCGCGCCCAAAGGGAGGTTTCCCTTGCCCTGGAGTATGCGGAGACCCCGGAGGCGCTTTTCCGGGGGGCGGATGCGGTGGTGCTGGCCACGGACTGGCCGGAGTACCGCACCTGGCCCTGGGAGACCTTAAGGGGTTTTATGCACACTCCCCTTGTGGTGGATGCCCGCAACCACCTGGACCGGGATAGGCTGGTGGCGGCGGGCTACCGCTATTTGGGTGTGGGAATACGTCCTGGAGGAGTCTTGGAAACTCAAGCTCGTGCAGTTAACGTTCAGAAGTAGGGTATGAGCATTCGCTTTGGTACCGAAGGGTTTCGTGGGGTGATCGCCAGGGACTTTACCTTTTCTGAAATTACGCGCTTGGCGGAGGCTTACGGTCGGTTCCTCCTGCAGAAAGATGGTGAGCGCGTGGTGGTAGGGTACGATACGCGGTTTTTGGCCAAACAGTTTGCTGAGTCCGTGGCGAGTTACCTTGCCAGTATGGGCCTCGAGGTCCACCTCCTCCGGGGTCCCGTGCCCACCCCGCTTCTTTCCTTTGCGGTCCGGCATATGGAGGCCCAGGGGGGAGTCATGGTCACCGCCAGCCACAACCCCCCCGAGTACCTAGGAATCAAGTTCAAGGATGCCTGGGGAGGCCCCATAACCCCCGAGGAGGCCAAAGCGATAGAAAGCCTGCTTCCGGACGGGGTGCTTCCCAGAAACGGGACCTACCACACCCTGGACCTTAAGGAAGCCTACTTCAAGGCTCTCGCCAATCTGGTGGATGTGGGAATCCTTTCCCGCTTCCAGGGGGTTCTTTACCACGACAGCATGGGCGGGGCGGGCGCAGGATTCCTAAGCGGTTTTTTGCGTTACATGGGGATTCCTGTCGATGTCCGGCCACTTCGGGAGGAGGCCCATCCCCTTTTCCACGGGGTAAATCCTGAGCCTATTCCCAAAAATCTCAAGGTGACCATGGATGCCCTGGTGGATGCCAGGCCACCCTCCTTCGCTGTGGCCACGGATGGCGATGCGGACCGGGTTGGGGTGGTGTTACCCGGTGGACGTTTTTTCAACCCCCACCAGGTCCTTTGCGTTTTGGCCCGTTACCGGTTTGCCAAGGGTCTAAGGGGACGGGTAGCCAAGAACTTTGCTGTGACCTGGCTTCTGGATCGCCTGGGGGAGCGGCTGGGCTTTGCCGTCACCACTACCCCCGTGGGTTTTAAGTGGATCAAGGAGGAATTCCTTAAGGGGGACGTGTTCTTGGGCGGGGAGGAGTCCGGAGGAGTTGGGATCCCCGAGCATTTGCCTGAGCGGGATGGGATTCTGGCTTCCCTTTTTCTCCTGGAAAGTGTGGTCGCAACGGGCAAGGACCTCGAGGAGCAGTTCTTGGAGGTTGAAGCCCTTGTGGGTCTTACACACGCCTATGACCGCCTGGACCTTCCCATTCAAAAGCCCTTGGATAGCGCCAAGCTTTTGGATCCCAAACCCTTGTTGGGCCTGAGCCCCGTGGGGGTGGAAACCCTGGATGGGGTGAAGTGGATCTACCCTGAGGGCTGGGTGCTCTTTCGGGCCTCCGGCACGGAGCCGATCGTTAGGATATATGCGGAGGCAACGGAGTTCCAGCTGGTGCAGGGTCTGCTCAAGGAAGCCCAAGAAATCTTGCTGGAGGAGATATGAAACGGTATGCGGTGATCCTGGCTGGAGGACGGGGGGAGAGGTTCTGGCCCCTCTCGAAGCCGGAAAAGCCCAAGCCCTTCCTGCGTCTTTTAGGAAACCACAGCCTGCTGCAGGCTACTTTTGAGCGACTGCGGAAGGTGTTCCCTCCGGAGGATATTTTCCTGGTGGTTCCTCCTTCCTTAGAGGCTCTTTCGCGGGAAGAGTTGCCGGAACTACCCAGCGGAAACGTTTTAGTGGAACCTGAACCCAGGGACACGGCCTATGCTGTACTCTTTGCTCTTCGCCAGCTTCCTGAGGGTGTGGTTGCCTTTTTTCCTGCAGACCATTTTGTGGGAGATGAAGAGGCCTTTGCAGAGGATCTCGGTCTTGCCCTAGATGCTGCCGAAGCCACAGGGGGACTAGTGGCCTTGGGGGTGCAGCCTACTTACCCCGCCACGGGGTATGGCTACCTGGAGCGGGGGGAAGAGACGGCGAAGCGGGTTTTTCGTGTAAAGCAATTTCTTGAGAAGCCTTCCCGGGAAAAGGCCATGGAGCTTTACCGCTCGGGCCACCACTACTGGAATGCGGGCATCTTTGTTGGAAAAAGGGAAGTGTGGCTGGAGGAGTTTTCCCGCCACGCACCCGGGGTGCTTCGGGGAGAAATCCCCAGGATTAGCGTTGACCATGCCCTCATGGAAAGGAGCGAGCGGGTCTACATGGTGCCAGCCTCTTTTCCCTGGGATGATCTGGGGGACTGGTTGGCCCTGGAGCGTCATTTAAAGGGTGACGGGGAGAATCTCGTTTTGGCCCGGCATGTGGGGCTGGACACGCGAGGGGTGATCGTGTATGCGAGTGGGGATGAGCTTGTGGTTACCCTGGGGTTGGAGAACCTGGTTATTGTAAGGGATGGCGGGATAACCTTCATTGCCCACAAGGATCGGGTGCAGGACCTCAAAGCCTTGCTAAGAAAACTGGAGGCAATAGTAGAAGTCTAGCCGGGTTGGTGAGTTTCGATGGCGATCACCGAAGCGGAAGGTAATCTGAGACACAGGAAAGGGAGGGTGGGCTCGTTGAGGGTTCTGATCACCGGTGTGGCGGGTTTTTTGGGCAGCCATTTGGCGGAGAGGCTTCTTAGGGAGGGGCACGAGGTCCTGGGGGTGGATAACCTTTCCACCGGGCAGAGGCGCAACCTGGAGCGCTTGGAGCGCTACCCTGGTTTCAGTTTTCTTCGGGCAGACGCCCGCGAGCCCCTGGAGGTAGAGGGTCCCCTGGACTGGGTGATGCACCTGGCGTCTCCGGCCTCACCTCCCAGGTACCTCAGGCTTCCTTTGGAAACCCTATTGGTGAACGCCGAGGGCACGCGGCACCTTTTGGACCTGAGCCTGGCCAAGGGGGCCCGCTTCTTCCTGGCCTCCACCAGCGAGGTTTACGGGGACCCTTTGGTCCACCCCCAGCCGGAGACCTACTGGGGGAACGTGAACCCCATTGGTCCCCGGAGCATCTATGACGAGGGCAAACGGTATGCGGAGGCGTTGACCCTGGCCTACCACCGGGTGCACGGCCTGCCTGTGCGCATCGCCCGCATTTTCAACACTTACGGACCCTACATGGACCCGGAGGACGGGCGCGTGGTGAGCACCTTCATCGTCCAGGCCCTCAAGGGGGAGCCCCTTACCGTGTACGGGGACGGGAGCCAGACCCGGTCCTTTTGCTACGTGGACGACCTGGTGGAGGGTTTTCGGCGCTTGATGGAGGTGGAGTACCCATACCCGGTGAACCTGGGCAATCCCGAAGAGTACCGGGTGCTGGAGCTGGCCCATTTGGTGAGGGAGCTTACGGGGAGCTCTTCGCCCATTGTCTTCCGGCCCTTGCCCGAGGACGACCCCAAGCAGCGGCGCCCCGACATCACCCTGGCTCGACGCTTGCTGGGTTGGGAGCCCAGGGTGCCGGTGCGGGAAGGGTTGCAAAGGACGATAGCCTACTTCAAAAGAGTTGTTGTCCCCTAGCGGATGAACTAACTAATATGACTGGTTATTTGCGTCGGTTTGTCCAGCACAGTTTAGTCCAGAATATCGTGGCCCTCTACGGGGTCCACTTCGCCAACTACCTTTTCCCCCTCTTTCTGGTCCCCTACCTGGCCCGGGTCCTGGGGCCCAAGGAATGGGGCCTTCTCGCCTTCACCCAGGCCTTTGGCGGGTACCTCAACCTCTTGGTGGAGTACGGCTTCGGCCTTTCCGCTACCCGGCAGGTGGCCCAGTCTCGGGATGCCCTTAGGAGGCGGGCTGAGTTGCTGGCAGGGGTTTTGGGTGCCAAGGTGCTGCTTTCCTTTCTGGCCCTAGGCGTGGGCCTTCTGGTGGGGTGGTTGATCCCCGTTTTCCGTGACCATCCCCAGGTCCTGTGGGCGGGGGTCTTCTGGGCCTTGGCTACAGCTTTCAGCCCCACTTGGTACTTTCAAGGGTTAGAAAGGATGCGCCTGGTGGCTAGCCTGGAGGTAGGGGCAAAGGCTCTGGTGCTGATTTTGATCTTCCTTGGGGTGAAGGGGCCTGGCGACACCTGGAAGGTTCTCGCCCTGCAAGGGGGAGCATCGCTAGTGGCTACCTTGTTGGCCCTCTACCTTGCCTACCGGGAGGTGCCCCTTCTCCTGCCCAAGCCCAAGGGGGTTTGGGAGGCCCTCCGCTTGGGGTGGAGTATGTTTTTCTTTCGCAGTGCAGTAAGCCTCTATACTCTGGGCAACACCTTCATCCTGGGTCTTTTTGCCCCGTCCCAGTTGGTAGGGTACTACGCAGGGGCGGAGAAGATCAGTAAGGCGTTTTTGGGGCTTCTCTCTCCGGTGAGCCAGGCCCTGTACCCAAGGCTAAGCCACCTGGCCCGGAGTGCCCCTTTGGAGGCAGCCCGGCTGGCCCGGCTGGGGCTTTGGACCATGGGAGCTGCGGGGGTTGTCCTAGGGCTTGGGGTCTGGGCTTGGGCACCCCTTTTGGTAAGGCTCTTCCTTGGGGAGGGGTATGAGGCTACGGTTTGGCCTCTACGAATCCTCGCTCTTCTTGTGCCCCTCATCGCTCTTAGCAATGTGTTAGGCATCCAGTGGATGCTTCCGTTGGGTTTGGATCGTCCTTTTAACGCTATCATCGTGGGGGCAGGGCTCATTAACCTGGTTCTGGCGGTGTTCCTGGCTCCCCGTTTATTCCATGTGGGAATGGCCTTAGCGGTGGTGGTATCCGAGCTTCTGGTTACCTTAAGCATGTGGCTGTACCTGCGAAGGCAGGGGAAGGACCCCTTTGCCCTTGCTCGGACGGGAGGTGGGCGGTGAGGGTGGACTACCTCATCGTGGGCGCTGGCTTCACCGGGGCTACCCTGGCGGAGCGGATTGCTAGCCAGCTGGACAAGAAGGTGCTGGTGGTGGACCGGAGGTACCACATCGGGGGCAATGCCTACGACGAGTACGACGAGAACGGGATCCTGGTCCACCGCTACGGCCCCCACATCTTCCACACCGGCAGCAAGAAGGTCTGGGACTACCTCTCCCGCTTCACGGAGTGGCGTCCCTACTACCACCGGGTGCGGGCGGTGGTGGAGGGCAAGGAGATCCCCCTCCCCTTCAGCCTGGCTTCCCTCAGGAAACTCTTCTCGGAAAGGCTTGCGGACAAGCTGGAGGAGAAGCTCCTCGCCCAGTTCGGCTACGGGACCAGGGTACCCATCCTCAGGCTCAAGGAGGTCCAGGACGAAGACCTCCGCTTCCTGGCGGACTACGTCTACCGGAACGTCTTCGAGGGGTACACCCTCAAGCAATGGGGGCTTAGGCCCGAGGACCTCTCCCCCTCGGTGACGGGACGGGTTCCCATCCTGGTGAGCTACGACGAGCGCTACTTCCAAGATCCCTACCAGGCCATGCCCAAAGAGGGGTACACGGCCCTTTTTCAAAGGATGCTGGCCCACCCCAACATCAAGGTGCTCCTGGGGGTGGACTGGAGGGAGGTGGAGGGGGAGGTGCGCTTTGACCGCCTCATCTTCACTGGGCCCATCGACGAGTTCTTCGGCTACCTCCACGGCCCCCTGCCCTACCGCTCCCTGCGCTTTCGCTTTGAACACCATCTCAGGCCCTGGTTCCAGGAGGTGGGCACGGTGAACTACCCTAACGAACACCCTTTCACCCGAATCACCGAGTTCAAGCACCTGACCGGGCAGGCCTACCTGCCCCACACGGCGGTGGTCTACGAGTACCCGGAGGCCTACGAGCCAGGGAGGAACGAGCCCTACTACCCGGTGCCCCGGGAGGAGAACGAGGAGCGGCTTAGGCTCTACCAGAAGGAGGCGGAGAAGCTCAAGACCGTCCTCTTTGCTGGGAGGCTTGGGGACTACCGTTACTACAACATGGACCAGGCGGTGGCCAGAGCGTTGAAGGTTTTCGAGGAGGTTCTCTATGGAAAGCGTCACTGGTAAAGTGGTCCACGTTTTTCCTGGGTGTCAGCGTGGTGGAGGCCCTGCAGGTTATTGCTCAAATCTCCGTGATGCTTTGAACGCGGTTGGGGATGTGGGGAAAATAGAGCTGCTTTTTCCAGACATGCCCTATGGGATGCGCACACGAGGGCGGGTATTTTTTAGAAAGCTGGCACGTGGTTTGCCCTTGTTTTTGTTAGCTCCGCTTTTGGCGCTCCGTATGATAGTAATTACACGCTTTGCCTTCAGGTATTTCGGATTCAAGCGAAGCCAGTTAGACCTAATGAAACGAGCCAAGGTGGTGATCTTTCACGACCCAAGATTAGCTTATGCCTACTATAGCATACGAGGGAGAATAGCTTGTCAAAAAGTAATCATAATGCCCCATTCACCAACAGATGTGGCTACAGAGCTTGTTCAAAATTGGCAAGAGCAGTATGGCTCTACAAGGCTATGGCCCCACATTCGTAATATCCTTGCAACCTTAGAGATGAAAATTTATCTTAATAGCAGCGGCATCTTGGCTCCCTGTAAGAGTGCGTTGGATGGCTACTTTCGTGACATTCGGGGACGGGAGGCATTCTTTCGGCTCCCTGTTTATGAGCTGGCATCTGGTGTCCCTAGATTATCAAGACGTAAGTCAACATCGGAAGTTAGGGCTAGTTGGGATATCCCTTTAGGGAGCAAAGTGGTGGGTTTTTTCGGCAGGCACCATGCCCACAAGGGATATGACTTGTTTTGCGATGCTGCGCGGCTAGCCCACGAAAAAGGCTACAGAGACTTAGTGTTTATTGCAGCCGGAAAGGGATACCTACCTTCTCCGCGCCATTTGCCCAACTTTCGCCACCTGGGCTACCTTACGGAACAGCTACCAGATGCCATAGCTGCTGTCGACTTAGTTGTGGTTCCTAACCGTGTGACCTATTTTGACTTGCTCCTTCTTGAAGCCATGTCCTTGGGAAAACCGATCCTCACGAGTCAAGTTGGTGGGAGTCTTTGTATTAATTCACCAGGAGTGTTTTATGTAAAGGAATTGACTCCTTCCGGTCTCCTCTTGGCTATACTAGAGGCCTTATCTAATGCTAGTTTAAATGAGGCAGGGTACACCAACCAAGATGTACATGCTAGGCATTATGATTTACGACCTTTTGGGGAACGCCATCTCAAGCTTGCGGAACAGTTGATCGGAGAAGTAGGGGTCGTGGAAACGTGCTAACAAGACTGAGTGGACATGTGACGGCTAGACTACTCAAATGCTGGACTAGAAGCTTATGCTATATTAACAAAAAGGCCAAAAGGAGGAAAAAGTGAAAAAGGCCAAGTTCCTACCACCCCAGGTGAGGTTCCAGATCGCTCTGGAGGTCATCAAGGGTGACAAGAGTGCGGTAGGGTTCGCCCGTGCCTGCGGCATTCATCCCAACACCGTTTACAAGTACCGGGATGTGTTGCTGAGCAAGGGGCCTCCCTCTTCTCGGACGACACCTAGAAGTAGTACGCGAGGAAGATCCGGGAGCTTGAACAGCTCATCAAAAAGAACGAAGGATGCCAAGACTTTTCTCCAGAGGGAGGGGGGAAAGTTACCCCAGGCCATCATTCACCACGATCAGGGGGAGCCATGGAACCTGGCCTGACGGCTGACTTGAGCCACGAGTGGGTGGAGCAGTTGCTTCTTGGGGATGGTCAGTGGGTTTCCAGAACAGGTTCCTTTCGGAAAGCAGACAGCCTGATGGGCCCTAGGGGGAATCCGGTGATGGCGTTGTTTTTTTCCTGCTTCAAAGGGGAGAACTGGGACCTCATCTTGGAGACCAAGGACCTGACGGAGGTGAAGGAGGTGATAGCGGAGGCGTTGCGATACTACCATGAGGGAAGACTTCACTCTGAGTAGGGGTGCAGAACACCCAGGGAAGCTTTAGCGGAGGCTCGTAGGGCCTCACATGGGGGAGGAGGCCAGTAAAGTGCTAAATTAGCAAGCCTAGGGTCAGGGAGGCGTGTTTGTGGAAGATCATGACCGATCAGATTGGTCACATTTATCAGCAGACAGTTCGTGAGGCTTGGTAGACCATGCGTGCTGCGACGCCTGATTTGCACCGTCGGCAAGTAGGGCATATACGTGGAATGGCAAGGATATTCCTCCTTGTCCTGGGGTCATGGCTCCTGGGGTACGCCTATCTAGCAAAAGGATTCGCTTATATCGGTATCCCTCCGCTCTATGTTGACTCAGTGCTCCTCGCCCTCGCTGGACTCTACCTCCTCTTACAACCCAGGTGGCTGGGGGTCGCCAAAGATCCGTCGGCGCTGTTGCTTTTGCTTTTCATGGGTTGGGGGGCTGTCCGGACCTTGCCCTACGTCGGCATGTATGGCATTGATGCTCTTCGGGATAGTGTTCTCTGGAGCTACGGGATCATCGCCCTTCTACTCGGTTATCTGACTTGGAGGATCCCGCTCGAGGGCCATGTAGTCAACTGGTATATCCGCTGGATGGGTTGGTTACCTCTTTGGTCCCCGGTAGCCTTTTTGGTGTACTGGTTATACGGGGAGGCTTTGCCCCGGTTTCCGTGGGGTCCAGAGGGCGGCGTGCCGGTGGTGAATCCTAAGGGTGGCGACGTGGCGGTACACCTAGCAGGTGGTCTGGCTTACTGGCTTCTTGTTCGGCCTTACTGGCGTGCTGGGGGGTGGCAAGGGCGACTCTTTTGGTTGGGCTGGTTGGTAAGCTTCGCGTTTGTTGCCTTCACGGGTCGAGCAGCTTTCCTCACCATTGTCCTTGTTGCTTTGGTGTTAATTCTCCACGTGAATCTGATGCGGTGGATCCGTGTAGCCTCCGTAGTGGCGGGCTTCGTTCTTGTGGTGGGACTTCTTGACGTGGAGATTGATGTTGGCTTGGCGCGCACGGTTTCCTTCGACCAGCTTGTCATAAACGTGGCTAGCGTCTTTGGGAACATGGAAGGCTTCTCAGGGGAGGGAACCAAGAGGTGGCGTTTGATGTGGTGGAGTGAGATTGTCAACTATACTGTTTTCGGGCCTTACTTTTGGACAGGCAAAGGCTTTGGTATAAACCTAGCCGATGACGACGGCTTCCAGGTGAACTCTGATGGGTCCCTCCGTAGCCCCCATAATGGTCACTTGACTGTTCTCGCCAGAACTGGCGTGCCTGGGTTTGCTTTGTGGGTATTCTTTTTTGCCCTTCTTCTGGGCCGACTGTGGCTGAGTTATTGGCGCTGGCGCTCCCGAGGTGAGCGTTTCCAAGCAGGTTTACGTTTGTGGACTTTCAGTTACCTACTTGCAGCTAATGTCAATAGTGCGTTCGATGTGTACTTAGAGGGCCCCCAAGGAGGGATCTGGTTCTGGGCCATTGTCGGGTTCGGTATAGGTCTCTTGCTAAAGGAGGGGAAACTGATCCCAGGTGAAAGTGGCCTTCGTACATACTCACTACCAACAGCCCGGCGGTGAAGACGCGGTCTTTGAAGCCGAGAAATCCCTGCTGGAGGGGAGGGAACACGAAGTCATTCCCTTTATACTCCATAACCGAGCGTTAGAAAGCATGCCTCGTAGGCGTCAAGCAGCGGTGACGGTTTGGAATGGAGAGGCCTACCACAACCTGCGGTTGCTCATCCGAGAAAAGCGTCCCCAGGTGGTACACATCCACAATACGTTTCCTTTGGCTTCCCCTGCAGTCGTGTATGCTGCCAAGGTTGAAAAGCTCCCCCTAGTCATGACCCTTCACAACTACCGCCTTCTTTGTGTAAACGCTCTCTTCTTTCGCCAGGGGCGGGTGTGTGAGGACTGCCTCGGGCACTTACCCTGGCGGGGGGTGGTACACGGGTGCTACCGGAATAGCCGCGGAGCCAGTGCAGTGGTGGCAGGCATGTTAACTTTACACCGCTTCCTGGGCACCTGGGACATGGTGGACCGCTACATCGTCCTTACAGAGTTCTCGCGACAGAAGTTCATCCAGGCTGGGTTCCCGCCCGAGAAGCTGGTAGTGAAGCCTAACTTTGTTCATCCAGATCCTGGAGTAGGTTCCGGAAAGGGCGGGTATGCTCTTTTTGTGGGGCGACTCTCGCCGGAGAAAGGGATAGGAACCCTCCTGAAGGCATGGGAAAACCTGGGTGGAAGGGTGCCCCTTAAAATCGTGGGCGATGGACCTTTGGCTGAGGAGGTGCGCACGAAAGCTGAGCGGATACCGGGGGTAGAGTGGTTAGGGCGTAAACCATCTGAGGACGTCTACCACTTGATGGGAGAGGCAGCACTTTTGGTTTTGCCATCGGAGTCGTACGAAGGGTTTCCTAGGGTGATAGCTGAGGCTTTTGCTAGGGGTTTACCTACCTTAGCGACGGCTCTTGGTTCTCAGGATAGTATCATCGATGATGGTCGCACCGGCCTGCTCGTTCGTCCGGGAGACCCCGAGGACCTTGCTACCAAGGTGGAGTGGCTTCTTACTCATCCCGGGGAGCTTGCCCGCATGCGGCGGGAGGCTAGGGCGGAGTACGAGGCCAAGTATACGGCGGAGCGGAACTACGAAATGCTCATTAGGATTTACCAAGAGGTATTGGAGGGTAAGGGATGAGTTCTATTCCTCATGGTCGCATTCTCGGTATGCGGGTAGATGCCGTTGGTTTCGGAGAGGCTATAAGCCTGATCCGGGAGTGGGCTAAGAGGGGAGAGAGCCGCTATGTATGCGTGGCTAATGTCCACATGGTTATGGAGGCATACGACGACCCCGTGTTTAGGGACCTGGTTAACGCGGCCGATCTGGTTACGCCGGATGGCATGCCCTTGGTATGGATGCTCCGCTCCCTAGGATTTGCTGGACAGGAGCGGGTGTATGGCCCGGAACTTACCCTTCGAGTGTGCCAGGCGGCCTCGGAGGCAGGGCTATCCGTGGGGTTCTATGGTGGTCATCCCACCACCTTGGAGGCTTTGGTCAAGAACCTCAAGGACAGGTTCCCTGGTCTAAACGTGGCCTACGCTTTTAGCCCCCCCTTTAGGCCCTTAACCCCTGAGGAAGACGCTGCAGTGGTTGAGGAAATCCACAAAAGGGGCGTACGTATCCTTTTCGTGGGTTTGGGCTGTCCAAAGCAAGAGCGTTGGATGGCAGAGCACAAGGGACGTATTCCTGCCGTCATGCTGGGAGTGGGGGCTGCC
The DNA here is from genome assembly GCF_057547025.1 of Thermus sp. KWY1. Taxonomy (NCBI): domain Bacteria; kingdom Thermotogati; phylum Deinococcota; class Deinococci; order Thermales; family Thermaceae; genus Thermus; species Thermus sp. KWY1. The sequence continues at coordinate 19,186 of NZ_BAAJPG010000029.1, forward strand.
TTTGATATCCATGGGGGCCGGGTAAGGCAAGCGCCTTCTTGGATGCAACGGATGGGGTTGGAGTGGTTCTTCCGCTTCCTGCAAGAGCCTAAGCGGTTATGGCTAAGATACCTTAAGCACAATCCCCGTTTTGTTATCCTAGCCCTGGGGGAGTTATGGCAGATTCGGAAGAGGAGGGCGTGGTGAAGAGAGCTTTGATCACGGGCATAACCGGCCAGGACGGTTCGTACTTGGCGGAATTTCTCCTGGCGAAAGGCTATGAGGTGCATGGTGTTGTCCGCCGTTCGAGCACCTTTAATACGGCCCGCATTGACCACCTCTATCGGGATCCTCACGAAACCGACGTTCGCCTCTTCCTCCATTACGGCGATCTTGCAGACGGCACAGGTCTTCGGCGCATCCTGGAGAAAGTGCAGCCAGATGAGGTATACAACCTGGGTGCCCAGTCCCATGTAAAGGTTTCCTTTGAACAGCCGGAGTACACGGCGGATGTGGTGGCTACCGGCACCTTGCGCCTTCTGGAGGCGGTAAGGGATTATGTGAAAATTTCGGGGAAGGAGGTGCGCTTCTACCAGGCTGGCTCCTCGGAGATGTTTGGCGCTTCTCCCCCGCCACAGAATGAGAGAACCCCCTTTTACCCCCGTAGCCCCTATGCGGTGTCCAAAGTGGCTGCCTACTGGTTTGCGGTTAACTATCGGGAATCCTATGGCCTTTTCATTTGTAATGGGATTCTTTTCAACCACGAGTCGGAGAGGCGGGGAGAAACTTTCGTGACCCGTAAGATTACCCGGGCTGCGGGCAGGATTAAAATGGGGCTTCAGCGAAAGCTATACTTGGGCAACCTGGAAGCCAAGAGGGACTGGGGTTATGCCCCTGATTATGTGGCGGCCATGTGGCTCATGTTGCAGCAACCGGAGCCTGATGACTACGTGATAGCCACGGGGGAGGCCCATTCTGTACGCGAGTTCTTGGAGGAAGCCTTTGGATTGCTGGGGCTCGATCCTTACGAGTACGTGGAGATAGACCCCCGGTATTTCCGTCCCGCCGAGGTGGATTTCCTCTTAGGGGATGCCTCTAAGGCCCGGGAAAAACTGGGGTGGCGTCCCCGGGTTTCCTTTAAGGAGCTGGTAAGGCGCATGGTAGAACACGATTTGGAGCTTGCCAGGAGGGAGAGGACGCTGTTGGAGGCGGGCCATGCCATCAGCCTGTCGGGGGTGATGGACCGTGGATAAGGGGGCAAGGATCTTTGTTGCTGGTCACCGGGGGTTGGTGGGGAGTGCCCTGGTGCGGAAGTTGCAGGCTGAAGGGTTCCGGAACCTGATTCTCAGGACCCGTGAAGAATTGGACCTCACCGATCAGGCAGCGGTAGAGCGTTTTTTTTCTCAGGAGCGTCCGGAGTATGTGTTCCTGGCAGCAGCCAAGGTGGGGGGGATTTTAGCCAACAGCACTTACCCTGCGGACTTTATCCGCGTTAATCTGCAGATTCAGGTCAATGTCATCGACGCGGCCTATCGCTATGGGGTGAAGAAGCTACTTTTTTTGGGTTCTAGCTGCATCTATCCCAAGTATGCCCCCCAGCCCCTGAGGGAGGAGTATTTACTTTCGGGGCCGCTGGAGCCTACCAATGAGGCCTATGCGGTTGCCAAAATCGCCGGCATAAAGATGTGTCAAGCCTACCGGCAACAATATGGGTTTAACGCCATTAGCCTCATGCCCACCAACCTTTACGGGCCCGGGGACAACTTTGATCTGGAGACTTCCCATGTGGTGCCTGCGCTGATTCGCAAGTTTCACGAGGCCAAGGAGGAAGGGCGTAGAGAGGTGGTGGTTTGGGGCTCAGGTACTCCGCGGCGCGAGTTTTTGCACGTGGATGATCTGGCGGATGCGGCTCTCTTCCTCATGGAGCACTACGACGAGGGTGAGATCATCAACGTAGGGGTTGGAGAAGATATTTCCATACGCGAGCTGGCGGAGTTGGTGGCCGACATCGTAGGGTTTCGGGGCGAGATCGTCTATGATCGTTCCAAGCCTGACGGCACACCACGTAAACTTCTGGATGTGACCCGCCTTTTTGCGCTGGGGTGGCGGCCCAAGATTCCACTGAGAGAAGGCCTGGTGGTCACTTACCGCTGGTTCCTGGAGAACCGCGCCTACGTGCAGAGGTAGGGGGCAGGATGAGATGGGGGACGAAACTTAGGACCCAGGATGGAGGGGTCGCGGGTTTGCTGAGCCGGCAGGGGGGACTGGGACTGTTTTCCCCCTGGTTTCGTTTTTTAGCGCCATTAGGCTTGTTTCTAGCTGATGTGGTAGCCCTGGAAGCTTCTCTCTTCCTGGGGGTTGTTCTTAGGGAGGCTTTAAGAGCTATTTCTCCAGCGGAGATTTCTTGGAGCAACCTAGTTTCTTTCGCTTTAGCCTTACTTTTCTTCCCCATTGGGTACGCATTGGCGGGTCTATATCCTGGCTATGGTCTTCCTGTGGTGGAAAGGATAAGGAGGAAGGTCCAGGTGACGTTTGTTCTTTTCCTGGTCCTTATCGCCTGGGAATGGCTCTTTCTTCGGGAAGGCTGGTCGAGGGGAGTTCTGGTCTTGGCCATGGGCTGGGCTTTGGTCCTGGTGCCCGTTGGATCGGCCGGGGTGCGCGAGGTGTTGGTACGGCTTGGTCTTTGGGGTGTTCCGGTCCTCATCCTGGGGGCGGGGCACACGGGAGCCTTGGTGGCCCGTGTCCTTTTTCGGGATAGGGCCTTGGGCTTAAGGCCTGTGGCCTTTTTGGATGACGATCCTGACAAGCATGGGATAAAGGTGGAGGGCCTTCCTGTTTTGGGGCCCATCAACCAGGTATCCCATTGGGCCCGGAAGGGTTTGCGGGTGGTCATCTTGGCCATGCCAGGGGTGGGGTCCAGGCGTCTAGCGGAACTCCTGGAGGGTTTGCCCGTACCCCGCATATTATTGGTTCCAGACCTTCTGGGTATCCCCAGCCTTTGGGTATCCAGCCGGGACCTCGGGGGGGTTCTGGCCTTGGAGGTTCACAACAACCTTCTCCTCAGGCGCAACCGCCTTCTTAAACGTGCGCTGGATTACCTTATCGGGGTTCCGCTTTTCCTCCTGAGCCTGCCCATTATCGGTATTTTTGCCCTCTGGGTTAAAGCGGTTAGCCCGGGGCCGGTATTCTACGCGCAGGAAAGGGAAGGCTATCTTGGACGGACCATCCGTGTGTGGAAGCTTCGCACCATGTATCCGGATGCGGAGAAACGTTTAGCCGAATACTTGCAAGCCAGCCCCGAGGCTAAGAACGAGTGGGAGCGCTATTTCAAGCTTAAGGACGATCCCCGGGTATTGCCGGTGGTGGGGACTTTCTTGCGCCGGACCAGCCTGGACGAGTTACCCCAGCTTTGGAATGTAATAAGGGGCGAGATGAGCCTGGTAGGTCCCAGACCCTTCCCCCGATACCATATGGAAAGATTTTCCCCAGGTTTCCGCTCCTTACGGCAGAGTGTTTGGCCTGGGCTCACAGGGCTTTGGCAGGTTTCCGCCCGGAGCGAGGGGGACCTGGAAGTCCAGGAGGCCCTGGACACCTACTACATCCGCAACTGGTCCCTCTGGCTTGACCTCTACATCTTGGCCCGCACCGTTTGGGTGGTGCTCACCCGGAAGGGGGCTTACTGACTGATATACTGGCCCCGTTATGGTGGAGACCCCTAGGGACGAGCTTTCGCTTCGGGATATCGTAGACGTTCTAAGGCGTCACCGAACCCTTATCCTGACCTTGCCTCTGATCTTTGGGGCGGTGGCCCTCATCTACGGCTTCTTCATCGCCGAGCCCCGGTACGCCTCCACCGCCACGGTGAACGTTTCCCCGGTGCAGGTGCAGGCCCAGCTGGAGCAGCGCATCCAGGTGCAGGGACAGAACCTCCTCACCTTTGAGGGCCTTAAGGCCCTGGCCTTCTCGGAGGAGGTCACCCGGGAGGTGTGGGAGGCCTTGCGCAAGGAGGGGAAGCTACCCACCGCCTGGCAGGACCAGGGGGGCACCCCAGGCCTGGAGCGGATGGTGAAGGACTTCAAGATCAAAAACGAAACCTCCCGGCAGCAAGTGGTACCCCAGGGGCAGGTGCCCCCAGTGGTGGCTTCCCTGAGCGTGGAGGCGCCCACCCCAGAGGTGGCGGCCCGGGCGGCCAACCTTTGGGCGGAGGCGGTGACCAGGCGGGTGAACCGGATTCCCTTGGCGCGCCTCGAGGCCAACCTACAAGCCCTGGAAGAGCAGATCGCACCAGCTGAAAGGACTTACCAAGAGGCCCAAGCGCGCTGGGAGGCCTTCCAAAGAGCCTCTACTTTGGCTCAGGACAAGGCGGAGCTAGACGCCAAAACGGGGGAAAGGGTAAGCCTGGACCAGGAGCTTTTCGCCCTGGAGCGGGACCTGGCGGCGGTGGGGGGGAGGATAAGGGCCCTCGAGGCCGAGGCGGAGCGCCAGGCGAAGCTGGTGCCTATCGGGACTTCCCCGGAACAACTGGCCATCATCAACAAGCGTCTGGATGAGGCCAAGCGCGCCCTGCAGGTGGAGACCGAACGGGCCAGGCAGGCTTATGTCCAGGCCGCTCAGGCTCTGGAGCGGTTCAAACAGCGGGAGCGCCTGCCGGAGTGGCAGGGGGAAAGGGACCGTTTGGCGGGGCGGCTTGCCGAGGTGGGGGTGCGCCTGGCCCAGATCGCCACGGAAAGGCGGGCGCGGGAGGCGCGCCTCCAGGAGGTGGAGGCTGCTTTGGCCCAAGAGCCTAAGGTTCTGGAGGTCCTCAAGGAGGTGGTGGCCGACCCCACGGTGGCGGCGGCGGTGGCCCGGGGGGACCTTTCCGCCTTGGCCGGCCTGCGGCTTCGTACCCAGGAGGTAAACCCCGCTTACCAGCCCCTCCTGGCTCAAGCGGTTAGCCTAAGGGGCGAGTTGGCTGCCCTGCAGGCGGAGGAAGCGGGGTTGCGGGAGGAGCAGAATCGCATTGCCGCCCGTTTAGAGGCCCTCCGCGCCCAGATCGCCGCCCAGGAAAGGGAAAATGAGGCCCTTACCCTGGAGTACAACACCAAAAAGGCCGCCTACGAGACCTTCCGGGCCCGTTACGACCAGATCGCCAACCTCACCGCCCAGGACTTGGCCTTCGACAACCCCAACCCCGAGTACCAGCGCCTGCGCTCGGCCCTCATCGACGCCCAGGCGGAGGAGGCGAGACTTTTGGCCCGAAAGGCGGCCCTGCAGGCCCGTATCGCCCAGGTGGAGGCCCGCATCGCCCTCCTCAGGGAGCGGGTGGCCAAGGCCCAGGTGGAGCAGGACCGGCTGAACCAAGCCCTGGAGCTGGCCAAGAACGCCTACCTGGCCCTTTCTCAGAAGAAGACCGACCTGCAGATCGAGCTGGCCAGCTCCCAGAACTCTTTGGCCCAGGTCATCGCCCCCGCCTACCCCATCTACGAGAAGGTGGCCCCCAAGCGGGGCCTCCTTTTGGCCTTGGCCTTAGCCTTGGGCCTCATGCTCGGGGTGATGGCCGCCTTCGTGGCCGAGGCCCTAAGGCCGCCCCGGGCGGAGGCAGCGGGGTAGAGGTTTCCCGCAAGGGGTGTAGGGTGAGAAGCCGGGTCGGTAGCAAGGGCCGGATAACGCTTCCCCAAAGGGTGAGGGAGGTTTTAGGGGTAGAGCCGGGGGATGAGGTGGAGTTTGTAATCCGAGGCGGGCAAGTCTTCCTTCGGCCCAGGCAAGAGGTTCCCTTGGAGAACCTCTTCGGTCGGCTCAAGGTAAAGGTCGCCTACCCGGGAGAGGCGGCGGAAAGGGAGGCGCGGGCACAGGCATGGGTTCAAGGCCTGAGAGGCCACCCGTCTTCTTGAGGCTCTATTGAAGGAGTGGGCCGAGTTGGGTATAGTAGAAAGCCGGTAGCCCCTTCGGGGGCTTTGGGAAGGGGAAGCCATGTTCGCGATCGTCAAGACCGGTGGCAAGCAATACCGGGTGGAGCCTGGGCTGAAGCTTAGGGTGGAGAAGCTCGAGGCCGAGCCCGGAAGCGAGGTCACGCTTCCCGTCCTCCTCCTGGGGGGCGAGAAGACGGTGGTGGGGGCTCCCTTCGTGGAGGGGGCCAAGGTGGTGGCGGAGGTGCTCGCTCACGGCAAGGGCAGGAAGATCACCATCTCCCGCTTCAAGGCCAAGGTGCAGTACCGGAGGAAGAAGGGCCACCGCCAGCCCTACACGGAGATCCTCATCAAGGAGATTCAGGGGTGAGCCATGGCACATAAAAAGGGTTTGGGTTCCACCAAAAACGGCCGGGACTCCCAGGCCAAGCGCCTTGGGGTGAAGCGGTATGGGGGCCAGGTGGTGAGGGCCGGGCACATCCTGGTCCGCCAGCGGGGCACCCAGTTCAAACCCGGCAAGAACGTGGGCATGGGCCGGGACTTCACCCTCTTTGCCCTGGTGGACGGGGTGGTGGAGTTCCAGGATAAGGGGCGGCTGGGCCGCTACGTGCACGTGCGTCCCTTGGCGTAGGCCCAAGGGGCGGTCTGGATGTTCCGGGATGTCCTGACCATCACCGTCGCCGCCGGTAGGGGGGGTGACGGTGCCATTTCCTTCCGCCGGGAGAAGTTCGTGCCCAAGGGAGGGCCCGACGGGGGGGATGGGGGGCGTGGGGGTAGCGTCTACCTCCGGGCCAGGGGAAGCGTGGACTCCCTCTCGGAGCTTTCCAAGCGCACCTACAAGGCGGAGGACGGGGAGCACGGCAGGGGAAGCGGCCAGCACGGTCGGGCCGGGCAGGACCTTTACATAGAGGTGCCCCGGGGAACCCGGGTCTACGATGCGGACACCGGGGAGCTCTTAGGGGACCTCACGGAGGAGGGCCAGGTCCTCCTGGTGGCCAAGGGGGGGGAGGGAGGCCGGGGGAACATGCACTTCGTCACCCCCACCCGCCAGGCTCCCCGGTTCGCCGAGGCGGGGGAGGAGGGGGAGAGGAGGAGGCTTCGCCTCGAGCTCATGCTCATCGCCGACGTGGGCCTGGTGGGCTACCCCAACGCCGGCAAGTCCAGCCTGCTTGCCGCCACCACCCGGGCCCATCCCAAGATCGCCCCCTACCCCTTCACCACCCTAAGCCCCCACCTGGGAGTGGTGGAGGTGGGGGAAGAGGAGGGGGAGCGCTTCACCCTGGCGGACATCCCCGGGATCATCGAGGGGGCAAGCCAGGGGAAGGGCCTGGGCCTGGAGTTCCTGCGCCACATCGCCCGCACCCGGGTGTTGCTCTACGTTCTGGACGCCGCCGAGGAGCCCTTAAAAACCTTCCGCACCCTGCGCAAGGAAATAGAGGCTTACGACCCCGCTCTCCTCAGGCGGCCTGGCCTCATCGCCTTGAACAAGGTGGACCTCCTCACCCCCAAGGAGGTGGAGGAGAGGGTGGCGGAGCTGGCCCAGGAGGGGCTTCCCGTCCTCCCGGTGAGCGCCCTCACGGGGGAGGGTTTGGCGACGTTGAAGGAAGCCCTCCTCAGCTTGGTGAAGGCCACCCCGGCCCCCGAGCTTCCCAGGCCAGCCCCCAGGGCGCTCGTGGAGGCAGGGGTGGAGGTGGTGCCCCTGGAGGAAGGAGTGTACGAGGTGCGCTCCCCTGCCCTGGAGCGGTACCTGAGCCGGCTCAAGGGGGATCTCTCCGAGGCGGCGGGCTACCTGCAGGAGGTCTTCCGGCGCCAGGGGGTGGAGGCGGCCCTCAAGGCCAAGGGGGTGCGGGCGGGGGATATCGTACGGATAGCGGGGCGGGAGTTTGAGTACATCCCGGGGTAAAGGCGGCTTGACCACGGAGGTTGAACCTTGCGCATAGGCCTTTTCGGCGGGAGCTTCGATCCCATCCACCTGGGGCACCTTTTGGCGGCGGCGGAGGCCCGGGCGGCCTTGGGGCTGGACCTGGTCCTCTTCGTGGTGGCGGCCCGCCCCCCCCACAAGACCCCGGTGGCCCCGGCGGAGGCCCGCTACGAGATGGTCCTCCTGGCCACGGCGGAGGAGAAGGGGTTCTTGGCCTCGAGGCTGGAGCTGGACCGGCCGGGCCCAAGCTACACCGTGGACACCCTAAGGGAGGCCAGGAGGCTTTTCCCAGAGGATGAGCTCTTCTTCATCACCGGGGCCGATGCCTACCGGGATATCCTCACCTGGAAGGAAGGGCACCGGCTTCATGAGCTGGCCACCTTAGTGGCCGTGGCCCGGCCCGGCTACCCCTTGGAGGGGATGCCGGTGCCCGTGGTGCCTTTGCTGGTGCCCGAGGTGGGGATATCCAGCACGGAGATCCGGAGGCGGATCCGGGAAGGAGAGAGCATCCGCTTCTGGGTGCCCAGGCCCGTGGAGGTGTACCTTGAAAAGCACGGTCTCTACCGCTGAGCTGGAGGAGAGGGTAAAGGCCTTGGTCCGGCCGGAAAGGTGGGCGCACATCCAGAGGGTGGCGGCCCTGGCCCAGGAGATCGCCCTTAAAAACGGCCTGGATGGGGAGCGGGCTTACCTGGCGGGGCTTCTCCACGACGCCGCCCGGGACCTGGGGGAGGAGGAGCTCCTTAGACTGGCCCCCCCGGAGAACGAGGTGGAAAGGGCTCATCCCCTTTCCCTCCACGGCCGGGCGGCCCGGGTTCTGGCCGAGGCCTGGGGGGTAAAGGACGAGGAGGTTTTGGAGGCGGTGGAGGGGCACGTGTACGGGGTGGACCCCGAAAATGGCCTGGGCATGGCCCTCTACATCGCCGACATCTCCGAGCCCGGCCGGGGGGTGAACGGGGAGATCCGGGAGCTCGCCCTTTCGGGGAGGCTCCTCGAGGCCTACCGCCGGGCGGTGCAGAACAAGGTGGAATACCTCACCGCCAAGGGCATCCCCATCCATCCCCGGACCCTGGCCGTGTACCGCCGCTTGCAGGATGCGCCCTAGGCTTTCCCTCCTCCTCCTTTCCCTGGCCCTTTTCGCCCTCGGGGGGGTGCTCTCCTGGCCGCGGCCGGGAGAGGAGGAAGGAATGCGGCCCAGGAGGGCTGGGGCCTTGCCCGAGATGGGGGTGGTGGTGGCGGCCCGGGACATCGAGTACTGCGGCTACCAGACCCCATGCGGCCCGGGAAGCCGCACGGACACCATCTTCTACGTGCGCCTTAGGGGAGGGGAGGCCAGGGCCTTGGCCATCCCCCGGGACCTCTATAGCCCGGTGGTGGGGGGCAAGATCAACGCCGCCTACGCCCGGGGTGGGGCGGAGCTTTTGAAGCAGGCGGTGGCGGAGGCCACGGGCCTGGTGGTGGAAAGGCACCTCATCCTCACCCTGGAAAGCGTGGCCCGGGTGGTGGACGCCGTGGGGGGGGTGGAGGTCTACCTGGAGCGCCCCATGCGCTACACCGACCGGGCGGCGAGGCTTTTCATCGACTTCCCCGCGGGAAGGCTTCACCTAAACGGGGAGGAGGCGGTGAAGTACATGCGCTTCCGCCACGACGCCCTGGGGGATTATGCCCGGCTGGACCGCATCAAGGGGGTGGTATCCCAGGTGCTCAAGAAGGCCCAGGACCCCCGCACCTGGCCGGCCTTGGCCCTGGCCCTAAGGGAGGCCTGGCGGGAGCTGGACACCGATCTTTCCCTGGATGAGGTTTTGGCCTATCTGCCCGGGGTCCAGGGCCTGAGGCTTTCCGTGGCCACCCTGCCCACCCGCGAGGGGAGGGGGACCTTCCTCCTGGTGGACGAGGAAGCCCGGGCCCAGGTCCTGGCCCCATGGATGGGGATGGCCCTGCCTTCCTCTCCGCCCCAAGTGCCCGTGCGCCTAAAGGGGGAAAGGAGCCTGATCCTTTGGGGCCAAGCCCTTCTTGCCCGGGAGGGAATCGAGGCCCAGGTGGAGGAGGCGGAGGTGGCGCAAAGCGCGGTCTACACCAAGGACCTCGAGGCCGGAAGCTACTTCGCCGAGCTTTTCCACCTGCCCCTTCTTGCGCCCCACGGGCCGGTTCCCGGGGTGGTGGTGGAGCTCGGGCGGGACCTGGTACAATAGGGGTAGATGGTAAAGACCCTCGGTCAGCACGAAGGGCTAGATTTGCGTAAGCAAGAGGCAGTGGAGCTGGTAGCGAGGATCAAGGATCTCCTTTGGGAAAAGAAAGCGGAAAACGTGGTGGCCCTGGACCTCCGGGCGGTGTCCGAGAGCCTGGACTACTTCGTCCTGGCCAGCGCCACCAGCACCCCCCATCTTCAGGCCCTGGAGCGCCACGTGCAGGAGAAGCTGGAGGAGGAGGGGCTTCGCCCCAGGCCCACGGAGGGGCAGAGCCCCCGCTGGGTGGTCCTGGACTACGGGGAGGTGGTGGTCCACCTCATGACCCCTGAGGCCCGGGAGTACTACGACCTGGAGGGGTTCTGGGCGGACGCCGAGAGGATATGAGGACCCAGGCCCTGCGCCTAGTCCAGGGCCGAGTAGATGGCTTCTAGGTCCAAGGACATGTCCAGGCAGGGCAGGGGCACCTGGCCGCCGGCGTAGCGCTTCAGGCTGAAGCCCTTCCCCTCGCGGAAATACCCTTCGAGGCCCTTCCTTTCCGGGTCCAGGAGCAGATAGGCCTGGAGGCTTTCCAGATTCAGATAGGCCCGCATCTTCTCCCAGCGGTCCTGGGCCTCCGTGGAAGGGGAGAGGACCTCCAGGACCAGGCAGGGGCGTTCTTCCAAAAAGGGGTTTTCCCCTGGAGGGCCGCAAACCACCATGAGATCGGGGTAGTAGACGGTGTCGGGGGCCACCTTGAGCTTAAAGGTTTCCGCATGGACCCGGCACCCCTTTTCCCGGGCCCGGGGGAAAAGGGCCGCCACCAGGGCCACCACCAGGAGGTTGTGGCGGCGGCTGGCCCCGGCCATGGCTCTCGGGAAGCCCCGGACCAGCTCGTGGCGCACAGGGCTTCGGGCCTCCTCCTCCAGGTAGGCCTCGAGGGTCAGGGGGCGCTGGACTTCCGCGGGCTCGGCCATCTGCCCTCATTTTATCCGGGGTGGGGCTAAAGGCCCCATGATGAAGCGCTGGAAGAGGAGGTAAAACCCCAGGTAGACGAGAAGCTGGAACCAGAAGCTTTGGGCCCAGGCTAAGCCCAAGGCGGCGACGGCGATGAGGAGGAAGGTGGCCGCCACCATAACCAAGGTGGTGCGGAGGAAGACCCCGGGAAAGTATTTAAGGGCTTCCCGAAAGGTCTTGGGCCGCCTCTCCTCCCATTCCTTCAGGGCTTTCTTCTTGAGCTTTTCCTCGCGCTTCTTCTTGCCCACGGGGAAAGTATACTGGGGCCCGTGAAGGTGGCGCACACCGTGGCCGAGCTAAGGCAGGCCCTCCCCCGGGAGGGGGTGGGGTTTGTCCCCACCATGGGCTACCTCCACCGGGGGCACCTGGCCCTGGTGGAAAGGGCCCGGAAGGAGAACCCCTTTGTGGTGGTCTCCATCTTCGTGAACCCCCTGCAGTTTGGCCCGGGGGAGGACTACCACCGCTACCCCAGGGACCTGAAGCGGGACCAGGCCCTTTTGGAGGAGGCGGGGGTGGATCTTCTCTTCGCCCCCAGCGTGGAGGAGATGTACCCGGCGGGCTTCTCCACCCGGGTCAACGTGGAGGGTTCCCTCACCGCCCTTTGGGAGGGGGCGGTGCGCCCCGGCCATTTCCAGGGGGTGGCCACGGTGGTGGCCAGGCTTTTCCTCCTGGTGGGGCCGAGCCGGGCCTACTTCGGGGAGAAGGATTACCAGCAGCTTCTGGTGATCCGCAAAATGGTCCGGGACATGGGCTTTCCCCTGGAGGTGGTGGGGGTGCCCACGGTGCGGGAGGAGGATGGGCTTGCCCTTTCCAGCCGCAATGTGTACCTTTCCCCGGAAAGGCGCAAGGAGGCCACGGTGCTTTACCGGGCCCTGCAGGCCATGCGGGAAGCAGCCTTAAGGGGAGAAGGCGTGGCCGAGGCCTTGGGAAGGGGGGAGGAAGTGCTTAGGGAGGTTCCTCAGTTTCAGCCGGACTACCTGGCCATCGTCCACCCCGAGACCCTTCTCCCCCTCTCCCGCTTTGTCCCTGGGGCCAGGGGGATTGTGGCGGGCCGCTTCCCCGAGGTGCGCCTGATCGATAACCTGGAGGTGTACCCATGAGCGAGGCTTCTCCCCAGGAGGGCAAGCAGAGCCTCTTGGAGATGTTCAAGGCCATGGTCCAGGCCCGGGCCTCGGACATCCACCTGCAGGCGGGGGCCCCGCCCGTGATCCGGGTGGACGGCAAGCTGAAGCCCTTTGGCAACCGGCCCCTGACCCCCAAGGACCTCGAGGCCATCGCCAAGGCCCTCCTCACCCCGGAGCAGTGGGAAGAGGTGGAGTACCGCAAGGAGCTGGACTTCGCCTACACCATCCCCGGGGTGGCCCGCTTCCGCTGCAACCTCCTGAGGCAGAGGGGAAGCTTCGGCCTGGTGATGCGGGTGGTTTCCGAGGTCATCCCCAGCTTCGAGGCCCTGGGCCTGCCCCGGGAGGTGATGGAGGGGCTGGCCGCCAAGGAGCGGGGGCTTATCCTGGTGACTGGGCCCACGGGTTCAGGGAAAAGCACCACCCTGGCGGCCCTCATCGACCACATCAACCTGCACTACGCCAAGAACATCATCACCATAGAAGACCCCATAGAGTTTTTGCACAAGCACAAGAAGAGCCTGGTGGTCCAGCGGGAGGTGGGGCTGGACACGGATAGCTTCTACTCGGGCATCAAGTACGCCATGCGCCAGGACCCGGACGTGATCCTGATCGGGGAGATGCGGGACAAGGAAACGGTGGAGGCCGCCCTCATGGCGGCCCAGACGGGGCACCTGGTGCTTTCCACCCTGCACACCCTGGACGCCGGGCGGACCATCAACCGCATCATCGAGTTCTTCCCCCTGCACGAGCACCAGCAGGTGCGCATCCTCCTGGCGGAGTCCCTTCTCGGCATCCTCTCCCAGCGCCTTCTGCCCCGGGCGGACGGCAAGGGTCGGGTTTTGGCCCTCGAGGTCCTCATCGCCACCCCCTACGTGCGGGAGCTCATCAAGGATGAGGACAAGACCCCCCAGATCAAGGAGGCCATGATGGAGGGCTCCATCCACGGGATGCACACCTTCGACCAGCATTTGGTGGAGCTCTACACCCAGGGGCTCATCTCCCTGGAGGACGCCCTTTCCGCCGCCACCAGCCCCCACGAGTTCAGGCTCCTCCTCACCAAGGCCACGGGGCAGGCGTACTAGGGGCCTTCTAGGGCTTCAGGAGCCAGCCCTCGAGGCCGGGGAAGCCCAGAAAGTCCCGGTCGAGGATCACCATCCAGTGCCTCCCGGCCAGGGCAAGGGCAGCCAGGTAGGCATCGGTACCAAGGTCAGGGGCTGTCCTCGATAAGCCTCCAGAGCTCGGTACCTGTCCAGGCAGAAATCTGGCGGCCAGCCGGGGGGATCTTGGGCAAAGGACGGGACTGGCGCTGGGCCTGGTGGCGCATGCCCTCCTCCAGGTAGCGGATCACCAGCTCCCGCAGGGTTTTCCCCTCCTTGGCTGCCTGGAGCTTGAGGTGGCGGTACAGGGGGTCGGGGAGGTCCAAGGTGATACGCATAAGAACCCGCTAGCGCGGAGGTTCAAGACCAGGGAATGCGCACCCCAGGGAAGTGGAGGGGTTCGGCCTCCTCGCCCGGGAGAAGGATGCGGTGTTCCGTGTAAAGGCCCTCCTTGGGGTGGCGGAAGACGTGGAGGCGGTTTTCCGAGAGGTCGAGAATCCACACCTCGGGGATTCCCGAGCGGGCATAAAGGGGAAGCTTCACGTTCCGGTCGTAGTCCAGGCTGGACTCGGAAACCTCCACCAGGAGCAGGATGTCCTCGGCGCTGGGGAGGGCCTCCCAGTAGTCCTTGGGCTTGAGGAGGGCGATATCGGGTTGGGGCTCGGAGCCCGGGGGCAGGCGCATGGGATTTTGCGGCCAGACGCGGGCTTTATCCCCCAGGGCCTGAGCGAACCGGGTAACCAAACGGGCCACCACCTCGGCATGCTTCGGACCGATAGGGCTCATCTGGTACACCTCCCCGTCCAGAAGTTCCACCCCCTTGACCCCCTGGAAGAGGCGCTCGAACTCCTCGATCCCAAACCGGTACCGCTGGGCCATAGCCCTAGCGTAGCATGGGGGCATGAACCCGGTGCAGTTCATCCGCGAGAAGCGGGAGGGCCTGAAGCACAGGCGGGAGGACCTGAAGGTTTTCCTCGAGGGCTACCTCAGGGAAGAGGTGGCGGACTACCAGGTATCCGCCTGGCTCATGGCTGCTTTCCTGAGGGGCCTGGACCCGGAGGAAACCCTATGGCTTACGGAAACCATGGCTTACTCGGGGAGGGTCCTGGACCTCTCCCACCTGCCCCACCCCGTGGACAAGCACTCCTCCGGGGGGGTGGGGGACAAGGTGAGCCTGGTGGTGGGGCCCATCCTGGCGGCGGCGGGGTGCACCTTCGCCAAGATGTCGGGCCGGGGCCTGGCCCACACCGGGGGGACCATCGACAAGCTGGAGTCGGTGCCGGGCTGGCGGGGGGAGATGACGGAGGGGGAGTTTCTGGAAAGGGCCGAGCGCATCGGCCTGGTCATCGCCGCCCAAAGCCCGGACCTGGCCCCCTTGGACGGCAAGCTGTACGCCCTAAGGGATGTCACGGCCACGGTGGAGAGCATCCCCTTGATCGCCAGCTCCATCATGAGCAAGAAGCTGGCGGCCGGGGCGAGGAGCATCGTCTTGGACGTGAAGGTGGGCAAGGGGGCCTTCATGAAGACCTTAGAGGAAGCCCGGCTTCTCGCCAGGACCATGGTGGGGATCGGCCAGGGGGCGGGCCGAAGGGTTAAGGCCCTCCTCACCAGCATGGAGGCCCCCCTGGGCCGGGCGGTGGGGAACGCCGTAGAGGTCCGGGAGGCCATAGAGACCCTGAAGGGAAAGGGACCGGAGGACCTCGTGGAGGTGGCCCTGCGCCTTGCGGAGGAGGCCTTACGGCTTGAGGGGCTGGACCCAAGCCTGGCCCGTAGGGCCTGGGAAAGCGGCAGGGCGCTGGAAAGGTTCCAGGCCTTCCTCGAGGCCCAGGGGGGAAACCCCCGGGTGGTGGAGGACTTCTCCCTCCTTCCCCTGGGGGAGGAGCTTCCCCTCGCCTCGGAGAAGGAGGGCGTGGTGCAGGAGGTGGATGCCTACCGGGTGGGCCTGGCGGTCTTAGCCCTGGGGGGCGGGCGTAGGAAGAAGGGGGAGGCCATCGACCACGGGGTGGGGGTCTATCTGCTGAAAAAGCCCGGGGACCGGGTGGAAAGGGGGGAGGTCCTGGCCCTGGTCTACCACCGCGGGAAGGGTTTGGAGGAAGCCCTGGCCCACTTAAGGGAGGCCTTCCAGCTGGGACTTTCGGCAAGCCCCCTGCCCCTGGTCCTGGATGCTGTGCCCTGAGGCCGCGATAGGGTTGCGCGGGGCAGGTGGCGGAGGGGTGGGGTGTACAGGGTATACTCTTCCGGATGAAGCGGCAGGCTAGAAGGCCCTTGCGCTATACCCTTCTCCTCGCCCGAAGCGGTGGGGGGAGCCGGGCGGTGTCCCTGCCGGGGTGGGCCGTGGCCTTCTTCTTGGCCCTCCTAACCCTTTGGACCGGGGCCAACCTCTACCTCTGGCATAAGAGCCGGGAGGCCCGAACCCTGGAGGTTCGCCTCCAGGCTCTTTCCCAGGAGGCCAGGAGGCTTTCCTTGGCCCTCGAGGCGGAGCGGGCCAAAAACGGGGCCCTTTCGGAGGAGGCCAGGCGCACCAAAAAGGAGCTAGAAGAAATCAAGAAGGCCATAGAGGAGCTCCGCCGCCGGGCGGGGCTTTCCCCTTTAAACGCCCTTCCCGTGCGCTACCAGGAAGGGGGCCAGGGGGGTGGGGCTGTGGCTTCCTCCGAGGAGTCCCTGGCGGGCTGGGCGGAGGTGCGGGCCGAGGTCCTGGACCTAAGGAACCAGCTTAAGGAGGTGGTGCCGGCCCTGGAAAGGACCCTGGAGGTGGAGCGAAGCCTCCCCCGGGGCCTGCCCCTGAGGGGCTACGAGGGGGTTACCTCCTTCTTTGGCATGCGCAAGAACCCTTTTGGCCGGGGGTACGAGTTCCATGACGGCCTGGACCTCTCCGCCCCTTACGGCGCCCCCGTCTACGCCACGGGAAGCGGGGTGGTGGCCCGGGCTGGCTGGATGGGGGCCTATGGCCTCGCCGTCCTCCTGGACCACGCCGAGGGGTACCAGAGCCTCTATGGCCACCTTTCCCGCATCCTGGTGCGTCCCGGGCAGAGGGTGGAGAAGGGGCAGGTCCTGGGGTACGTGGGCTCCACGGGCCGCTCCACCGGTCCCCATCTCCACTACAGCGTCTACCGTTACGGTTCCCCCCGGGATCCCAGGCTCTACCTAGACCCCCTTTGGGCCTCCCGTTAAAATGGGGCGGATGCTGGGGAGAAAGCAGGCGGGGACCCTCACCTACCTGGGGCCCGACACCGAGGTCCTGGGGGATCTGAGGGCCAAGGGCCAGGTGCGCATCGACGGCCTGGTCAAAGGCTCGGTCTACGTGGAAGGAGAGCTGGAGGTGGGCCGCACGGGCCGGGTGGAAGGGGAAAGGGTGGAGGCAGGGAGCGTCCAGATCCACGGGGAGGTGAAGGCGGACCTGGTGGCTCAGAAGGTGAGCCTTTCCAAGACGGCCCGCTTCACCGGCACGGTGCGGGCCCAGGCCCTGGACGTGGAGGCGGGAGCGGTCTTCATCGGCCAGAGCCTGGCGGGGGAGACCAGGGCCCTCGAGGCTCCCAAGGAGGCATAAGCGTGGCCCTGGAGCGGCTTTTCCGAAGAAAAAGGCCCAGCGGGGGGAACCGGGACGTCCCCGAGCTTTGGACCAAGTGCGAGGCCTGCGGGGCCCAGCTCTACAAGAAGGAGTTCCGGGAAAACCTCTACGTCTGCCCCAAGTGCGGCCACCATCACCGGGTGCCCGCTTCCGAAAGGGTGGAGATGCTGGCGGATGCCGGCACCTTCCAGGAGATCACCGGGCTTAGGCCCCTGGATCCCTTAGGCTTCGTGGACACCAAGCCCTATGCGGAAAGGCTCAGGGCCTACCAGGAGGAAACCGGTCGCAAGGACGCCATCCTGGGGGGCACCTGCACCATCGGCGGGGTGCCTGCGGTCCTTCTGGTGATGGACTACGCCTTCGCCGGGGGGTCCATGGGGAGCGTGGTGGGGGAGGAGATCGCCCGGGGGGCGGAACGGGCGGCGGCGGAGGGCCGGGCCCTGGTGATCGTGGCCGCCTCGGGCGGGGCCAGGATGCAGGAGGCGGCCCTTTCTCTCATGCAGATGGCCAAGACGGTGATGAGCCTGGACCGCCTCTGGGAGAAGCGCCTTCCCTATGTTTCCATCCTCACCGATCCCACCACCGGGGGAGTCACCGCCAGCTTCGCCGCCTTGGCCGACGTGATCTTCGCCGAGCCCGGGGCCCTCATTGGGTTTGCCGGGCCCAGGGTCATCCGCCAGACCATCCGCCAGGAGCTGCCCGAGGGCTTCCAGCGCTCGGAGTTTTTGCTGAAGCACGGGATGGTGGACCGGGTTACCGATCGCAGGAAGCTCAAGGGCGAGCTGGTCCGGGCCCTTCGTCATCTGCACCCTGGAGTTCCCTATGCCGTTGGAGTTTGAAAAGCCCATCCTGGAGCTGGAAAAACGCATCGCCGAGCTAAGGGAGACGGCCCGCACCACGGGGGTGGACCTCGAGGCGGAGATCCACCTGCTGGAGGAGCGGCTTTCCAGGCTTAAGAAGGAGGTCTACGGCGGCCTCACCGCCTGGCAGAGGGTGCAGCTGGCCCGGGCCCCGGGCCGCCCCACCACCCTGGACGTCCTGGAGAAGGCCTTCCAGGACTTTTTGGAGCTCCATGGGGACCGGGCCTTCGCCGACGATCCCGCCATCGTGGGGGGGCTCGCCTACTTGGAGGGGCAGAAGGTGGTGGTGGTGGGCCACCAGAAGGGGCGGGACACCAAGGAAAACCTCCACCGTAACTTCGGCATGCCCCACCCCGAGGGGTACCGCAAGGCCATGCGCCTCATGGACCTGGCGGACCGGTTCGGCTATCCCTTCCTCTCCTTCATCGACACCCCGGGGGCCTACCCGGGGGTTTCCGCGGAGGAGCGGGGCCAGGCCTGGGTCATCGCCCAGAGCATCCAGCGCATGAGCCGCCTACGGGTCCCCGCCATCGCCCTCATCCTGGGGGAGGGGGGTAGCGGGGGGGCCTTGGCCATCGGGGTGGCCAACCGGGTCCTCATCATGGAAAACGCCTGGTACTCGGTGATCAGCCCGGAGTCCTGCGCCGCCATCCTCTGGCGGGATGCCAAGGAGGCCCCCAAGGCCGCCGAGGCCTTGAAGCTCACCGCAAGGGACCTCCTGGCCCAGAAGGTGGTGGACGCCATCGTCCCCGAGCCCGAGGGCGGGGCCCACAAGGACCCCGACCAGGCCATCCGCAACATCAAGGAAGCCCTTCTGAAGACCCTCGAGGAGCTCAAAGGGCTTTCCCCGGAGGAGCTCTACCGGGACCGTTACCGCCGCTTCCGCACCCTTGGGGCCTACGCCGAGTCTTAAGGGGCCTTGTCCCTTTTCCCTCAGGATTTTCACAGGGAGGCTTTAGCCTGAGGGCGGAGGTGAGGATTATGCGGAAGCTCCTTTTGGCCATCCTGGGTTTTGGGGCGGCGTTGGCCCAGCAGATAAGCCCCCAGGGGATCATTGTGAATCCCGCGCCCACCGACCTTCAGGTGAAGGTCTGGGTGGACAAGGACCCCGGGAAACGGGGAGGTGCGGTTTACCAGATCGGTGAGCCCATCTTCATCTACGTGAACGTGAACCAGGATGCCTACGTCTACCTTTTCAACATCAACGCCGACGGCAAGATCGACCCCATCCTGCCCAACGCCTTCGAACGGAACAACTTCCTCCGGGCCGGGGAAACCCGGCGCTTTCCCCCGGAAGGGGCCCGCTACCGCTACACGGTGACGGGTCCCGAGGGTGAGGACCGCATCCTGGCGGTGGCCAGCAAGCGCCCCCTTTCCCTGGGGGAGATCCTGGATGTGGAGCGCAATCAGGTGCGGGTCCAGGGGGCGGAGGGCTTAGCCCGGGCGCTTTCCATCGTGATTGAGCCCATCCCCGACAAGGACTGGGTCACGGACGTGGCCCGCTACTTCGTGGGCCGGGTCACAGCTCCCCCGCCCACCCCGGCCACGGCCACCCTGGTGGTGGACTCGAGGCCCCAAGGGGCGGACGTCTACCTGGACGGCCGCCTGCAGGGGCGCACCCCCCTTACCCTCTCGGTGAATCCCGGGCGGCACGAGGTGGAGTTCCGGCTTGCCGGCTACCAGAGCTACCGGGTAACCGTGAACCCCAAGCCGGGGGAAAGGGTGCAGGTCTTCGCCCAGCTGGTGCCCGAGGTTCGGCAGGGGACGCTCGCCGTCACCTCCAACCCCTCGGGGGCCGAGGTCTACCTGGACGGCGCTCTCCGGGGCCGGACGCCCCTCTCCTTGAGCCTTCCCGAGGGCCGCTACGGGGTGGAGCTCCGGCTTGCGGGCTACGAGCCCTACCGGGCCACGGTGCAGGTGCGGAGGGGGGAGACCACGAGGCTGGACGTGCGCCTCACCCCCCTGCCCCGCACCGGCACCCTCCTCCTGGAGACAAGCCCGGCGGGGGCCGAGGTCTACCTGGAGGGCCGCCTCCAGGGCCGCACCCCCCTGCGCCTCACCCTGGAGGAGGGGACCTACCGGGTGGAGTACCGCCTCCCGGGCTACGAGCCCTACCAGGCCACGGTGCGGGTGGAGCGGGGCCGGGAGACCCGGCTGGCTGCCACCTTGAGGCCCATCCGCACCGGGGAGCTGGTCCTCGAGGCCAGGCCCGAGGGGGCGGAGGTCTATCTGGACGGGCGTCTGGCGGGCCGCGCTCCCTTGAGGGTGAGCCTCGAGGCCGGCCTGCACGAGGTGCGGGTCCTGGCCCCCGGCTACGGGGAGTACCGGGCCCAGGTGGAGGTGCGCCCCGGGGAAAGCGTCAGGCTTTATGTGGAACTCGTTCCGGTGCGGGCGGTGTTGGAGCTTTACCTGAACGTGGAGGCCCGGGTCTTCCTGGATGGGAAGGAAGTGGGGGTGGCCAAGGGCGGTTACCTGCGCCTCGAGGCGCCCTTCGGCGAGCATGAACTTACCTTGGTGGCCCCTGGGTACCGCACCCTGGTGGAGACAGTACGCATCACCGGGAACCAGGTGCTGAGGTTTACCCTTAGGCCCCTCTGATGCCACCCCACCCCGGCGTCGCCGGGGTGGGGGCCCCGGCAAAACCTTTAGCATAGGGGCGTGGAGGCCATTGTTCTGGGAGGCGGCGAGGAGGCGTGGGCCCGAAAGTATGGGGTGCGGAGCAAGGCCCTGGTGCCCTACCGGGGAAGGCCCATGGCGGAGTGGGTGCTTTCCGCCTTGAAGGAGGCGGGGCTTTCCGTGGTCTACGTGGGGGAGAACCCGGGGCTAAACCCCTCTCCTCGCTTGACCTTGCCGGACAGGGGAAGCCTGCTTGGGAACCTGGAGGCAGCCTTAGAGCAGGTGGAGGGACGGGTCCTGGTGGCCACCGCCGACATCCCCCACCTCACCCCGGAGGCGGTGCGATATGTGCTGGAAAGGGCCCCGGAGGCTGCCCTCGTCTACCCCATCGTGCCGAAGGAGGCGGTGGAGGCCCGTTTTCCCCACACCCGGCGCACCTACGCCCGCCTGCGGGAGGGGGTTTTCACCGGGGGGAACCTGGTGCTTCTGGATAAGGGGCTTTTCTACCAGGCCCTGCCCCTGGCCAAAAAGGTGGTGGCCTTAAGGAAGAAACCCTTGGCCCTGGCCCGGCTCATCGGCCTGGACATCCTCATCAAGCTTCTTCTGGGGAGGCTTTCTCTCACGGAGCTGGAGGCGAGGGCGGGGAGGATTCTCGGGGTGGAGGCCAAGGCCCTCATCACCCCTTACCCCGAGGTGGGGGTGGACGTGGACCGGGAGGAGGAACTGGTAAGCTAAGCCCATGCGCACGGTGAAGGAACTCCGCCTGGCCGGGCTTTTCGCCTATCTGGCCGCCTTGGTGCTGGGCCTTCTCTTCTCCTACCTCCTGCACTCCCTCCTCGGGGGTGGGGGCAGGCTGGGGTGGGAGAGCTTTAACTTTACCGGCCTCCTGGAGGGGCTGGGGTTTCTCCTCTTCTTCACCTTTGCCCTCTACGTGGCCAAGAAGGCGGTGCGGGTGCCCTGCACCACCCTGCTCACCGCCGGGCTTCTCTGGCCCACCCCGGCCCGCCGCCTGGCGAGGCCCCTGCCCCGGGTGGAGGCCCTCGAGGCCTACGAGGGCCGGGGGGTGGCCCTGTTGGTGCAGGAAGGGCGCCCGGTGGGGCTTTTGGGCCTTTCCGACCACATCCTCCCTTTGGAGGAGGTCCCCAGCGTGGAGGCTGAGGTGGCGGTCAGCGAGCTCTCCCCCCTCTTCCTGCGGCAACCCCTGGTCCTGGTGGTGAAGGGGGAAGAGGTGGTGGGGGCCATCTCCCGGGAGGCCTTCTTCCGCTACTTGGGGGCCTAGCCCCTTGACAGGAGGGTTTCTCCCCTAAAATAGGGGGGAGGGTGGCTTAGGAGGTGAAGGATGCCGCACGTGATCTGTGAACCCTGCATCGGCGTAAAGGACCAGTCCTGCGTGGAGGTCTGCCCCGTGGAGTGCATCTACGACGGGGGGGATCAGTTCTACATCCACCCCGAGGAGTGCATCGACTGCGGGGCCTGCGTACCCGCCTGCCCGGTGAACGCCATCTTCCCCGAGGAGGATGTTCCCGAGCAGTGGAAGTCCTACATCGAGAAGAACCGCAAGCTGGCCGGTTTGGGCTAGGAGCTTTGGCCCAGAGCGGGCTTAGAGAAAAGAGGGGGTGTGGGGGAGCTATAATCCCCCGGTTTCCAAGATAGCCCTCAAGATACGCTAACGCGTGACACAGGCTGACCAAACCGGGGATACATGGACTCCCCTACCCCCTACGTCCACCACAGGTGGACACGGATTTGGTACAATGTTCTTGGGGACAAAGTTCCCCGTGGACCTTGAAACTTGGAGTAGGGGGTTCCATCGGGTAGTCCGATGGGTAAAACTCCAAACGAACACCCGTGGCAGAGCCAGAAGCATTGCGCTCGCCTGCCGATACGGAGTCAAGGTCTTTCTGGGCCCGGACGGGGCCTTCGGGGGAAACCCCGAGAAGCCCCGGACTTTAGTCTGGGGAGTCCTCACGATTCGGGTGCACCCCACCTGGGCTCTCGCCCGGGTGGGGTGATGGGTTATAGTTCCCGCACGTACCAGCTCAGGGTGGGGCCCCCATCCTTCACGTGGCGGAAACCCTGGGCTTGGAAAAAGGCCCTGGCCCGGGCGTTGTTGCCGTAGACCACCGCATAAAGCCGCTCGGCCCCCGTCAGGTGGTTTAGGAGGTGCTCCAGGGCCCTTCGTCCCAGGCCCTGCCCCTGGCGGTCTTCCCGGATGAGGAGGAGGCTTAGGGTGGCGTCCTCGGGCTCGGGGTAGCGCAGCTTGTAGTCCAGGTACCCTACCGCCTCCTCCTCCAGGTAGAGGAGGAAGGCCCGGCGGCGCTCGTCCTTCTCCAGGGTGGAAAGGTCCCGGGCCACGTCCTCGAGGGCCGGGGGTTCCATACCGATCAGGGCGAAGTACCCGGGGCTTCGCAGGAAGAGCTGATGCAGGAGGGGAGCGTCCTCTGGAAGCACTGGACGTAGGCTCAGGTTAAGGGTCCGCATCCCTCCCATGCTACCGGCTGGGGTCTGAGAAAGGGGTGATAGCTTCCCCAAAAGGAAGCCGCCGTGGGTCTTCCCCACGGCGGTCCGGGTTGCCCTTTACCTGCGGGCCGGCTCCACCACGGTGACGTTCACCGCCTGGGGGCCCTTGCCGTTCTTGCCCGGCTCCACGTCAAAGGTGACGATGTCGCCCTCGTTCAGGGTGCGGAACCCCTTGGCGTTGATGGCGCTGAAGTGGACGAACACATCGGTGTCGCCCTCGCGCTCAATGAAGCCGTAGCCCTTCTCCGCGTTGAACCACTTGACCCGACCCTTCTGCATACTGCTCCTTCGCTTCCGAGCCCTTGGGCTCGTATCCGGGGCCTTAGGGGTTGCTTTAGACCCGAGGGGCCACCCTATAGCGACCCGGAATGCCTCACTATACCACGAAGGACCTACTTGCGGAAGAACCCCCGTAGCCTTTCAAAGAAGCCTTCGGGAGCCACTTCCTCCCCCACCTCCTTGGCGTAGGCCCTGAGGAGTTCCTTGGCCTTGGGGCTAAGGTTTTTGGGCACGGAAAGCTCCACCACCACCCTTAAGGCTCCCCGGCCCCCAGGGTAGGGAAGGCCTTCTCCGGGAAGCTCAAACACCTCCCCGTGCCCGGTGCCCGGGGGAATCTCCAAGGGGATGGGGCCCGAAAGCCCGGGCACCTCCACCCGGGTACCCAGGGCTGCCTGGGCCAAGCCGATCTTCAAGCGGTAGACCAGGTGGGGGCCTTCCCGCTCCAGGTGGGGGTGGGGGCGGATCTTCAAGCGCACGTACAGGTCCCCGGGACCCCCGGGGGCCAGGTTGCCGTAACCCGGTACCCGAAGCAGGCGGTTCTCGTCCATGCCCGGGGGGATGCGTACCCGTACCCTTTCCTCCCTGGCCACCCGGCCCCGGCCCCGGCATACCGGGCAGGCCTCCGCCAGGAGATGGCCTTGCCCCTTGCAGTGGGGGCAGGTGGAGCGGGTCAGGAACCCGCCAAAAAGACCCTGACGATAGGTTTCCACCACCCCCCTACCCCCGCAGGTGGGGCAGACCACCCTCCTGCCCCCTTGGCCTTGGCAGGCTTCGCAGGGCACCAAGCGGGCGTAGGCGACCTCCACCTCCTTGCCGGTGAGGAGGTCTTCCAGGTCCACTTCCACCTGGGCCTCGAGGTCCTCCCCTCTTGGGGCGGTGCGCCCCGTGCGGAAGCCGAAGACCTGGGCGAAGAGGTCAAAGAGGTCCTCGGTTTGGAGCTCGGGTGCCCCCAAAAGCCCCCGGTCGTACCGGGCCCGCTTTTCGGGGTCGGAGAGAACCGCATAGGCCTCGTTGATCTCCTTGAAGCGCTCCTCCGCCTCCTTGTCCCCGGGGTTGCGGTCGGGGTGGTACTGGAGGGCCAGTTTGCGGTAGGCCTTTTTGATCTCCTCCTGGGTGGCCTCCCGGCCCACCCCCAGGATGGCGTAGTAGTCCTTCATCCAGGTAGCACTTTACAAGGAAAGGGGCCTTGGGCTAAAGTGGGCCTCAATGAGGCTCCTGCGAGCTATCCGGTAGGGGGCCCCTTCCTTCGGGAAGGGCCCCCCCGGTATCGCCGCGGGGGCTTTTCTTATGCCCGCTTCCGGCGGGAGTAGAGGAGGCAAGATGCTGCTTCTGACCCCTGGACCCACCCCCATCCCCGAGCGCGTGCAAAAGGCTCTTCTCCGTCCCATGCGGGGCCATCTGGACCCCGAGGTGCTGGCGGTGAACCGAGCCATACAGGAGAGGCTTGCCCGGCTCTTTGACCCCGGGGAAGGCGCCCTGCTGGCGGCTTTGGCGGGCTCGGGAAGCCTGGGCATGGAGGCCGGCCTCGCCAACCTGGACCGGGGCCCGGTCCTGGTGCTGGTGAACGGGGCCTTCTCCCAGAGGGTGGCGGAGATGGCCCAGGTGCACGGCCTGGAACCCGCGGTTTTGGAGTTCCCTCCGGGCGAGCCCGTGGACCCCGAGGCCGTGGCCCGGGCCCTAAAGGTGAGGCGCTACCGCATGGTGGCCCTGGTCCACGGGGAGACCTCCACCGGGGTGCTGAACCCGGCCCGGGAGATCGGGGCCCTGGCCAAGGAGGCCGGGGCCCTTTTCTTCCTGGATGCCGTCACCACCCTGGGGATGCTTCCCTTCTCCATGCGGGAGATGGGGGTGGACTACGCCTTCACGGGCAGCCAGAAGTGCCTCTCCGCTCCCCCGGGCCTGGCCCCCATTGCCGTGAGCCTCGAGGCCCGCAAGGCCTTCACCGGCAGGCGGGGCTGGTACCTGGACCTTGCCCGGGTGGCGGAGCACTGGGAGCGGGGCGGCTACCACCACACCACCCCGGTCCTCCTGCACTACGCCCTGCTGGAGGCTTTGGACCTGGTCCTGGAGGAGGGGATGGAGGCCCGGGAACAAAGGGCGAAGGAGGTCTACGCCTGGCTGCTTGGGGAGCTAAGGGAACGGGGTTTCCGCCCCTACCCCAAGGCCAGCCCCCTGCCCACGGTCTTGGTGGTGCGCCCCCCTGAGGGGGTGGAGGCCGACCGGCTGGTGAAGGCCCTTTACGCCCAGGGGGTGGCGGTGGCCGGGGGAATCGGGCCCACCCGGGGGCAGGTTTTGCGGCTCGGCCTCATGGGGGAAGGAGCCCGGAGGGAGGCCTACCAGGAGTTCCTGGAAACCCTGGATAGGGTTCTGGCCCTAGCGTAGGAAGAAGTAGGCGTAGACCAAGGCCAGGGCCATGCGGTAATAGGCGAAGGGCTTGAAGCCCTGGCGCTCCACGAAGGCGAGCATCCAGCGCACGGTGAAGAGGGCGGTGACCAAGGCGGCGAGGAAGCCCATCCCAAGAAGGTTCCAGCCCCCCTGGGGCACCGCGGGAGCGCTTTTCAGGAGGTCGTAGCCCACGGCGGCCAGCATGGTGGGAAGGGCCAGGAGGAAGCTGAACTCCGCTGCTGCCTTGCGCCTCAAGCCCAGGAGGAGGCCTCCCAGGATGGTGGCCCCGCTCCGGCTGGTGCCGGGGAAGAGGGCCGCCAGGCCCTGGAAGACCCCGATTAAGGCCACCTGGGCTAGGGGGAGCTCCAGCACATCCCCATAGCGGGCCCGTTCCGCCAGGCGGTCGGCCAGGAGGAGGACCAAGCCCACGAAGAAGAGGAAGAAGACCACGATGCCGTCGTTTCCCAGGATCTTCCCCTTGATGAGGGGGTAGAGGAGGAAGCCCATGGCCGCGGTGGGCAGGAAGGCCACTCCGATCCTGAGCCAGAGGGCCCGGTCCACCGCAAAGCGCCTTCCGTAAAGGAGGAGGATGGCCAGGATGGCCCCCAGCTGGATGGCGATGAGGAAGGTCTTGAGGAAGGGATCCTCTTGGATGGGCAGGCCCAGGAGGTGGAAGAGGAGGGTTAGGTGGCCGGTGGAGGAAACGGGCAGGAACTCCGTGAGCCCCTCCACCACCCCTAAGAGAAGGGCTTCCCAAAGGCTCATGGAGCCCATGCTACCATGGGAATCGTGGGTGCTTCGCTGACAAGCGAACACCGGATGGTTTCCGTCCTGATCCCCGCCGCCGGGAACGGGGAGCGGCTGGGCCTTGGGCCCAAGGCCTTCCTGCGGGTGGGGGGGAAGACCCTCCTGGAGTGGGCCGTGGAGGCCTTCAAGGAGGCGGCGGAGGTCCTGGTGGCCCTGCCCCCCGGAGCTCCTGTCCCCAAGGGGCTTCGCGCCACCTTTTTAGAGGGGGGCAGAACCCGGCAGGAGTCGGTTTCCCGCCTCCTGGAGGCGGCAAGCCTCCCTCTGGTTCTGGTCCACGACGTGGCCCGGCCCTTCGTGAGCCAGAGGCTGATGGGGCGGGTCCTCGAGGCCACCCGCGCCACGGGGGCGGCGGTGCCGGTTCTGCCCCTGCCGGATACCCTCATGCGGCCGGAAGGGGAGGGGTATGGGGAGGTGGTACCCCGGGAGGCCCTGCGCCTGGTCCAAACCCCCCAGGGCTTCTTCACCGCCCTCTTGCGGGAGGCCCACGCCTACGCCAGGAAGCGGGGGCTTTCCGCCACCGACGACGCCCAGCTGGTGAGGGCCCTGGGCTATCCCGTGGCCCTGGTGGAGGGGGAGAGGGCCGCCTTCAAGATCACCTACCCCGAGGACCTGCCCCTGGCGGAGGCTTTGGCGAGGGTATGGAGCGCCTAGCGGTGGCTAAGGTGAACCTGGGCCTCTCCCTCCTGGGGAGGAGGCCGGATGGCTACCACGAGCTCCACACCCTCTTCGCCAGCCTATCCTTCGGGGACCGGCTTTTCCTGGAGCCCATCCCCGAGGGGATCGAGTTCCGCGGGCGGTACGGGAAAAGGAACCTGGCCTACCGGGCGGCGGCGGCCTATCTGGAAAGGGCGGGCTGGCCCGGGGGGGTGCGGATCCTCCTGGAAAAGAGGCTCCCCGAGGGGGCGGGTCTTGGCGGGGGGAGTTCGGATGCCGCCCAGGTGCTTCTGGGCCTGAAGGAGCTCTACCCGGCGGAGGTGGACCTATCCTCCTTGGCCCTTTCCCTGGGGGCCGATGTGCCCTTCTTCCTCCAGGGAGGGGTGGCGGAGGCCCGGGGGGTGGGGGAGAGGCTCAGGCCCCTTTCCCTTTCCCCCTTGCCGGTGGTGGTCTTCTCCTTGGGCCTGCGCCTTCCCACCCCCAGGGTGTATGGGGAGGTGAAGCCTCACGATTTCGGGCCCGAGCTTCCGGTTTCGGAGATCCTCGAGGCCCTGGAGAAAGGGGAGGAGCCACCCTATTGGAATAGCCTCGAGGGCCCTGCCTTCCGCCTTCATCCGGAGCTGAAGGAGGTGAAGGCCCGGCTTAAGGCCTTGGGTTTGAGGGGCGTTTTAATGTCCGGCTCGGGGAGCGCCTTCTTCGGCCTGGCGGAGGACGAGGCCCAGGCCAAGAAGGTGGTGGAGGCCCTGCGGCATGCCGGTTATGCCCGGCACGGAATTCTGGGGGGAGGGTATGGAGTTATTTAGGGAGCTTTTTGGTTGTTGCCCGGATGCCTTGGAGGAGATCAAGTCCTTGCCCCTCCGCTGGGACGAGGAGCGGTTCAGTTTCTGGCTTAAGCAGGATTTCCCCTTCGTGGAAGCCCTGTACCGCTTTCAGGTGGGGCTTCTTAAGGAGGCCCCCCATCCCCACCGGGCTCCTTTGGTCCAGGCCCTCATGGCCACGGTGGAGGAGCTGGACTGGCTTCTTTCCCAGGGGGCGGATCCCAGGGAACCGGTTCACCCGGTGCGGCAGGAGTACATCGCCCTGCTCCAGGAGATGGAGGGGTTTCCCTACCCTTACCGCCTGGTATTCTTCTACTTCCTGAACCGCCTATTCCTGGAGGCCTGGAACGCCCACGTGGAGGGGGATGGACCCTGGCAGGAGCTTGCCGAGCACTGGTCGGCCCCCGAGTTCCAGGCGGTGCTCTTCGACCTGGAGGTCATGGCCCAGGGCCAGGTGGAGGGGCTGGATCCGGGGGTCCTGGAGCATTACCTGGCCCGCATCCTAGAGATGGAGAAGAAAACCTGGAGCCTGCTGCTTTAAGCCCGTTCTTGGCGGTTGAGGAATCCGGGGTGGGATGGAAAAAGACCCCGGAACCCCGGGGCCTTGGTTAGCCCAAGGGCCTTCAGTTCAGTTCTTCGCCCCAGGCCTCTTCGAAGAGACGCTTGGCCTCCTGCACGGTGATCTCCAGGGTCTGGGAAACCTCCTCCGCCAGGAGGTAGATGGCCCGCCTGAGGGCCTGGCGGTCCAGGTCCGGTAGGCCCCGTTCCAGCTCCCAGGCCCTGAGCTGCCCGGCCATCTGGGCGATGCGGTAGGGGTTTCCATCCGCCAGGATCTCGCTGGTCTTGCGGTGCCGGGCGGCCCACTGTTTGGGCAGGGGCATGCGTCCGTTCTTCAGGAGGTCAAGGATGACCGGCACCTCCTCCGGGGCAAGGGCCTTGCGCATGCCCACGCTTTGGGGAGCCTCCACGGGTACGTAGGCCTTGGAGCGGGAACCGGGAAAGTCCACCTGGTAGTAGGCCCGGCTGATGCCGCTCACGCTTCGCTGGGCTATGCCCGCCACCACGCCGACCCCGTAAGGGGGCAAGACCACCTTGTCGCCGGGACGGAACTCTTTCACGGCGCGACTCCTTTCCGGAGCACCTCCATGAGGTGCTCCAAATAAGCCTCCACCTCCAGCTGGGGGGTGCACCCCAAGGCCGCGATCACGTGGGCGGTGGCCCTGGGGGAAAGCTCGGGGCGCACGGCCCCTTCTTCCTGGCCGCTTCGCACCAGCTCCTCCAGGAGGTCCAGGTAGTGCTGGTGGAGCCCCTTGAGCCAGGGGGTGGGGTCCTCCATGGCCTCCCGGGCTACCGCCGCCCACAGGCCCCGCCACTCGGCGATCCAGGCCAGACGCTTCTTCAGGAGGCCCTCGAGGCGCACAAAAAAGGGCGCCTTTTGGCGCACCACCTCCTCCACCTCCCGGTAAAAGGCCCAGGTGCGTTCCTCCACCAGGTTTTTCAGGAGGTCCTTCTTGTCGCGGAAGTAGAGGTAGATGGTACCCTTACCCACCTCCGCCCGCCGGGCCACCTCCTCCATTTTGAGCCCGGAAAGCCCCATCTCCCGGAGGATCTCCAAGGTGGCCTCGAGGATGGCCCTCTTTTTATCCTTGGAGAGCGCCCCCGGGGGGGATACCATCGCGGCCACGCCCTTAAGTCTACCACATCACCCTTTTCCTTTCATGAGGAGGGGATTACCCTAAAGGTATAGGAGGTCAGGTATGCGTCAGGGCTTTTTCGCCTTGCTGACCGCCGATCCCCTTCGGGGGGCCTTGCGCCCGGTGGAGGCCAGGCTCCTGGAGGAGGCCAGGGGGGAGGCCCTTTTTCTCGTGCCCTATCCTTTGCGGGACCTGGCGGAGGCCTGGCGGCTCGCTTACCGGAGCCTGGGTCTGAGGCGGGGAAGGGTCCTCTACCTCAGGCGGCGGGAGGAGGCCTTTGACCCCGAGATAGCCCAGGCGGTGGCGGCGAGCCCCCTGGTGCTTCTGGCCGCCGAGGGGCTACCGGAGTTTTTGGATCTCATCCGGGGAAGTCTCCTTCTCCAGGCCCTTTTGGAGGTCCACCGCCAGGGGGGTGGGGTGGTGGCCTTGGGGGAGGCGGCGGGCCTTCTGGGGGAGGCTGCCTTTTACTCCCTGGAGGGGGAGGTTAAGGCTGCCTTGGGCCTGGCCCTCTTGAGGGGGCTGGTCTTCCTCCCCCGGGTGGAGGAAAGGGGGCGGTTCCTGGCTCTCTCGCGCCTGGTGGCCGACAATCCCGACCTGGTGGGCTTAGGCCTTCTGGAGAACACCGCTCTTCGCCTCCTAAAGGGCCTGGGGGAGGTCTGGATGGGAGGGGTAACCCTGGTGGACGCCGGGGGGGCGGAGTACACGGGCCGGGGGGTGAAGGGGCTCAAGGTGGACGTCCTCTCGGCGGGGGAGCGCTTCCCCCTGCCCGCCCTTTAAGGAGGGCGGGGTCCCCTCCTCCGGTAACATGGCCCTATGCCCTCGGGGCGGGTGCACGAGGCCATAAACCTGACGGTCTTAGGCGGGGGAGCGGTGGTCTTCCTGGCCGCCGGGGGCTCCCCGGAGGACCCCCGGGGCTTGGCCTTCACCCTGGCTTATCTGGCGGGCACCTTCCTCCTTTCCCCTGATCTGGACCTGGCGGAGAAGGGCACGCGGTCCCAGCGCCGCTGGGGCCTTTTGGGTTTTTTCTGGCGTCCTTACGGCTGGCTTTTCCGCCACCGGGGGCTTTCCCATACCTGGGTGCTGGGGCCCTTGACCCGCCTGGGTTACCTGGCGGGGCTTCTTTTGGCCTTGGGGTACCTGGCCCAGGGGCTTGCCAAATACCTGGGGATGGGGTTTTCCTTTAAGCTTCCCTCCTGGCCCTGGGAGGTCTGGGGTTTGGCCCTTTTGGGCTACTACCTTTCCCAGTGGCTCCACCTGGTGGCGGACGGCATCTGGCCCGACCACGACCTTAAGCGCTTGCGGCGGCCAAGGTGAGGTGGTTTACATACCCATCCCCGCTAGGGTAAACAATGGAAGCATGCTAAGGCGATGGATGGGGTTCCTTCTGCTTTTGGGTGTGGTCCTTGCGGTGCAGCCGGGCCAGCGCCTGCCCGAGTTCGCCCTTCTGGATCCCAAGGGTAACCTCGTCACCCCCGCCACCATGAAGAAGCCTGCGGTCATCGTCTTCTGGGCCAGCTGGTGCCCCGTGTGCAAGGCGGAGTTCCCGGGGCTTCACCGGGTGGCGGAGGAAACCCGGGTGCCCTTCTACGTGATCAGCCGGGAGCCCAAGGACACCAAGGAGGTGGTGCTGGAGTACATGAAGGCCTTTCCCCGGTTCATTCCCTTGCTGGCCTCGGATAGGGACAAGCCCCACGAGGTGGCCAACCGCTTCAAGGTCCTGGGCCAGCCCTGGACCTTCGTGGTGGATGCCGAGGGCAAGGTGGTGGCCCTATTCGCTGGGCGGGCCGGGCGGGAGGCCTTGCTGGATGCCCTCCTCCTGGCCGGGGTGGAGTTGCCATAGCTCTGCCCGGCGCACCTCACCCTGGGGGCTGAGGCGCAGGAGGAAATCGGCCTCGAGGAGCCCAGGGTCCCCCCACTCCGCCAGGAGGAGGCGGGCTTCCTCCCGGGCCGCCTCCAGCTGGGGCAGAAGGGCTCTTTGGTCCTTCAGGCGGTAGAGGTCGGCGTGGACCAAGGGGCCTTCCGGGGTGGGGTAGGTGTGGATGAGGGTGTAGCTGGGGCTGGTCACCCTTCCCTTAAAGCCCAAGGCCTCGGCCAGAAAGCGGACGAAGGTGGTCTTGCCCGCACCCAAGGGACCCTCCAGGACCACCAGGGCCCCCGGGGGGAAAAGGGCCAGGGCTTCCCGGGCCAGGGCCTGGGTGTCCTCGAGGGTCTTGAGGGTGCGCTCTAGGAGAAGCCGCATAAAGGAAAAAGGCCCCGCAGGGCCTCTTTGGTGCCGGGAGCGGGACTTGAACCCGCACGCCCTTGCGGGCACCACCCCCTCAAGATGGCGTGTCTACCAGTTCCACCATCCCGGCAGGGTGCGCCTTACGCGCAAGCCTTAGTTTAGCAAAAGCCTCCTCCTTGTCAAGGTTTGCCGGGGTTTGGGACATTTGTCCCTTCCCCTTTCCGCTAGTGTACCCATGAGAAGACCTTGCTAAAGGGTAGGCACGGGTAGGGCCCATTCGCTTATGAAAAAACCCACGCCCCTTGATTGACCCCTTGCCCCTTTGCCCGTAGCCTTGGCCCTTAAGACCGGAGGTGGCATGCGGCGGCGCAACCGATGGGTAAAAACCTTCTTCTGGGGAACGGTTCTAGGGGTGTTCGCGCTACTGGTGGTGGTGTTTTCCGGGGTGGCGGTGGGGGCCTTTGAGTACCGCACCCTGCCCGTGGAGCAACCCGTGCCCTTCAGCCATGCCTTCCACGCCGGAGGGTTGGGGCTTTCCTGCCGCTACTGCCATTCCAGCGTGGAGCGGGCGGCCTACGCGGGCCTGCCCCCCACGGAGGCCTGTATGACCTGCCACACCTTTATCAAGCCCGATAGCCCCAACCTGGCCCTGGTGCGGCGAAGCTGGGAAACCGGGGAGCCCCTGCGCTGGAACCGGGTCATCAACCTGCCCGACTTCGTCTACTTCAACCACGGGGCCCACGTGGCCAAGGGGGTGGGGTGCGCCGAGTGCCACGGACGGGTGGACCAGATGGCGGTGGTCCGCCAGCCCCAGGCCTTCACCATGAAGTTCTGCCTGGACTGCCACCGCCAGCCCGAGGCCCGCCTCAGGCCCCGGGAGCAGGTTTTCAACATGGCCTACACCCCGGATCCCGAACTGGGCAAGAAGCTGAAGGAGATCTACCAGGTGCGTTCGGCGGAGGCCCTTACCAGCTGCAACACCTGTCACCGCTAGGAGGCTTCATGAGGGAACGGCGCGGTTATGAAGAAGCTTTGGAGCGGGAGCTCTTCCGTGAGGAGTTTCCCTTTGGCCCTGTGACCCGGCGGGGGTTCTTGGCTTTGGGGCTTTTGTCCCTTGCGGCCTGTACCCCGGTGGTGCGGCGGAAGGGGGTACCCTACGTGCGCCAGCCGGAATGGGTGGTGGAGGGGGGAGAGGCGGAGTTCGTCACCGCCATCGCCCATGCTGGCTTTGCCGAGCCGGTGCGGGTAAAGGTCTACCAGGAAAGGCCCCTCTTCATGGCGCCTTTGGAGAGGGCCATGAGCCCCTACCCCCTGGCGGGCCTTTACGCCCTATACGACCCGGCCCGCCAGGGCAAGGCCCCGGACTGGGAGGGGTTTTACGCCGCCTGGCGGCGGGCTTTGGCGGAGGGGGAAACCCTTCTGGTTCTTCCCCGCACCACCTCCCCCAGGCTCGAGGGCCTGTTGGAAAAAGCCCAGGCCCGCTTCCCCAACCTCCGGGTGGCCCGGTTTGAGGCCTGGAGCCTGGAGAACATCTACCTGGGGGCGGAGGTGGCCTTTGGGCAAAGGGCCTGGCCCGTCTACGCCCCGGAGAAGGTGGAAACCGTACTCCTCCTGGACGTGGAGGCGCACGAGCACCCGGCGGGATACCTCTGGTGGGAGGCCTTAAGCCGCAGGCGCATTCCGCCCATGAACCGCATCTATGCGGTGGAAAGCGGGGCCAGCCTTCTGGGGAGCATGGCCGACCACCGCCTGGCCTTAAAGCCCAGCCAGGTGGAGGCGTTTATCCTGGCCCTGGCCCAGACCCTGGGGGTGGTGCCGGGAAGTCCAGCCTCGGACTACGGAGGGTTCCTTCCCATCCTGGCGGAGGACCTGCAACGGGGTGGGGTGGTCCTGGCCGGGCCCCAGCTCTCCCCGGGGGCTCAGGCCCTGGTCATGGCCATCAACCAGGTCCTTAAGGCCCCGGTGCGCTACGTGGAGCCCCCGGAGAAGGAGGCGGCCACGCCCAAAGCCTTCCAGCAGGCCGAGGAGGCCGAGCGCCTGGTGTGGGCGGCGGAGGGTCCCTTGCCCAGCCTTTCGGGCAAGGCCTTTTCTGCGGCGCTTTCCCTCTACCCCAACAAGGCGGCCTCCTGGAGCCTTCCCTTGGCCCATCCCCTCGAGGCCTCGGGCCAGCACCGGGATGCCGAGGGCCGGCTCTGGTCCAGCCAGGCCCTCATCCAGCCCCTGTGGGGTGGGAAAACCCTGGAGGAGGTGCTGGCGGGGCTTCTGGGGGAGGAGCTTCCCGCCCTTTCCCCCGAGGAGAAGCAGGCCCTGGTGGAGGGAAGGCCCTTGGCGGAGGCCAAGGAGGTGCCCGTGGAGGTGCGCCCCGGTCTGGAAGGCCGCCTTCCCCCTTTGCGGAAGGAGGCTCCTTGGGAGCTTACCCTGCGCCCCGACGCCAGCCTTTACGACGGGCGCTACCGGGACAACCCCTATTTGCAGGAGCTTCCCAGGCCCCTAAGCCGCTTGGTCTGGGACGGGGCCTTGCTCTTAAGCGAGGAGGATGCCGAGGCCCTGGGCCTTCTTGCGGACATCCGGGCCCGGGAGCGGCGGGCGGATCCCAAAAGGCCCCTCCTACGGGTTAAGGCTGGGGAGAAGGAGGCCCTCCTTCCCCTCTGGCCCCTTCCCGGTCCGCCTAAGGGGAGCGGGGTAGCCCCCCTTTCCCACTTCTTCCACCCCGAGGGGGTGGTCTGGCCCGTGGAGGTTTCCCCCACGGGCCGGGACTATCCCCTGGTTTCCACCCAGTACCACGGGTACCTGGGGGAGGTGGAGGCGGTGAAGGTGATGGAGGAGGCCGAGGCCCTCGAGGCCGAGCCGGAAAAGGAGAAGCGGATCTCCTTCTACCCCCCCTGGCCCCAAGGAGAACACGCCTGGGCCATGACCGTGGACCTAAGCCGCTGCCTGGGGTGCGGGCTTTGCACCCTGGCCTGCCAGGTGGAGAACAACATCCCCGTGGTGGGCAAGGAGGAGGTGAAGAAGGGCCGGGAGATGCACTGGATCCGCATCGACCGCTACTTCGCCGAGGAGGGGGTGGTGCACCAGCCCGTGATGTGCCAGCACTGCGAGAAGGCTCCCTGCGAGGCCGTCTGCCCGGTGGCGGCCACGGAGCACTCCAGCGAGGGCCTGAACCTCATGGTCTACAACCGTTGCGTGGGCACCAAGTACTGCTCCGCCAACTGCCCCTACAAGGCCCGGCGCTTCAACTTCTTCCCCTACGGGGAGGCCTTCGTGGGCAAGGGGGACCCCCGCAGGGCCCAGGAAAGCCCCCTGGCCCTCCTCATGAACCCCGAGGTGACGGTGCGGAGCCGCGGGGTGATGGAGAAGTGCACCTACTGCGTGCAGCGCATCGAAAGCACCCGGGCCAAGGCGGCCATGGAGGGGCGGAAGATCCGCACCGGGGAGATCAGGACCGCCTGCCAGGAGGTCTGCCCGGGGAAGGCCATCCACTTCGGGGACCTCCTGGACCCTGAAGACCCCATCCAGGCCCACCGGAAAGAAGGACGGCACTACGCCCTTCTGGAGGAGGCCAACACCTGGCCCCGCACCACCTACCTGGCCCACCTGAAAAACCCCAATCCCAAGCTGAAGGAGGGGAAGCATGGCGCATAAGGAACCCCATCCCGACCACGACCTGATCCAGGGGGAGTGGACGGAGAAGACCTTGGTGGAAAAGCTTCTGGAGCCAGTGGAGAAGCCAGCTCCCAGGCCCTGGAGGGTGGTCTTGGCCGTGGGGGGGGCCTTGACCCTGGCCTGGCTTTATGCCATCTTCGTAACCTTCGTGAAGGGCCTCGGCACCTGGGGCATCAACCAGCCGGTGGCCTGGGGGTTTGACATCGTGCACTTCGTCTGGTGGATCGGCATCGGCCACGCTGGGACCCTGATCAGTGCGATCCTGGTCCTCATGCGCCAGAACTGGCGGGACTCCTTGAACCGGGTCACCGAGGCCATGACCCTGTTTGCCGTGCTGGCGGCGGCCACCTACCCCCTGATCCACATGGGCCGGCCCCAGCTCTTCTACTGGGTCATGCCCTACCCCACCCACATGGCCCTCTGGCCCCAGTACAAGAGCCCCCTTTCCTGGGACGTGCTGGCCATCATGACCTACCTCACCATCTCCACCCTCTTCCTCTACCTGGGCTTGATCCCGGATCTGGCCCTTTTGCGGGAGAGGAGCAAGGGCTGGCGGCGGAAGCTATACGGCTGGCTCTCCCTGGGCTGGACGGGGAATGCCGTCCACTGGCAGCGCTATAGGGCGGTCTATGTGCTCCTGGCGGGCCTGGCTACCCCGGTGGTGATCTCCGTGCACTCGGTGGTGAGCATGGACTTTGCCTACGGCCTGGTGCCGGGCTGGCACCTCACCGTCTTCCCCCCCTTCTTCGCCTCCGGGGCCATCTACTCGGGCTTCGCCATGGCCCTTACCCTGATCATCCCCCTCAGGAAGTGGTACCGGCTGGAGGGGGTGATCACCGACCGCCACCTGGACTGGATGGCCAAGGTGACCCTGGCCTCGGGCCTCGGCGTGGCCTACATCTACCTCCTGGAGATCTTCATCGCCTGGTATGCGGGGGAGCCTGCGGAGTGGGCCCAGCAGCTTTGGCGCATGACCGGCCCCTACGCCCCCTACTACTGGGCCATGATGCTCATCAACGTGGTCCTTCTCCAGACCCTCTGGTTCCCCCGTTTCCGCAAGAACCTCACCTGGCTCTTTATCTTCTCCATCCTGGCCAACGTGGGCATGTGGCTGGAGCGCTTCGTGATCGTCATCATCAGCCTGTCCCACGACTTCTTGCCCGGGAACTTCCACCTTTACTACCCCACCTGGGTGGACTGGACCCTCTTCCTCGGGACCATCGGCTTCTTCCTCTTCGGCCTTGCCCTTTTCATCCGCATCTTCCCCCCCATCGCCGTGGCGGAGATGGTCCACCTGTTCCACCGCCTGAGAAAGCACTAGGAGGGGCCCATGCTGTATGGACTCATGGCCTACTTTGACTCGGCGGAAAGGCTTTTAGAGGCCTTAAGGGTGCTCAAGGGAAGGGGATACCGCCACCTCGAGGCCCTCACCCCAAACCCCGTGGAAGGGATCGAGGAGGTCCTGGGGGGGGATGGGCGCATTCCCTGGATCGCCTTCGGCCTGGGGGTTTTGGGGGTGGGCCTGGGGCTTTTCCTCCAGATCTACACCACCCTGGACTATCCCCACAACGCCGGGGGCAAGCCCCTTTTGGGCTGGCCCGCCTTCATCCCCGTGACCTTTGAGCTCACCATCCTCACCATCACCGTGGGAATTTTCCTCTTCCTCCTGTACATGAACGGCCTTCCCTTAGCTGCCCATCCTGCGGTGAAGGCCAAGGAGTACGTGCGGGTCCTTTTGGACGAGTACGGGGTCTTCGTCTACGCTACGGACCCCCGGTTCGACCTGGAGAGCACCAAGGCCCTGCTTCGGGAACTGGGGGCGGAGGTGGAGGAGGTGCGGCGTGACTAGGTGGCTTCTTCTCCTGCTCCCCCTCCTTTCCGCCTGCGGCTGGATGTGGGACCAGCCCAAGGTGAAGCCGTTTCGGGAAGCACCCCTCCAGGTCCAGGTAGCCCCGGAACGGGTGCGCTTCGGGGAGAACCTGAACCTGGAGGTACGCACCGGGCTCAAGCCTGAGGGGGGGTTTGCCGACAACCCCTACGCCTTCACGGACGGGGAGCTTGTGCGGGGCAAGGTCCTCTACCGCTCCTTCTGCGCCATCTGCCACGGGCTGAACGGGGAAGGGGATGGGAGGGTGATTCCCTTGGGGATGCCCAAGCCCCGCTCCTTGCTGGACCCGGGGGTGAAAGCCATGCCCGAGGGCTACTTCTACTTTGCGGCCACCAACGGCTTTGGCCGCATGCTCTCCTACAAAAGCCGCATCCCGGAGAGGGAGCGCTGGCTCATCGCCCGTTACATCAAGCGGTGCCTGCAGGAGGAGGCCTGCCCTCTGGAGGTGATCAATGCAGAGGTCTATTGAGGCAAGCCGTTCGGGTTTCTTGTTCCTGGGCCTGGTTCTGTACGCTTTAGCCTTTCTCTTTGGGGCTCCGGCCGCCTACTTTCCCTTTGCCTTCTTCCTCCTCCTTTCCTTGGGGGCGCTTCTGGTGCTCCTCCTGCACAACGCCTTAAGGAGCCGCTGGGGCGTGCCCCTGGAGCCTTACCTTTACCCCCTGGCCCGCCTCCTTCCCCTTATGGGGCTTTTGGGCCTGCCCTTTTTCCTCTTCCTGCCGGAGCTTTTCCCCTGGGCCCGGCCCGGGGCCGCGTTGGACCCCATTCTGGCCCACCGCTCAGGATACCTGAACGCTCCTTTCATGCTCCTTCGCTACGTCCTCTTCTTCACCCTCTTTTCCTGGATCCTCTTGAAGCTGAAACCTGGGGAGCACCGGGCGGAGGTGGGGGCCTGGGGGTTGCCCTTGGCCTTTGCTGCCGCCACCTTCCTCACCTATGACCTCTTCATGGCCCTCGAGGCCCATTTCTACTCCGCCTCCTTTGGGGCCATCCTCCTTCTTTCTGCAGCGGTTTTAGCCCTGGCTGTGGCCGTGGCCCTGGCGGCCCGCAAGGGAACGCCCGCCCTCATGGGCCAGGCCCAGAACCACACCAACCTCCTTCTCGCCCTTTCCATCATCTGGATCTACGTGGAGGCCACCACCCTGATCATCATCTGGGGAGGGGACCTGCCCCATGAGGTGGAGTTCTACCTGAAGCGCCTGGAAGGCCCTTGGGGCACGGTGGCCGCCTTATGGGCGGTGGGGGGATTCTTCCTGCCCTTCCTTTACCTCCTCACCAACCTGCCCAAGCGGGAGGCCCGGTATCTCCTGCCCGTGGCCCTTTGGATTCCCCTCTTCCGCCTTCTGCACCTGGCCTGGTACGTGCTCCCCGCCCTGGGGCGGGGGGTGGGGATCGGGGAGGTGATGGGCTTCCTGGGCCTTGGCCTCTTCTTCCTCCAGCGCCTGCGGAACTCCTCCTGAGGATGCTCTAAGCCAGGGATGGCCCCGCCCGTGAGGGCGGGGCATTTGCACCTACCTTCACAAAGAGGATGGGTGCATCCTGGACTTAGGGGTACACGGTAAGGGTACCCGGGAGGTGGAAGATGGCGACGAAGGTTCTGGTTCTGGGAGGCGGCTCGGGTGGCCTGGTGGCGGCCAACAAGGTGAAGAAGCTCCTGGGGAGGGAGGTGGAGGTGACCCTGGTGGACAAGAACGCCTACCACGAGTTCATGCCCGCCTATCCCTGGGTGGCCTTCGGTATGCGGGAGCCCGAGCAGGTGCGTAGGCCCCTGGCCAACCTGGAAAAACGGGGCATCACCTACCTTCAGGCCACGGTGGAGGCCTTAGACCCCGCCAACAACCGGGTGAAGACCAGCGCCGGGGAGCTTTCCTACGACTACCTGATCGTTTCCCTGGGAGCCGAGGCGTTGCCTTCCCCCGCCCAGGACAGCTACGCTCCCTGGAGCCTCGAGGGAGCCTTGAAGCTGAGGGAGGCCCTCAAGAACTTCAAGGGGGGCCGGGTGGTGGTGGGGGTTTCCTCCCCCTACTACCCCTGCCCGCCTGCGCCCTACGAGGTGGCGGGGCAGGTGGAGTTCGCCCTCAAGGTCAAGGGGATCCGGGATAAGAGCACGGTGGAGGTCTTCCACCTAAACCCCCTGCCCCTGGCGGGCATGGGCCCGGTGATCTCGGGGAAGGTCATGGAGATCCTCCGCTCCAAGGGCATCACCTTCCACGGGGAGTTTGAACCCGTTTCCTTTGAAGAGGGCAAGGTCAGGGCCAAGGACGGGCGGGAGCTGGCCTACGACCTCCTCATCCTCACGCCTCCTTTCGCCCCCAACCGGGTGGTGCGGGAATCCCCCCTGGCGGGGCCCCAGGGCTTCCCCGAGGTGAACAAGATGACCTTCCGCTCCACCAGGTTCGCCAACGTCTTCGTCATCGGGGACACGGTGAACCCTTCCCTCATGCTGCCCCCCGCCGGGGTGGTGGCCCACTTCCAGGGGGAGTACGTGGCCGGGGTCATCGCCTCCGACCTCAAGGGAGCCTATATCGGCGAGCCCTTCAACCCCGTGGCCATGTGCATTATGGACTTCGGGGATAACGCCCTTCTGCCCCAGTGCTCCTTTGAAAGGATTCTGGCGGGCACGGGGATGCCCTCCTGCGGCGTGATGGCCGTGGGCAAGTGGGTGCGGGTGACCAAGATGCTCTTTGAGGGCTTCTGGTTCGCCACCTTGATCGAGTAGGAGGGGCCATGGAGAAGACGCTTACGGTGGAAGAAAGGCTGGCCCGTATAGAGGAGGTCCTGGAAAAGAGCGGGCTAGGCCTCCTGGCCCAGGTGGGGGCCGGGGAGACCCTGGCGGAGAACCTGGGTCTCCTCATGGAGCCCAAGAACCTCCAGATGGTTTCCCTGCTGGCCCGCTTCCTGGATCAGGCGGAGGCCTTGGAGAAGCTGGCGGATACCCTGGAGAAGTTGGAAAAGTCCGGGGCCTTAGCCTTCCTGGGCCACCTCTCTGAGAACTTCGGGGAGGGCTTGGGGATGCTCATGGAGCCCCAGGTGCTCAGGCTTTTCTCCCACGGGGCCAATGTTCTGGACATCCTTTCCCGGATAGAGCCGGCTGCCATCGGCATGATGGCCTCGGCCCTGCAACGGGGCCTGGGGGAGACCTTTACCCCCGAGGTGATGCGGGATCCACCCCGGGTGGGCTTGGCGGGGATCCTGAAACAGCTTTCCGACCCCGAGGTGCAGAAGGCCCTGGGGGTGCTTTTCCTCCTTCTCAAGGCCCTGGGCAAGGCCTTCGGACACCTGAACGAGGACATGAAGGCCCTAGAGGCCCTCATGGCCAAGATGATGCCCAAGAAGTAGCGGCTTAGAGAGTCTTCAAGACCCCGTTGCGGCAAGGGCCGCAACGGGGTTTACGCCATGGTCACCCGGTCCCGGCCCGTTTCCTTGGCCCTGAGGAGGGCGTAGTCGGCCTTGAGGACCCAGTCCTCCAGCTGGGCCTCGCTTTCCGGAACCTCCCCCCCGGCGATGCCGGCGGAGAGGGTGAGGGGATAGGGGATGGGATCCACCCTTTGGTGGCGGAAGCGGTAGCGGATGCGCTCCACCACCTCCTTGGCCGCAAGGCGGTCGGCCCCGTAGAGGAAGAGGAGGAACTCCTCCCCCCCGTAGCGCACCGCCAGGTCCTCGCGGCGCACGCTGGCCTGGAGGATGCGGCCCAGGAGCTTTAGGACCTCGTCGCCCACCGGGTGGCCGTAGGTGTCGTTCACCCGCTTGAAGCGGTCGATGTCCAGCATGACCACGCTGATGGGGGCCTGGTAGCGCCGGGCCAGGGCCAGGAGCTTGGGGAGCTCCGCCTCGAGGCCCCTGCGGTTCAAAAGCCCGGTGAGGGGATCCGTGAGGGCCAGGGTGCCCCACTCCACCTGGCGCAGGACTTGCTTGATGCGCTCCCCCAGGAGGGAGAGGAAGCCGGGGGGCACGGATTCCTCCAAAGGACTTTGCAGGTAGAGGTAGGCGGTGTCCCCGTTTAAGGGGATGGCCAGGGAATGGGGGGTGCGCTCCCCCACCAGGCCCCGCCTTCCCCTCACCTCCAGGCCCACGGCCTGGGGCAGAAGGTGGCGGGTGGCCTCGAGGGCTCCCACCAGCACAGCCTCAGGGCTCAGGGTCTGGGTTACCCGGGGGGAGAGGCGGGCGAGCTCTTCCAGAAAGCGGGTCCAGCGTAGCCTCTTCTCCTCCGTACGGCGCCACTCCAGGTGGTTGGCGTAAAGGAGTCCCAGGCCCCCCACCAGCCCTCCATAAAGAGCGATGATCCGCACTCCCCAGGGGGTGGGGTCGTTCAACAGGAGAACCGGCATCAGGAAAAGCCCTCCCAGGGCCAGGGCCTGTCCCGGGAAGGAGGCTTTTCCCGATGCTTCCTCCATCACCCCAAGGGCCAGGAGGAAGTAGCCCAAGGTCCAGAGGAGGTGGACAGGGTGGCCGGTGGGGTAGGTTCCCTCCGCCTCCAGGAAGGCGTAGGCCATGTCCGCCACCAGGAAGAGGAGAAGCCCCACTCCCCAGAGGCCCCGCCCCCCCAGAAGGCGTTCCCGGAACAGGGGCTCCAGCCTGGGCAGAAGAAGGAGAAGGAGGAGGGCATCCCACACGGTGTAGATCCGGTCTATGCCCAGTTCGGGTTTCAAAGCAGAAGCGAGGCCCAGAAGAGCCAGGGGCACCAGGAGGAGGCTTAGGCGGGGCTTCTCCCCCGGGATCTTGAGAAGAGCCCAGGTTAAGGCGGCATAGCCCACCAGGTAGGGGAACTCCAGGTACAGGCCCCGGGGTAGGCTCTTCAGATCCTCCAGGGTCCAGGCCAGGTCCCCTAGGCCCAGGAAGAGAAGCCCGAGGCCCCAGGGTTCCTGCCGTTGCCTAAGAAGGAAAACCCCCCCTCCCAGGGCCACCAGGGGGGTGAGGAAGCGCTCGCTCCAGGGGGCGGTGGGGGGGAATAGGCCAAGGAATAAAAGGAGGGCGAGAAGCCCTAACCCATAGGCGACCACGGCCACAGTTTAGCCCAAGGCTGGTTCGGGCGGGTGCGCTTTGGCCAGGGCCTCGAGGGCTTCCCTAAGCGCCTCTATCCCTTTCAGGAACTCCTCCACCTCTATGTGCTCGTGAGGGGTGTGATCCAGGGTGGAGTCCCCGGGGCCGTAGGCCACCATGGGTACCTTCCAGTGGGGGGCCAGGACGTTCATGTCGCTGGTCCCGGTCTTCAGCTTGAAGACGGGTTTTCCCCCAGCCTTGCGGATCCCTTGCCTTAGGGCCCGGGTGAGGGGGGTGTCCTTGGGACCCAGGTAGGGCACCTCCCGGCCGAAGAACTCCAGCTCTATGGTGGGGGGGGCGTAGGCGGTGAGGTGGCGGATGGCCTCCTCCGGGGGGAGTCTCGGGGGAAGGCGCAGGTCAAAGAACATCTCGGCCACCTGCTTGAGCTCTGCGGGCTGGATGCGGAAATCCCTTAGGATGTACTGCACCTGGTCAAAGGCCTTTTGCCCCACGTTCATGGCCTCCGCCCAAGCCTTGATGGCCACGAAGTAGCTGATGAGCTCCTCGGCGGCATTAGGCTCGTGGTGGGCGGAGTGGAAGTTGTCCTTTTCCCGCCTGGCCTTCACCAGAAGCCTTCCCTTGTACCCCAGGGTGATGCCTTCCCAGCCCGAGGGCTCCCCGATGATGACGTAGTGGGGCTTGAGCCTTGGGGCCACGAAGCGGGCTCCCTTGGAACTGGGGGCCTCCTCCTCCGTGGCCCCCACCAGGTGAACGGTAAGGTGTTTCCTTGCTTCCTCGGAAAGCCCGGCGGCGGCGAAGATCATGGTTACGAAGGGGCCCTTGGCGTCCACCGCTCCCCGGCCGAAGAGCTTGTTGCCCTCCAGGCGCACCGGCACCACCCCGGGCACGGTGTCGATGTGCCCCAGGAGGACCACCTGGATGGGGCCATGGCCCACCTGGCCCCGGGCGTTGTCCGCCTCGTCCACGAAGGCCTTGAGGCCTAGCCTTTCCATTCCCTCCGCCAGGTACTCCGCCACCAGGCGCTCCTGCCCTGAAGGGGAGGGGATCTCCAGGGCCCCTTTGAGGAACTCAACGGGGTCCAAGGCGCTTGCGCTCATACTCCTCCTTGCTCCATCCCACGTCCCGGAGGATCCCTAGAAGCGTTCCCGGGCGAAGGAGTTCTCCTGCGTGTACCGGCACCGTGGTGGCTCGGCCGTCTGGGTGTTTAAGGCGCACGTGGCTCCCCCTCACGCGCACCACCTGGAAGCCTTCTTCCTGTAGGAGGCGGACCAGCTCCTTCCCGGCGATGGGGGTTAGGCAGGGGCTCACGCGGCTTCGATCTCCAGATCGCCGGAAAACCCCAGCACGGAAACCTCTTCTTCCGTGTCCAAGGAAACGGCTATGGCCTCCTGCAAGCGTTCAAGCAACTCTGCGAAGCTCCTGGCCTGGGTATGGGCCCGAAGCTCCGGGACATGGGCCACCAGGTAGCCTTCCTCGTCCCGTTCCACTTCTATGTGGTAGCGTTGCCTCATCCTGTTAGGTTAGCACAGCCCGCACCGCCTCCACCACCCGCTCCAGATCCGCCTTTTCGATGACCAAAGGGGGAAGGAAGCGGATCACCGTGGGGCCCGCTTGCAGGGTCAGCACCCGGTGCTCCTTTTCCAGGCGCTCGATGTAGGGGGCAGCCTTTTCCTTGAGCTCGAGGCCCACCATGAGCCCAAGTCCCCGCACCTCGCGGATCTTGGGAGAGGGGATCTCCCTTAGCTTTTCCATGAACCAGGGCCCGAGTTCGGCGGCCCTCTCCCATAGCCGGGTGCGCTCCAGATAGCGCAGGGCGGCTACCCCGGCGGCCATGGCCAAGGGATTGCCCCCGAAGGTGGTGCCGTGGCCCCCCTTGGGCATGCTTTTCGCTATCTCCTCCCGCATCACCGCTACCCCGATGGGCACCCCGCCCCCAAGGGCCTTGGCCAGGGTGAGGATGTCGGGTACCACCCCGTAGTGCTCAAAGGCGAAGCGCCTTCCCGTGCGTCCCATGCCGGTCTGGATCTCGTCCAGGATCAGCAGGGCTCCTTTTTCCCGGGTAACCTCCCGGGCGGCCTCCAGAAACTCCCGGGTGGCGGGGCGCACCCCTCCTTCCCCCTGCACGGGCTCGAGGATCACCGCCGCGGTTT
Source organism: Thermus sp. KWY1 (assembly GCF_057547025.1). NCBI lineage: Bacteria > Thermotogati > Deinococcota > Deinococci > Thermales > Thermaceae > Thermus > Thermus sp. KWY1. The sequence goes on from NZ_BAAJPG010000029.1 coordinate 63,495, forward strand.
CCTCGTCCACCGCCTTCCTCAGGGCCTCCACATCGTTAAAGGGGATGAACTCCACGGGGCCCAAGAGGGGCATGAAGGGTTCCCGGTACTTGGGCTCCCAGGTGACGGAGAGGCTTCCCAGGGTGCGCCCGGAGAAGCCCCGCATGGCGGCCACCAGCTTCCGCCTCTTGGTGTGGGCCCAGGCGAACTTGATGGCGGCCTCGTTGGCCTCGGTGCCGGAGTTGGTGGGGAAGACCCGGTTGAGCTCGGGGGGAAGGAGGCTTACCAGGGTGCGGTAGAACTCCCCCCGCGTGGGGGTGGGTAGGGTCTGGGGCATGGAGAGGAGGGTTTCCGCCTGCTTCTTGATGGCCTCCACCACCTCGGGGTTGGCATGGCCCAGGTTGGCTACCCCATAGCCCCCCACGCAGTCGATGTACTCGTGGCCCTCGGCATCCCAGACCCGAGCCCCCTGCCCCCGTACCAAAAGGAGGTCGTGCTTGGTGTAGACGCCGGTGTCCAGGCTCTTTTCCGCTTCCAGAAGGGTCCGCCAGTCCACATTTACCCCGTTTACCCCAACCATCCTCACCTCCAAAAGAAAAGCCCCCGGGCGGGCCCGGGAAGCCAGGCTTCCCAGGCCCCATCAGGTTTTGCCCCGGGCGGCCATCTCCCCTTCAGGGTAGGGGGGCGGGACCACCTTGTCAACGGATAGACTGGGGAGGTGCTGGCCTATGTGGGCTTGGGTTCCAACCTGGGGGACCGGGCGGGCTACCTTTTGCAGGCCCTTTCCCTTCTTTCCCGGCTTCCTGAAACCCGGTTTTTGCGCCTTTCCCCCGTGTACGAAACCGAGCCCGTGGGCCCACCCCAGCCCCCCTACCTGAACCTGGTGGCGGAGGTGGACACGGGGCTTTCCCCACGGGCTTTCCTGGAGGGCCTCCTAGGGATAGAGCAAAGCCTTGGGCGGGAGCGGAAGGAGCGCTGGGGGCCGAGGACCATAGACCTGGACCTCCTGCTTTACGGGGATTTAGTCCTAAAAGAAGAGGGCCTCGAGGTGCCCCATCCCAGGCTCCACCAGCGGGCCTTCGTCCTGGTGCCCCTGGCCGACCTCGTCCCGGAGGGGCGCCACCCGGTGCTCGGGCGCACCTTTGCCGAGCTCCTCGCCCCCCTGGACCGAAAGGGGGTGCGCCCCTTTGTGCTATAGTGGGGGCATCGCGGATCCTAGCCGCGCAAAGGGAGAAGGAAAGTGGAGCTAGAAGCTGGAAGCGTTGTAGAGGGCCGTGTGGTGCGGGTTACGGATTTTGGCGCCTTTGTGGAGCTCCCGGGGGGCGAGCAGGGCCTGGTGCACATCTCCCAGATTGCCCACGAGTTCGTGAGGAACGTGCGGGACTTCCTCAACGAGGGGGACATCGTCCAGGTGATGGTGAAGGGCCGGGACGCCAAGGGGCGTCTGGACCTTTCCATCAAGGACCTCACCCCCGCCCCGGAAGGGGCTCCGCCCCCCAGGCCCAGGCGCCTGCCCAAGCAGTCCCCCGAGTTTGAGAACAAGCTCAAAAGCTTCCTCCGGGGCACTGGGGGCTTTGGCGGCAAGGGAGGCAAGAAGGGCGGCAAGAAAAAGCGTTAACCCCAAAGGGTTCCCCCCGGGGGTGTATGCCCCCGGGGTTTTGCTTTAAAGTGATGGGGTATGGCGAAGCCCATAGAGGTTACCGACGCCAACTTTGATCAGACCTTAAGCGGACACCCCCTGGTCCTGGTGGACTTCTGGGCGGAGTGGTGCGCTCCCTGCCGCATGATCGCTCCCATCCTGGAGGAGCTGGCCAGGGAGTACGAGGGGAAGCTTATCGTGGCCAAGCTGGATGTGGACGAAAACCCCAAGACGGCCATGCGCTTCAGGGTCATGAGCATCCCCACGGTGATCCTCTTCAAAAACGGCCAGCCGGTGGAGGTCCTGGTGGGGGCCCAGCCCAAGCGCAACTTTGAGGCCAAAATCCAGAAGCACCTCCCTGCCAGCGCATGAGCATTAGGATCGCCCTGGACGCCATGGGGGGGGACCGGGCCCCCGGGGTTACGGTCCAGGGAGCCTTCCTGGCTGCCAAGGAAGGGGTGGAGGTCCTTTTGGTGGGGGAGGAGGCCCGCCTGCGGGCCGAGCTTGCCCGCCTGGGGGCTTCCTTGCCCATCCATCATGCTCCGGACTGGATCCCCATGGAAGAGCATGCCACCGAGGTGAGGAAGCGCCGGGAAAGCTCCATCATGGTGGCCATGGACCTTCTGAAGCGGGGCGAGGTCCAGGCGGTGGTGTCCATGGGCCACACCGGGGCCACCATGGCCGCAGCCCTCTTTACCCTGGGGCGGGTCAAGGGGGTGGAAAGGCCCGCCCTTTTGGTGGAGTTCCCCAGCCAAAGGGGACGCACCTTCCTCCTGGACGGGGGGGCCAACGCCGACTGCCGCCCTTCCTTCTTGGTGCAGTTCGCCGCCATGGGCCTGGCCTACGCCGAGGCCAGCGGCCTTAAGGACCCCAAGGTGGGCCTTCTTTCCATCGGCGAGGAGGAGGGGAAGGGCAACGCCCTGGTGCTGGAAACCTACCCCCTCCTGAAGGATGCCCTGGGAGAGCGGTTTTTCGGCAACGTGGAGGGGCGGGACGTCTTCTTGGGCACCGCGGAGGTGGTGGTCACCGACGGCTTTACCGGGAATGTGGTCCTGAAGCTGGCGGAGGGGGAGGCCAAGGTCCTCCTCGGCTGGATCAAGGAAGCCCTCACCTCGAGTCCCTTGGCCCGGCTGGGAGCCCTCCTGGCCCGGGGGGCCTTGCGGAAGGTGAAGGAGAAGGTGGATCCTTCCCAGTATGGGGCCATGCCCCTTTTGGGGGTGGAGGGAGCGGTCTTCATCGGCCACGGTTCCGCCGACGCGTTGGCGGTGAAAAACGCCCTTCTTCGGGCCAGGAGCCTGGTGGCGGCAGGGCTTTTGGACCGGGTGCGGGCGGGTCTTTCCGCCCTACACGTCTAGGATCACCTGGGCCTTCCATGCTCCGTTTTCCCGGCTCACCTGCAGGCCGTGGAAGGTGGCGCTTTTCACCTCTCCCTGGAAGCCAAAGCTCTCCTGGAAGGGCTCACCCCAGAGGGTGGCGGTGAGGCGGTAGCCCCCAGCTTCCTTTTGCACCCGTACCCGTGCCTTCCCGGGCACGAAGCCCTTGGTCTGGATCAGGTAGATGAGCTCGTTGAGGAAGCGGACCAGGAGGGTTTCCAGGTCCTCTGCCTCCAGGGAAAGGCGCCTGCGCCGGCTTCCCCCTTCTGGGGGAAAGAGGAACATCACCTGGAGAAGCCCTTTCAGGGCGGCCTGGAAGAGGCCCTCGAGGCTTTCCGCCTCCAGGAGGAACCCCACGTCGGCGGTGTGGTCCAGGGGCTTCACCACCATGGCCCCTCCTGGGTGCCCTCCGTTCCGGGGAGGTGGAAGGTTTCCATCCAGAGCCTCTCCGGATACCTTTCCATGAAATCCAGCAGGGACAGGGCCTGGGTCCGGTGCTGGGCCAGGGCCTTGAGCTTTCGGGCCAGGGCCCATTCGGGTAGGTGTAGGCGGTGGGTGACGGGCCAGGGGCCTTCGGGCCGCACGAAGTACACCACCTGGGCCAGGCCCTCCGCCGCCCTGGCGGCGTAGCGGCTTGTGGCCACGTGGTCGGGGTGGCCGTTGATGCCGTCTGGGGGAAAGGTGAGGACATAGCGGGGCCTTTGGGCAAGAAGCCTTTCCCGGATGGCCGCTTCCGCCTCGGGGTGGTCGAGGAGGCCTTTCCCGGAGGCCAGGCCGCGGGGTCCCTCCGCCGCCTCTTTGGGGCCCCTGTACTCCAGGTGAACCGCCTGGGGTAGGGCGTTGGGGAAGGAGAGGACCTCGAGGAAGTCCACCTCCAGGATCTCCGCCGCCCGCTCAAGCTCTTGGGTCCGCACCCTGGGCAGTTCCTCAGGGGGGCAAAGCCCCAGGGTTCTTCCCGCCTCCCCTCGGGTGAGGGTGAGGATGCCCGTCCTGAGCCCGGCCCTTTTGGCAAGGAGGAGCGCCCCACCGGCACCAAAGGTTTCGTCGTCGGGATGGGGGACCACCACCAAGAGGTCCAGCATGCCCCCATCTTGACAGAAATGCCCCTGCCTGGTACATTCAATGTTGCGCCGGTTGGACCGGCGGGGGATCTTGAAAGCGCAGGAATAGGGCAACGCACGAAACCAAACGCCTTCGGGCGTTAATTTTATTGGAGAGTTTGATCCTGGCTCAGGGTGAACGCTGGCGGCGTGCCTAAGACATGCAAGTCGAGCGGGGCAGGTTTATACCTGTCCAGCGGCGGACGGGTGAGTAACGCGTGGGTGACCTACCCGGAAGAGGCGGACAACCTGGGGAAACCCAGGCTAATCCGCCATGTGGTCCTGTCCTGTGGGGCAGGACTAAAGGGTGAATAGCCCGCTTCCGGATGGGCCCGCGTCCCATCAGCTAGTTGGTGGGGTAAAGGCCCACCAAGGCGACGACGGGTAGCCGGTCTGAGAGGATGGCCGGCCACAGGGGCACTGAGACACGGGCCCCACTCCTACGGGAGGCAGCAGTTAGGAATCTTCCGCAATGGACGGAAGTCTGACGGAGCGACGCCGCTTGGAGGAGGAAGCCCTTCGGGGTGTAAACTCCTGAACTGGGGACGAAAGCCCCGGATAGGGGGATGACGGTACCCAGGTAATAGCGCCGGCCAACTCCGTGCCAGCAGCCGCGGTAATACGGAGGGCGCGAGCGTTACCCGGATTTACTGGGCGTAAAGGGCGTGTAGGCGGCCTGGGGCGTCCCATGTGAAAGGCCACGGCTCAACCGTGGAGGAGCGTGGGATACGCTCAGGCTAGAGGGTGGGAGAGGGTGGTGGAATTCCC
>NZ_BAAJPG010000030.1:0-254 GCF_057547025.1 Thermus sp. KWY1
GGCCGGGGCCGGCGATCCCACGGTTCAGGACCGCTTACGGAAGCTCAAACAGGTGGAGGCGCTCAGGAAATACCGGGTGGGCTGGCCCGAGATCCAGGAGCTTTTGGGGATCAGCCGGGCCACCTATTACCGCTGGCGGAAACGCCTCAAGGAAGAGGGCCTTGCCGGTCTTAAGCCTCGGTCAAGACGTCCGCTTTGGGGCCCCTACCCCAAATGAACCGCAGCGCTTGCGGCGGAGGATTTACTGGTCTTCC
>NZ_BAAJPG010000031.1:0-94630 GCF_057547025.1 Thermus sp. KWY1
AGTAGCCGTTCTTGCGTCCCCCGTGCTGGCGCAAGAAGGCTTCCCGGTCGGCGTCCAGGAGAATCTGCAAGACCTCGGTCACCGTCTGCCTCACCGCTTCCCTTAGCATCACCTGCAAGGTATCCTGGTCCACGGGGTACCTCCTTCCTAATCCTGGTACCCCCCTTTTATACACAAACCCCTACACATAATTCCTTACACGACCGGCCGCTATGTCCCGGTAAAGGAAAAATCGCCCTGTACCCAGAAGTGCCTTCCGCGTATTTAGCCTTAGGAGGAGGTATACGCCTTACAAAGCCTGTTCTAGACCTCTTCTTCCCCCAAGGGGAAAACCACATGTCCCCCGAGGAAGCCTTACATGAAGCCCTGCTCCTTTGGGGGGATGAGTGGACAGACCCCCTGGGTGAAGCTGTCCGAACACTTTAGCCAGCAGGCTGACAAGCCCGTAGGCGGCATTGGTCTTCACTGTCGGGGTGGCTCTCCCAGGACCAGGTAGATGCGCAATCCGCTGGGTGCCCTGGGGTCTTCCCTGACATACAGGTACCTGGAGGGGTCGTTCTCAATCTCCCTCGTAAACCTCTCGGGAGGTCTATCCGGCAAGCAGTGCCAGCTTATGTCTATGGGTACCTTCTGGCCCAGAGGAAGGAGTTGAGGCCCTTTCAAGCTGTACCGTGTGATTTCGGGGTAAGGTAAGGGGTCTGGGATGCGCACGGTTTGGCCTGGGGGGAGAAGTGTTACGAACTCCTCATTGCCTCGATCATAACTCCACATCCGCCACTGCTCCCCCATGTGATTCGTCACCATCACCCCCTGACAAACACCCCCGGCTTCGTACATCACGAACAAACTCGGAATACGCTCAGGAACAAACCCCGGGCAAGCGGTAAGCAGGAGGGAGAGGCCCGCAAGAAGCCCAAAAAACCCAACTGTTCTGAGGGACCTCATCTCTTTCACCTCCGGTACATGCCGTATGCTCCGCTGTAGAAAGAGCCCATATCGGTTACATTGACATACCGCCCTTGTGGTATGTCCCCCGCACCTTTTGTTGTCCACAGGAGGACACTGGCGGAAAACCAACCCTCGTGCACAATGTATGCCTGGGACATGGCGTAGTGGCCCTCAAGCCCCAAAGCACGACCAGTAGCATAGAGGGCAATAACAGGTTCGTTGTCCCGTCCAATCTTACCCCGCACAATGTCCCGCACACGCCAGGTGTGTTGGGAGAAGTCAATCAGGGAGATTGGTATACCTACGACAGTGAGTACTGACCCAGCATAAGCCAGGTTCACAAATGCCTTGTGGCTACCCCGCATCTCCCAGTTTTTCCCTTCTGGGCTGGCGTGGTAACTAATCCATGTGTTGGCCCCAGGAATCATATTGGTATCCCGGGTCATACCCTGCCCCATGAAATGCCAGGTGTCCGTGTAGCGGGCAATCCTGGGCTGGTAGTAGTTGATGCCATCCCGTGTCCCGAGGAGCACCGGGTCGAACATGATTTGGGCGAGCTCCCTTTCAGAGCTTGGCGGTCTTCCGTTCACGGTTACGAAATGCACATTGGGGCCGCTTCCAAACCGTTCCCGGTGGAAGGCGTACCAGTTGAAGAGCCGAACTATGGACATGGGGCCGCAACCGACATAGTCCAGGCGCATTAGCCCGCTAGGACCAAAATCCCAAGCACCCCAAGTACCGTCCGGCAGATAACGATATTCTGCTATTGTCTGCTCATTCCCAAACGGGTCTCCCTCTAAAAGACCATTAGCAATGTCGCATTTGTTTTGCGTGGAGCAATCCTGCGGGTCATTGGGGTTGTAAAGGCTGTCGTTGGCAATGTCGCCGTTGTAGCGGTTTCCCCTCACCACACTGGCATAGCCCATGCCAGCACAGAACCAGCCCATACACCAAGCCCGCTCGTTGACATACTGCGGGCTTATACCCCTGGAAGCCATCTGGGTTTCCAGGAGGGTCAAAAACCCCTCTACATCCAGACTGCCGTCAGGCAAGGTAAGCGCCCTTAGGGTCGGTACTCCGGTGCTCTGAGGGCTAAGGCCCTGTCCGCTGGCTTCGGCAAGGACCCTTGCCCAGTCTTCTTTCATCTTGTCCAGGATGCCGTCCTTTTGCCTCTGCTCAATGAGGGTCCGCTGTGCCTTTCTCCACTGCTCTACAACCGCCGGGTCCACCTCGGTCGCCGTGGTGGTATCCCAGATGCGCCCACTGCGGTCTTCCAGGTAGAGAACCCCGGGGGTGGGGCTGAGGAACCGCTTAAAGGAGCCTGCCCGGTCCCGGGTTTCCACTATGCTCTTGAAACTGCTGGCAGGGATGATGAAGGAGAAGAAGCTACGCTTATCCGTGGCCCCAACCGCAAAGAGGGCATGCTCTGGGTCCGGTGCACTCAGGGTTGCCCAGAACTCGCCAGTCCCAGGCCCCAATAGAATCAAGTGGTGTAGCGGCTTGCCAGACATATCGTAGACCATTTCCCTGGCAATCCTGTAGCTCTTCCCTTTTGCCGCCTGTGGACTAAGCCCGCTCGTGGAAACCTTCAGACCCACAGCAAGAGATTCAGCCAGAGCAGGAGGGATGGGGTCCCCATCCGAAGGGGATGCACTGGAGGGTTGAACCCCGCCCAACTGACAGGACGCCACAAGTCCGCTGAACCCTACAACCAGCCACCAGCGACCCAGGAACTTCATGTTTGTACTTACCCCTATTTCACTCTAACCCAACACAAGGTAGTTTGGGAACCCCTTTCTCCCTCAGAAGGGCAGGGGGCCGTACACGGCATCATCCGCTACCCGAGCGGCCTCCTCAGGAGGAAGGTGACGACTCCCCGCTCTAAAGAGCAGGGCTACAAGATACGGGCTACGCCCGTGACCGCGGTTCTCATGGGACGGCGTGGGCCGTCCCTGTCCCCGCAGGCTCCGTGCGAGCCTTTGCCAGGATGTTCCGTGCCGCCGCTATGTCCCGGTGTAGGTGGGTACCGCACCGGGGACAGGTGTACTCCCGCACCCACAACGGCCTCTTTTCCCGATGACCGCACACCGGGCAATCCTGGCTTGTATGTTTGGGGTCTACCCCGATGACCCGCCTACCAGCCACAAGCTTAGCCCTGCCGGGCTGACCCTCCGCTTTGTAGGCGAGGATTTGGAGAAACTGTGCCCAACCGGCATCCAGTACCCCTTTGGCGATGTGAGAACGAGCCAGGCCAAGTATGTTCAGGTCTTCGTGGACGATGGTGCCATATTCCTTCACCAACCCCCTGGCAAGTTTGTGGTGGAAGTCCTTGCGCTGGTTGGCAATCTTGCGGTGCAGCCTGGCCAACCGGGTTTGGATCTGCCTGTACCGATAGCTGCCCATCTTCTTGCGGGAAAGCTCCCTTTGAGCGTTGGCTAGTTTCTCCTGTGACTTCTGGAAGTACCGTGGGGCCTCCACTGTTTTGCCATCCGAGGTGATGAGGAAGTGGGGGTTGGTGCCCAGGTCTATGCCTACGGCCCTTTCGTTTGGGGGAAGAGGCTTGGGCTCCACCTCACAGGTGAAAACGATGTACCGGTGGTCCCCCTCCCGCTTTACGGTAGCGGTCTTTACCTTGCCTTCCAGGGGGCGGTGTAGCTTTATCTTCACCGAGCCGATGCCGTAGATGAGAACTCGTTTTCCATCCTTTTGAAGTTTGACCCCGGTAGCCCCGGCCTGGGGGAAGGTGAAGGAGTCGTAGCGTCCTTTTCCCTTGAAGCGAGGGTATCCGGCTTTCCCTTTCTCCTTCAGTCTGCGGAAGAAGCCCTGGAAGGCTTTATCCACCCGCTCGGTCACGGGCAGAGCCCGTATCTTGATGACGTTCTGCAAGACCTGGGAATGAATGCCTCTGTACTCCGGCAGCTCGGCCCGTATCTCGGGTAGATACCTCTTCTGTTCGTAGAAGCCTACGGTCTTTCCTGCCTTCTTGTAGGCACCCCTGCGTTCTTGCAGGGCGGCGTTGTACAGTTGGCGGCAAAGGTCCAGGGTTTTCTCCAGGTCCCGGGTTTGGGGCTTGGTGGGGTAAAGGCGGTATTTGAAGGCTTTAAGCATGGTCGTCCTGATAGTGGCGTGTGGTGCGTTCTTCGGGCACGTGCGTATGCTAGCACATTCGCCGCCCACTATGGTATGTGCCCCTTCGGAGCACGTGGGGGAGTCCATGTATCTCCGGTTTAAAAACCAGGGGAAACAAGGTAGCCCTTTGGGCTGACATAAGTGCCCTCCCCCAAGATTTTCAACTCCACACCCCCCAGGGCTTTCAGGGCCTGCGCCACCGCCTCCTTAAGCTCCTCCACGCTCCCGTAGTGCCGCCTCGGCATCAAAAACCCCTTCACCCGCCGCCAGACGCTCTCCATGGGGTTCAGATGCGGGCTGTACCGCGGCAGGTAGGCCACCATAAGCCCCCGTTCCCGCCACGCCTCCTTCCTCCCCTCCACCTCCCGGGACCGGTGGAAGGGCGCGTTGTCCATGAACACCTTCAGGGGCTTGGCCAAACCTTCGGCCACCCGGTCCAGATACCCCCGCACCACCCCCCACCGCACCGGCCCCTCCAAAAGGGCAAAGAAAAGCCGCTCCCCCTCCCGTCCCCGCACCAAGTGCCCCACCACGTTCACCCGCCCCCGGGAACCCCAGGCCCGGGGCACCCCCTTGGCCTCCCCCCTCCGACCCCAGGCGTAGGTAGGGGGAAGGGTCAGGGAAAACCCGCTCTCATCCAGGTACCCCACCTCCATCACCCCCTCCTCCGCCCCCTTTTTGCTTCCTCTTCCTCCTCCGCGAAAGCCTTCACCTCTTCCTCCGTGGGCTTTCCCGGAGGCACGTACCGCGTCCGTCGCCACACGTACCCCATGGCCCTCAGGTGCCGGGCCACCACCTTGGGGGCCAGGCGGACCCCGAAGCGCTCGGCTAGGGCTGCCGCAAGCTGCGGGGCGGTCCAGACCCTATCCTCGGCCAGCCTTTCCTCCACGAAGGCGGCCATCTCGGGGGTGAACTTCCTGGGAGCTCCCGGGGGTTTGCGGTAGGCGAGGCCCTGGAGACCCTCCCTCACGAAGCGCCGGAGGACGAGGTAGACCGTGGTGCGGTCCTTGTGGAAGTGCTGGGCAATCTTTGGGGCGGTCCAGCCCTCGGCCGCCAGGCGGACCATCATGGCCCACAGGCGGGTCTTCTTGTGGGTCCTTGGGTCCAGGGAGAGCTCCAGGAGGAGCCGGTCCTCCTCAGGGGTCAGCTGGATCCGAAGTGGGGCCGCCATGTTGAGATGATAAGGGGTTGGCACTTAGCTCCCCCACACCTCCTCTTTTTTGTAAAATGCCCCCATGCCGCGTCTGGTGGCCTTGGTCAAGGGAAGGGTACAGGGGGTAGGATACCGGGCCTTCGCCCAGAAGAAGGCCCTGGAGCTAGGGCTTTCCGGCTATGCGGAGAACCTCCCCGACGGCCGGGTGGAGGTGGTGGCGGAAGGCCCTGAGGAAGACCTCCTCACCTTCCTCCACCATCTCAAGCAGGGCCCCCGCCTGAGCCGGGTGGAGGAGGTGGAGGTCCAGTGGGCCGAGGAAACCGGCCTAAAGGGGTTTTACGTGTACTGAGGAGCCTGGGCCCACGGCTGGGGCCGAACCCCCACCTTAAGGAGGGCCTCCGCCAGGGCCTCCCTGAGCTCTGAAACCCCCGTACCCTTCAAGGCGGAAACCGGCACCCCGCCCAGCTTCTCCCGCAAATAGAAGAGGTCGTAAGGAGCCGCCCGGTCCACCTTGGAGAGGGCCAGGACCCGGGGGGCTTCCACCCCCAGCTCCGCCAGAAGCTCCTCCACCACCCGGTACCGCCCCATGGCCCCTTCCTCCGAGGCATCCAGGACGTGGATGAGAAGATCGGCCTCCCGCACCTCCTCGAGGGTGGCCCGGAAGGCGGTGAGGAGCTCCTTGGGCATCTGGCGGATGAAGCCCACGGTGTCCGTGAAGAGCACCTCCCCCACCCCCGGCAGGAAGCCCCGGCGGGTGAGGGGCCTTAGGGTGGCGAAGAGCTTGTCCTCCCCTGGCTCCCCGCCCCGGGCCAGGGCCTGGAGGAGGGTGGTCTTGCCGGCGTTGGTGTAGCCCACCACGGCGATGAGGGGCACACCCCGGCGCTTCCTCTGCCGCCTCGCCTCCTCCCGGCGCCGGGTGAACTCCTGGAGCTTATGGCTTAGGTGGGCGATCCTCTCCTGAAGCCTTCTCCTGTCCACCTCCAGCTTGGTTTCCCCGGGCCCCCGGGTGCCGATCCCACCTCCCAGACGGCTCAGCTCCTTTCCCTTCCCCACCAGGCGGGGGAGAAGGTACCTCAGCTGGGCCAGCTCCACCTGGGTCTGGGCCTCGGGGGTTTTGGCGTGCAGGGCGAAGATGTCCAGGATGAGCTGGGTCCGGTCCAGGACCTTGAGGCCCGTGGCCTTCTCGATCTCCCGGGCCTGGGCGGGGGTGAGCTCCAGGCCGAAGATGAGGGTGGAGGCGTTTTCGTGGTAGGCCAGGCTCTTGAGCTCCTCCAGCTTGCCCAGCCCCACCAGGTACCGGGGGTCCAGGTGAGGGCGGAAGACCAGTACCTTTTTCACAGGCACCCCGCCAGCGGTGCGGGTGAGCTCGGCGAGCTCCGACAGGTAGGCCTCCGCCTCGGGGCCTTCCCCCCGGTCCACCCCCACCAGGATGGCCCGCTCCCCGCTTCCATCCACCAGCTCCCGCACCCGGGCCTGGCGGGCCAGCTCCTCCTCCAGGGCCTCCACCTCCGCCTTGTGGTCAAAATCCAGGTACTGGAAATAAGGCTTGGGGGGAAGGATGCGCCAGTCCTCCTCCAGGGCCTTGGGCGGGGAGAGGAAGGCCAGGTGCAGGGTGGTGGGCCTCCCGTCCTCCACCTCCAAGGCCGCCAAACTGTCCAGCCGGTTCAGGAAAAGCACCGAGAGGTCGGGGCGGGAAAGCCCTCCTTTGGCCAGGTGGGTGTGGAGGAGCCGGAAGCCCGATAGCCTCCTCTCCCCCCTGGCCCCCTCGGGGATGGGCAGGTCCTTGGCATCCCCCACCCCCACCCGCACCACCCGGCCCTCCCGGTCCAAGAGCAGGCTCACAGGCCTCCCGATCTCCTGGGAGAGCCCGGCCAGGGCCTGGGCCAGCTCGGGGGTCAGGACCCTCTCCGGGGGAATCCGCCTGCGGTACAGGTTGGAAAGCCTCTTTAGCTCGCTCTTCTTGAGCCCCTCGGTCTTGCCGAAGATCTTCTCCAATGCTCCTTCAGTATACCAAAAAACCGCCCCTGGCCCTAGATTGAAAAAGGTGCGCGGGCTTCTCGTGGCCCTCCTCCTGGCCCCAGTCATGGCCCAGCCGGGCTACGGCTGGATCGTGGTCCTGGGGGCGGCCCAGTACGGGGGCAGGCCCTCCCCCGCCCTGGAAAGGCGCCTCGAGGCGGCCTTGGCCCTGTACCAAAGGGGCCTCGCCCCCAGGGTGGCGGTGGCGGGTGGCAGGCTCCCCGGGGACCGTTACAGCGAGGGGGAGGTGGGCTGCCGCTACCTTAGGAGCAAAGGTATACCCCGGGAAGCCCTCCTTTGCGAAACCCAAAGCCAGACCACCTACGAGAACCTCCTCTTCCTCAAGCCCCATCTTTCCGGGCGCATCCTCTTGGTCACCGATGCCCCCCACCTGCCCCGGGCCCTTTTCCTGGCCCGGCTTCTGGGCTTAAAGGCGGAGGGCCACCCGGTGGAGGGACCCTACCCCCTGGGGTACTGGCTGAAGGAAACCCTTTACCGCCTTTGGCTCTACCTGGGCCTGAAACCCCTCCCCGGAGGGCACGGCCTCAGGAACCCCCCTCCAGATGCCTCAAGGAGTCCAGGTACCCCTGCAAAAGGGCCTTGAGTTGCGCCACGAAAAGGGTTTTCTCCTGCTTAACCCGCTCCACCTCCCCCCTCAAGCGCTTAAGCTCCTCCGCCGCCTCCTTGAGCACCTGGTCCTTGGCCGCCAGGGCCTCCTTTTTGATCAGCTCCGCCTCCCGTTCCGCCTGGGCCTTGAGCTCGCGGGCGATGCGCTCCGCCGCCACCACCGCCCGCTTCAGCTCCCCTTCCGCCTCCTTCAGGCGGGCCACCTCCTCCTCCAGCGCCCTGAGCCTCTCCTTGAGCCCCTCGTTCTCCTGGATGAGGCCCTCCATGACCTCGGCCACCCGGGCCAAATAGCTCCTCACCGCCTCCTTCTGGTAGCCGCGAAGCCCCGTGGGGAACTCCTGGTAGCGCACGTCCAAGGGAGTTAGGTCCATGTGCACCTCAGTCTACAAAAAGCGCCCGGCCCACCCGCACCAGGGTGGCCCCCTCCTCGATGGCGATGGGGAAATCGTCGGACATGCCCATGGAGCGCTCGGGAAGGCCATAGCGGTCGGCGAGCTCCGAAAGCCTCCGGAAGATGGGGCGGACCACGGCCTCAGGGCCCATCGGGGGCACGGTCATGAAGCCCAGGACCTCCAGGTGCGCCATCTCCCGCACCCGGGCCACGGCCTCGGGCAGCTCCTCCTCCCAAAACCCGTGCTTCTGGGGCTCCCGGCCCAGGTTCACCTCCACCAGGACCTTAAGCCTTACCCCCTCCTTCTCCCCCACCCGGTCCAGGGCCTCCGCCAGGCGCAGGGAGTCCAGGGAGTGGATGAGGGCAAACCGGGGGGCGAACTTGGCCTTGTTGCGTTGCAAGGGGCCGATGAGGTGCCACTCCGCCTCCAGAAGCTCCATCTTCTTCAAGGCCTCCTGCACCCGGCTTTCCCCCAGGGGGAAGGAGCCGTAGCGGAGGACCTTCTCCCTGATCTCCTCCACGCTCCTCCCCTTGGTCACCGCCACCAGGCGCACCCCCCTGGGATCCCGCCCCGCGCGGCGGCAGGCGGCCTCCATGGCCTCGAGGACCTCGGGAAGCCCCATGGCCTAAAGCTCGGCCAGGATGCCCCGCACGAAGCGGCGGAAGATGGGCCCGGTCCTGGCCGCCACCGCCAGGACCTCCTCCTCCGTGGCGTGGTGCTCCCTTTCCGGCACCGCCATGTCCGTGATGGTGGAAAGGCCCAGGACCCTGGCCCCCAGGTGCCTTAAGGCGATGACCTCGGGAACCGTGGACATCCCGATGGCATCGGCCCCGAGGTCCCTGAGCACCTTCAGCTCGGCCCGGCTGGCGAAGCTGGGCCCCATGAACCAGGCGTAGACCCCCTCAAAGAGGTGCAGGTCCTGCCGCCTGGCCACCTTGCGGGCCAGCTCGATGAGACCCGGGTCATAGGCCTCGAACATCACGGGGAAGCGGGGGCCCAGGCGCTCGTCGTTTTTCCCCCTAAGCGGGTTGGTCCCGGCGAAGTTGATGTAGTCCAGGTGGAGCATGATCCCCCCGGCCTGGAACCTGGGGTTTAACCCTCCCGCCGCCGAGGTGAGGATGAAGGTTCTGGCCCCCAGGAAATACCCCACCCGCACGGGGAAGACCACCTCCTCGGCGCTGTAGCCCTCGTAGTAGTGGACCCGGCCCTGGTAGACCAGAACCCGCTTGCCCTCAAGCTCCCCCAGGATCAACCTCCCCGCATGCCCCGGGGCGGTGGAAAGGGGAAAGTGGGGGATCTCCCCGTAGGGGATCTCCGCCTCCTTGGCCACCTCCTCCGCCAGGGGGCCAAGCCCCGAGCCCAGGACGATCCCCACCTCCGGCACAAACCCGGTCTTGGAGCGGATGTAGGCCACGGCCTCCTGGATCTTGTCGTAGACTTCCATGGCGAACATTCTACTCTCACGCCCCCTTCACCCGCCTCTGGTAAGCTTTCGGCCATGAAGCGGCTTTTTGCCCTGGTGTTCCTGGGCCTTCTGGCCCTGGCGGCCCCCATCCGCGAGGTGGCGGTGGAGGGAGGCGATCCCGTCCTCCAGGCCCTGGCCCGGGCGGCCTTGCCCTTCGGGGTAGGGGATGAGCCAGGGGACCTCGAGGAGGCCCGGAAGGCCATCCTGGCCACCGGCTACTTCCAGCAGGTGGAGGTCCGGCTGGAAGGGGATGTCCTGCGGGTCCGCCTCACCCCCTACCCCCCCATCGGCCAGGTGAGGGTGGAGGGCAAGGCCTTCCCCCAGGAGGCCCTCCTGCGCTTTCTGGAGCAGAACTTCGCCATCGGCCCGGAGGCCACCTATAACCCCATCCGGGCCGGGGAGGCCGCCAAGGCCCTGGCCGAGGCCTACCGGCAGAATGGCTTCCCCTTCTCCCCCAAGGTGGAGGTGGAGGCCAAGGAGCAGGCGGGCAAGATGGCCCTCACCTTCCGGGTGGAGGAAAGCCCGGAGGTGAAGGAGGTCCGCCTAACGGGGGCGAGCCTTCTACCCGAGGCCGAACTCCTAAAGGCCCTGGAGCCCCTCAAGGGCCCCTTTGACTTCGCCAAATACCAGGAGGCCTTAAGGGCCCTCGCCGCCCGCTACGAAAAAGCGGGCTACCGCTTTAGCGGCCCCGATCCCCAGGGAAGCCGCCTCGAGGGGGGCATCCTCACCGTGGCGGTGCGGGAGCTTAAGGTGGTGCGCATCCAAGGAGGTGGCCTGGACCTCACGGGCTTCCCCCTGAAGCCGGGGGACTACCTGCGCTACGACCTCCTTCTGGAAGGGGTACAGGCGCTTTCCAAAAAGCTTTCCCGGGTGGTGAACTTCAACCTCACCCCCGAGGGGGAAGGGGTGGCGCTGGAGCTTCAGCTAGGCCCGGAAGGCGGGGTGATCGAGCGGGTGGAGATCAGCGGCAACACCGCCTTCCCCACGGAAACCCTCCTGGCCCTCCTCCGCCTGAAGCCGGGGGAGGTTTACACCCCCGCCCTGGCCCAGGAGGACGCCCGGCGCCTCGCCAGCCACTACCAGGAAAAGGGCTACGAGGTGGCCGACGTGCGCTTTGGCTTCCAGGAAGGCGTTTTCCGCCTGCAAGTGCTGGAGCTCAAGATCGGGGGCTACCGCCTGGAGTGGCAGGGGGACCACCGCACCCAGGAGGAGGTGATCCTGAGGGAACTTCCCAAGCCAGGGAGTCTCTTCAGCGTCCCCGCCCTGCGCCAGGGCATCGCCCGCCTCATGGCCACGGGGCTTCTGTCCGAGCCCCCCGGGGTGCGCCTGGCCCCCGGGGAGAAGGAGGACCAGGTGGTGGTGGTCCTCTCCCTGAAGGAGGCCCGCACCGGGCTCTTCCAGCCCGCCCTGGGCTGGAGCTCCCTGGAGGGGTGGTCGGGAAGCGTGTCCTTCAAGGAAACCAACCTCTTCGGCCTGGCCCACCAGGTGGGGGTGGACCTGGCCTTTGTGCAAAACGACGCCAAGGACAACCTTTCCCTCTCGATCAGCTACGCCATCCCCTGGCTCTACCTGGACTACTGGGACCTCAAGGAAGTGCGCACCAGCCTTTCCTTCAGCCTCTTTTCCACCCCCATCGGCAACAACAAGCTCCTGGACGGCAGCACGGACACCGGCTGGGAGTACACGGAAAGGCGCACCGGCGCGGGGTTCTCCCTCTCCCGTCCCTTTTCCCAGGAGCTGGAAAACCTGCGCCTCTCCCTGGGGCTTTCCGCCAGGCGGTCGGCGTATGCCCTCGAGGTCTTTGACCCCAACGCTCCCTGCGACCCCGCCGCTGGCTCCAGCGACCCCAAGTACTGCGACAATACCGGGTACAAGAACCCCGCCCTGGCGCAAAGCCTCCTCCCCACCCCGGGCTGGACCCTGCGGCTGGACACTGGCGTCACCTACACGGACGTGGACAACCCCCGCTTCCGCACCCAGGGGTACGAGGCGGGCCTCAGCACCGGGCTCGGTCTTTCCTTCCCCGACACGGGGGGGCGGAGCTTCTTCGTGCCCCTGGTGGCCACGGGCAAGACCTACTACGGCCTGGACCAGGAAAAACGACAGGCCCTGGCCTTCCGCCTCTCCGCCGGCACCCTCTTGGGCTTCCCCCCGGAAAGCGAGCGCTTCTTCCTCTCCGGGGGTGGCTCCGAGGCCTTCCTCCTCAGGGGCTACGAGGACCGCAAGTACGGGGGGCTTTCCTTCGCCACGGCCAGCGTGGAGTACCGCTACAACTTCAACCTCTCCCCCCAAGGGGGCACGAATCTTTACGGGATCCTCTTCACTGACCTGGGGCTTGCCGACAACACCGGCGGGGTGAAGTGGGGGGCGGGCCTGGGCTTCCAGCTGGACCTGGACCTCTTCGGGGCCCTTCTCCCCTCCCTGCGCCTGGACTACGCCTTCAGCCCGGAAAGCCCAACGGGAAGGCTTCACTTCCGCATCGGGCCCATGTTTTAGCCACCTCCCCACCCTGGCGTGGCCAGGGTGGGGACGTCTAGAAAGCCTGGAGCTCTGGCCAAAAAGCCCTTGCCCAGGCGCCCCACCGCTCCGGCGTGCGGCGCCTTTGGGTGTTCAGTTCCTAAGCCACCTGGGGTCTAATGGCTTCCCCACCCGGAAGCAAAAGCGTTTGCAGCTCCCCCTTCCAGAAAAGAGCGTGTACCAAGGGCAGGTTTTCGGGATTGGGCGCCTGGGCCACAGCCAGGGCATAAGCGGCCACCCCGGGTTCGTCCAGGGGCAGGATCACCAAGCGATAGGACTCAGGGAGACGGCCCGCCAACTCTAGGTCCAGGAGAACCCCGTGGACCCTCCCGTAGAGTTCCTGCATGCGAAGCCGTGCCTCTTTCTCTTCCATGGCCGCATCCCCTTCCCTGTGCCCCCTAAGGCCAAGCCTCCTTTCCCTGAGCCTTGGCCAACCTATACGCTTCAATATACTCCTCCGACCTAACCAAAAGCTCGCCTTGCGCCACCTTCAGCGCCCTCCCCGGGTCCTTGGGAAGAGACACGGTTTCATGCCGTGCTAAACGGTTCCGGTCGCGATGAGGTCTTCCCCCGGCCGTGTCATAACGAGCCACCCAAACCCAGCGACCCTCCTCCGCATCAAACCACTCCAACTGGACAGCCCAAGCCACAAGCTCACCCCGCTCCACCCGGAGGGTTAGCCGCAATCGCCGGTCCAAAGCGAAGGGGAACTCCCTCTGCTGGCTTCCCATAGCCTCTCGGAGCTGAATAACCCCTCTTTCGCCAGTCTACCGTAAACTGTCCTTGATGCCTTTAGGCATCCTACCATGAAAGCCTACCTCGGCCTCTACAGCGCCCGGCTGGAAACCCCTGCAAGGAGCCTTAAGGAAAAAAGGGCCCTGATCAAGCCCGCCCTGGAACGGGTCAAGGCTCGCTTTCCCGTTTCCGCCGCCAGGCTTTACGGCCTGGACGCCTGGGGCTTTGAGGTGGTGGGCCTGAGCCTCCTGGGAAACGATCCCGGCTGGGTGGAGGAAACCCTAAGGGAAGCCGCCCGCTTCCTGGCCAGCCAGGGGGGCTTCAACGTGGCCCTCGAGGCCTTTCACCTCGAGGCCATCGACCTAGACGGCCTGGTCTAGATCCCCGGGGCCTTTCTTGCGATCCGGTGCCCCTTGACTGCGCCAGCTTGGAACTTACCCCACCGGGCCCCCGCCCTGGCGAAGCCAGGGTGGGTTGGTGCTAGACCAGCTCCACCGCCACCGCCGTGGACCCTCCCGTCCCATGGCAGATGGCGGCAAGGCCCCTTTCCTGCCCCTTGCTCCGCAAGGCGTTCAGCAGGGTAACCAGGATCCTGGCCCCGCTGGCCCCGATGGGGTGGCCCAGGGCCACGGCTCCCCCGAAGACGTTCAGGCGCTCGTAGGGCACTCCCAAAAGCCGGTGGAAAAGCACGTTGTTGAGGGCAAAGGCCTCATTGTTCTCAAATAGGCCGAAGTCTTCAATCCGCATGCCAAGCCGGTCCAACAGGCGCTTCACCGCCGGGATGGGGGCCTCGGGAAACCGCCAGGCCTCCCCCGCCGCCCAGGCTCCCCCCAGAACCCGGGCCAGGGGCTTGAGGCCATACCGCTTCACCGCCTCCTCCGAGGCCAACAGAAGCGCCGCCGCCCCATCGGAGATCTGGCTGGCGTTCCCGGCAGTCAGGATCCCATCCTTCCGGAAGGCAGGCTTCAGGGCCGAAAGGGACTCGAGGGTGGTTTCCGGACGGATACCCTCATCCTTGTCCACCACCACCGGTCCCTTCTTCCCCGGAAGCTCCATGGGGGCGATCTCCTGGGCGAAAAGCCCCTTTTCTGTGGCCTCCGCCGCCCGCTTGTGGGAAAGGTAAGCGGCCTCGTCCACCTCCTTCCGGCTCACCCCGTAGTCCTGGGCAAGCCTTTCCGCCTGTTCCCCCATGGCCTCGCCCGAAAAGGGATCCGAAAGACCGTCCCTCAGGAGGATGTCCTGGAGGTTCTCCGGAGCCCCCATGAGGAACTTGTACCCCCACCTTGCCCGGTGGGAAAGGTAGAACCCCGCCTGGCTCATGGACTCCATCCCCCCGGCCAAGACCAGGTGGGCTTCCCCCGAGCGCAGGAACTGCACGGCGTTCATCACCGCCATCATCCCGGAGGCGCAGACCATGTCCACCTGGTAGCCGTCCACCTCCTTGGGGATCCCTGCCTTAAGGGCCGCCTGGCGGGGAAGTAGCTGCCCATGCCCGGCCCGGAGCACGTTTCCGAACACGTACAGGTCCAGCTCCTTCCCCTCCAACCCCGCCCGGGCCAAGGCTGCCCGCATGGCATGGGCTCCCAGCTCCACCGGGCTTACGTCCTTAAACGCCCCCCCAAACTTCCCGATAGGGGTGCGCACCGCCGAAACGATATAGACCTCGTTCATGGGGTCATCATACTCCTTGGTCAAACGCACCCAGGGAAGAAGAGGACACCGCTAGACTGGTTACAGGTCCATGCGCAGGGAGGCTTTTACGCTTCTTGAGCTTTTGATCGTCCTGGGAATTCTGGGAGTGCTCTTGGGCCTGGGCCTTCCTCTCCTTTCCCCGAACCGCCTGGCCCTGGATACCGCCACCCGCTCCCTGGCCGCCCAGGTAACCCGGGCCAGGCTGGAGGCCATACGCCAGAATACCTTTGCTGGTCTTATGATCTTCACCGAAGGCGCAGGAGGGTACGCCATCTTCACGGACAAAAACGGAAACCGGGCGTACGACCCGGGCGAAGCAATCCAGGTGGTGCGCTTCGGACAAGGCGACTGGGCCCGGGTACGCCTGGACCCCAGTCGCAGCACCCTGGGCAACATGCCCATCCTCTTTGATTCCCGGGGAGTTCCTGCCAAGCCCATCACCGGCACCATCACCCTTACCTCGGGCACTGCCACCCGCAAGGTGATCATCAGCCAGCAAGGCCGGGCCCGAGTGGAGTAGCTACCCCCATTCGGGGGATGTTTTCACCCCTCAAGAGGACTACCCTGGGAAGTGTGAGAGGGCGCCATGGCTTTTCCCTGTTAGAGCTTATCGTTGTGCTGGCTGTTTTAGGGGTGGTGTTATCCCTCAGTGCCGGCGTCCTCAACCCCGACCGGCAGGCAGTGAACCAAGCAGCCCAGTCCCTGGCCGCCCAGGTGACCCGGGCCAGGCTGGAGGCTATACGGCAAAACGCCTTCGCTGGTTTGGTCTTCTCTACCACTGGCAACGGAGGGTACTTGGTTTTTGTAGATAGGAATGGTAACAGAACCTACGATGCCAACGAAGCGATCCAAACCGTCACGTTTGGCCAAGGGGACTGGGGGCGGGTAAAGCTTGCCCGAGTTTCGGGTGGGACTTCTATAGTTTTTGATACCCGGGGTATTCCCACCGACTTCGTCCAGATTGAGGTAACCCTCAGCGACCACCAGGGAACCTATACCAAGACGGTGCAAATCTCACCCCAAGGGAGGGCGGCTATCCAATGAGAAGGCAAGGCTTGACGCTTTTGGAAACCCTAATCGCCCTGGCTGTTTTGGGCATTGCCTTTGGGGCCCTGCTCATGAGCCAGCTATCCAACCTGCGGGTTTCAGCTCAGAGCCGTTATGCCACTGACGCCAAGGCAGCAGCGATACGGGTTCTGGAACAAAAGTCCTCTGAGGTATTAAGAAGTGAGATACTACAGCCTCCGAGTGTTTACATAGACGACCCCAGCACCAACCGCAGCTTTTACTTTGTGGACTACTTTTATGGCTGCCCAAGTCGTGTAAATCCCGCATTCCCCTTAAGAGACGGCAGCCAAAACAACTTACGTCAAGTGCGTTGCTCTGGTCAAGAACAGGAGGGCAACTCTTCTGTAGAGTGGCTAATATTCGGTGAAAGCGGGACCTTAGGCGAAGGGGTAGTAACCATTGTGGTCACTGCTACCCATGATCGCGGCCCAAAAATAACCATGGGCAGGCGGGTGACGTGTTATGACGTTTATCCTTCACCCACCCAGGACAAACCCGCCCCCTGCCCTCCTCCGGGAGGTGGTCGTCCGTGAAAGGAAGAGGCTTCACCCTAATAGAGGTGTTGGTAGCTATCGGCCTCCTGGCGATAATTTTGGGGGTCGCGGTGCGGTATTTCATCAATAGCTCCGAGCTGGCCCGGGAAAACCAGACCAGAAGTGAACTGCAGGATCGGGTCCGTATGGTCATGCAGGTAGTCAGTGGGGACCTACAAATGGCTGGGGCACGATACTGGAATAGCGGAGACCAGAACAAAGGCTTCTCCCTCCCTGCAGGTAAAGTGCTACAGGGTAACAACGATGGCCCCAAGGACACCGTGAGCCTTTACTATGTCACTAGCCTGCGAGGAAAAAGCGAAGCTTGTCGCCGTGTGGACTATGACTTTGTGAATGACACTCTTCGACGGAGTGACGTAAACGCCACTCCAACCACCGGAAACGACTGTACTGAACCTGCCCCTTCCTATCAGCCTTTGGCTGAAGGCATTCTTGCCTTAGACATAGTATACCTTTGTAGCAATGGCGACAGAGTTAACGAACCCGATTGCGGTGCTGACGCCTATCCTCGCTCCGCCATTGTTGAAGTGATTGGCTACTCTTTAAACCCAATG
Source organism: Thermus sp. KWY1 (assembly GCF_057547025.1). Lineage (NCBI taxonomy): Bacteria > Thermotogati > Deinococcota > Deinococci > Thermales > Thermaceae > Thermus > Thermus sp. KWY1. The sequence goes on from NZ_BAAJPG010000031.1 coordinate 16,851, forward strand.
AAAGCAGTGGGGCCCCAAAACTTGACCACCGTGTCCAATGAACCCCTTTCTTGCCCTGTCGGTCGGGGCTGTTATGCCCTCAGGCAAGAGGTTCTAATGCCGAACCTTAAGCCCCTGCCCCAGTAAGGAGGAAGTATGCGTACGAAAGGCATTGCTTTAGTAGCTACCCTTGCCCTCATGCTGATCATAGCCCTCTTGGTCTTCGGCACCTTCTTCCGAAGCCAGATCGAACTTTGGGTTACCCGCAACGATACCACCTCAGTTCAGGCGTTCTACGCCGCAGAAGCAGGTTTACAGAAGTACAAAGCTGTACTTTTCCAGCAGCATGTGTGGCGCGAGCAACAGATTAACCGTGGAGGCGGACCAGGGTGTTACACTTCTCTAGTAACAGGTATAGATCTGTACCGAAACGGAAACCTCCTCACCTTTCAGAATAACCAAGTCGTCCTGGCACAAAATGAGCACGTGGTTGACGCCAATGGGAAACCTGTGGGCCAATACACGGTTACCCTCATCAGAGACGCCCAGGATGGTGAGCTTTTCACCCTTGTGTCGAAAGGTACTTCCAGCGGTGCCAAAGCTACAGTCCAAGCCACCTTCCGACTGAGCAATACTGGCTATCTCGAGCAAGCCATTTTTGCTGGAACAGGTCAAGCCAACAAGTGGCTCAATGGTGGAGCCACCATCCGGGGAGGAGTTTATATCGTAGGCGACCCCTCTAATCCTGATCAGTATGTGATTCAAAGCAACGGCAATTTTACTTTGTTTAACTCCTATAACCTCAATGACTACCCAGGGATAGCTGGCCATGTAGAAAGCGCTTATCAGCAAGTGAACGACCTCTGTGCCAGTATTCGGGTGCAATACGGAAAGATCTCCGTTGGGGGAAGCACCCAAATCGGAGAGCCTAATAATAAGGTCAAGGGAGTCTTCGTAGGAAGAGGCAACCAAGACATTACGGGCCAAAACGTCAACATCTGTCAAAACAACAAGGGAGTCTGTACAGAAACCATGGGTCCTTTTGATCTCTCCAATCCCCCACCCTTTCCCACCTTGGATACCAAGCTAGATTCGGATACCTGCAGCAGTTACCCAACGTGGCGAGCCTGTCTGCGGGACAAAGCCGCATTACGGATCGAGCGTATAGGCAACATTGTAAATGTTGCCCAGCCTCTAAACGTTACCCTCAGTCCCTCCTGCCTTTCTGCCATGACGTCCGGCACCCTTAACCTAAACACCATTGATGTAGACTGCACCTTCACCCGTTTAGATGGAACTCGGGGAGGCTTTAAATACACCTATTCGGGAGGCCAGGGCGTTCTGGAGCTTTATGGTGATGTGACCCTCGAGGGTCTGAACGTGGTCTTCAACCGGCCCACGGCTTACAAAGCCCTGTCCGGAAACCAGAAGAAAGCTACCCTTGTTGTGTTAGCTAAAAACGGCCAAGGCGGCAATGTAGACATAAACGGTACTCTACTCCCCGACCCAGCCCACGGCCCCTTTCCCAGCCATGTCCTAGGAATAGTCGCAGAAAACAACGTTTACCAGAGGGGGCAGTACGTGATGGCACCAGTCTACGCAGGGGGAACCTTCCGGGTGGTTAAGGACAATGTTCTCTTTGGCTCAGTAATCAGCAACCAGTTCTGCACTACCAGCGCAGGTAACCAGACCAGCTGCAACGCCGGGCAGAAGGCGGAGGTGGTGTACATCCGCATCCCCCAGCAAAACCGCCCTGTATTATTACCTAGCCTCAAAGGCGGAAAACCCACCTTCCAGGTGCTCTCCTATGAGCGGCGCTAGTTTTCACACCATTTTCACACCCCTCTACCAAGCTAAAGCTGTACCCCCCCAAAAGGGGGGGTTGACAGCCGGAGCAAGGCCCCAGAGAATACGGGGTGAAAGGAGGTGAGAGGAGCGTTAACGAAGGAAGCAATCGGTTAGGCAGGCAACTCGGCAACAGGCACTCATGGCCGCGCAATAGATAAAGGCGCGGGAATCTCTAAGGGGGTAAGAAGGTATGCGTAACGCGAAAGGTTTTACCCTGATCGAGCTCTTGATCGTCATCGCCATCATCGGCATCCTGGCAGCAGTGCTGGTTCCTAACCTGCTCCAGGCTCGGCGTACAGCCCAGATCCGCGCGGAAGAAGCCTACGCACAAAACGTCTACAAAGTTGCCAATGCTGCTATCGCTGAGGATCCCAACATTGCACAGAGTGACGTCCAAAAGAGCTGTCGAGGCTCCTACACCGTGGGAAACTATAGTGCTGGTACGGCTCCCGCAACTTTAACAACCTGTAATGTTACGTACGATCCAACTACTCAGGTAGTCACTGTGGAATACGGCGGGGCTACCACTCCCAACAAAACTATCGGCCAGTAGTTTTCCTTCAGCTGTACACTGGGTGGGCGAGAAGTTCACCCAGTGTTTCTGTTTGTTCTATTGGGTAGGATCCCCTCCCGGCCTAAGAAGTAGCCCCTAGCTCCACACCCTTGTAGATTTCTCTCAGGGAAAGCCCCACACCAAGGCAGGGGACCTCCACCTCCCCTCCTCCGGCCGGCAGGACCGGTACAGCCAGCCCTCCGCATAAGGCACCCCCTCCACCAGCTCGTGCCGCTCGGGCTGGGCCTCCTCCCAGGCCAGGTATTCCGCGGCGGTGAAAAACTTAAGGGGCTTCGCCGCTTGGGCCATCGGTTCCCATTCTATCCGTAGGGAACATGGTACACTATAGGTCGTGCAGGTTAAAGACGAGCTGCTATCTCTCATAGAGCAACTGCCGGAGGAGCTTCAGGAGAAGGTGGCGGATTTCGCTCGATTTCTCCTGGCTAAGCGGCGCTCTGACGAACAGGCCTGGCAACACTTCTCCATCCAACAAGCGCTGCGGGATCTTCCTGAAGAGGATTACTCCGAGTCAGATCTAAAGGAGCGATGGTAAAACCCGGTAGCGTGGAAGAAAAGCTCTTACTGGGCAAGCTTGGCGAGATTTCCCCTGAACGCTTCAGGAAAATTGTCCATCGCCTCTGCGGCTGGATCACTGCTTCCTTGCCCGGATAGCCCCCCCGATCCACCTTGGGCCGCCTCCACCCAAAGGGGACCAAAGTTCTCCTCCTGCTCAAGCCGGACCCGCCCGAGGCGGAAGGCCTCCAAAAGGGCGGCGAAGCCCATGGCCTTCTCCTCCCAGGTTCTTAAGGGAAGAAGGTGGAAGGGAAGGCGTCCTTTCAAGAAGCCTTGAAGCCGAGCCCAGGCCTCCACAAGGCCAAAGCTCTCCCGGGTTAAGGCCAGGATCGCCCTCCTGAAGGGCCTTGCCGCCTCAGCCAGGACCCTGGGGGGAAGCCGCAGGGCGGGCCTGGGCAAGGGGGGAGGGGGAACGGGAATCAGGCGGGACCGCTTTCTAAGCCGCTCCTCCAGAAAGGCCACGGTATCCGAAAGATCCAAAAGCACCCGCACCAAGGGAGCCTCCTCCCCTTCCTCCGTTGGGGAAAAGGCCCTTTCCGGGGAAAGCTTCAGGACCAGAAGCTCCGCCAGGATGGGAAGGTGCTCGCTTCTTGCCCTCAGGTCCTCAGGGACCTGGGAAAGAGCCTGCTCCACGATGGAAAGCACGGGCAAGGCCCTGGGGGAAATGCGCCCCCGTCTAAGAGCCTCCCTCAGCTCCTGGGGCGTGCCGGAAAACCCGGGGAACTCGAGGCGGATCACCGGTAAACGGGGCGCTTGCTGGGGAGAAGGAGCCCCACCTTCTCCCGCACCTCCTCCATGGTGGCCTGGGCCACGGCCCGGGCCCGTTTAGCTCCTTCCAGGAGAGCGTCCATCACGTAATCAGGGTCCTTTTTGAGCTCCTCGGCCCGCTCCCGGATGGGGCGGAGGACCTTCATCATCTCCTCAAAGAGGATCCTCTTCACCGTGAGGGTACCGATACCCGCCTTCCGGTACTCCTCCTTCAGGGCCTCCACCAGCTCCTTGGGGGCGAAGTAGGAGAGGTAGGTGAAGACGATGGTGCGCCCCGGCTCCCCGGGGTCGGAGAGGCGGATGCGCTGGGGATCGTCGGGAAGGTGGCGGATCTTCTCCCAGATGCTCCCCTCATCCTCCAAAAGGCCGATGGTGTTCCCCAAGGACTTGCTCATCTTGGCCTTGCCGTCTATGCCCGGCACCCTTGGGGCCTCGGGGTTAAGAAGGGCCTCGGGCTCGGGGAAGGTCTCCCCGAAAAGGGCGTTGAAGCGGCGGGCGATCTCCCGGGTAAGCTCAATGTGCTGCACCTGGTCCTCCCCCACGGGGACGGTATCCGCCTTGTAGATGAGAATGTCCGCCGCCTGCAAAACGGGGTACATGAGAAGCCCGCTCCAGACCGCCTCCTGCTTGGCGGCCTTGTCCTTGAACTGGGTCATGCGGGTGAGGTCCCCTAGGGGGGTGATGGTGGTGAAGACCCAGGAAAGCTCCGTGTGCTCAGGCACATGGGATTGCACAAAGAGGGTGACCTTTTCCGGGTCGAGGCCCGCCGCCATGTTCACCAGGGCAGCCTCAAAGGTACGCTGGGCCAAGGTGGAGGGATCGTAGGCCAGGGGGTTGGTGAGGGCGTGGTAGTCCACAATGCAGAAGAAGGCCTCCCGGCCCAACCTCTCCCCCAGCTCCACCCACTGCTTGATGGCCCCCAGGTAGTTGCCGATGTGGATCTCCCCCGAGGGCTGGATGCCGGAAAGAACCCGCGTCATGCCCTTAAGAATAGCAAAAACCCCGCATAAGCGGGGCCTTCTGGTGCCGGGGGCGGGACTTGAACCCGCACGTCCGCGAGGACACACGACCCTGAATCGTGCGCGTCTACCAATTCCGCCACCCCGGCAGACGCAAGGGTCATTGTACGGAAGGGCCCTTTTCCCGTCAAGCCCTACCGCCAAAGGGTGAGGAGGGCCAGGAGCACCGCCAGGGCGCTGAAGTAGAGCATGAGGCGGTTCAGGGCGGTGTTGATGTCCGCCTTTAACTCTTGGCGCAGGGAGGCCATGTCCCCTTTGAGCTCCTGGCGCAGGGAGGCCATCTGCTCCCCAAGCCTCCCCCCCAAAGACCCCATCTCCGCCTTGAACTCCTGGCGCAGGGCCGCCATCTCGCCCTTAAACTCCTGGCGCAGGCCCGCTATGTCGCCCTTGAGCTCTTGGCGGAGGAGGTCCATGCGGTTTTCCAGGGAAGTTATGCGCTCCGGAAGGGTGGCCATCACCCCTTCCACGATGCCTTCCAGCTTGTAAAGCCGCTCCTCGGTGGTCATCTGCCTTCAGGCTAGCATAGCCCTTGACCCTAAGGCAAAGGCAGCGTAGGCTATAGGGCAATGCGGCGGGGCTTCCTGCTAGACCTAGGCCGGGCGGGCCCGGCTTAGGGAAGCCCCGTTGCCTTCCCCCGGGCCCAAAACCCGGGGGATTTTTGTAAGGGAGGGAGCATGGGAAAAACGCTTTACGAGAAAGTCTGGGAGGCGCACGAGGTCAGGAAGCTCCGAAGCGGGCAAAGCCAGCTTTTCATCGACCTGCACCTCCTGCACGAGGTCACCAGCCCTCAGGCCTTCGGGATGCTGAGGGACCTCGGCCTCAAGGTACGCTACCCCCACCGCACCTTCGCCACCGTGGACCACATCGTCCCCACCCACGACCGCACCGAGCCCTTCCAGGATCCTTTGGCCCAGAGCATGCTGGAGGCTCTCCGCCAGAACACCCGGGAGCACGGCATCACCTTCTTCGACCTGGGAAGCGGGAACCAGGGCATCGTGCACGTGATCGGCCCCCAGCTGGGCCTGACCCAGCCCGGCATGACCATCGCCTGCGGGGATTCCCACACCTCCACCCACGGGGCCTTCGGGGCCGTGGCCTTTGGCATCGGCACCAGTCAGGTGCGGGACATCCTCGCCACCCAGACCCTGGCGGCCCAGAAGCTGAAGGTGCGGCGCATCAACATCGAAGGGAAGCTCTCCCCCGGAGTCTACGCCAAGGACGTGATCCTCCACATCATCCGCCACCTGGGGGTGAAGGGAGGGTTGGGCTACGCCTACGAGTACGGGGGAAGCACCGTGGAGGCCATGGACATGGAAAGCCGCATGACCCTTTGCAACATGTCCATTGAAGGCGGGGCCCGCATCGGCTACGTGAACCCCGACGAGACCACCTTCGCCTACCTCGAGGGCCGCCCCTACAGCCCCAAGGGAGCGGAGTGGGAGGAGGCCAAACGGCGCTGGAAAAGCTTCGCTTCCGACCCCGACGCCCACTATGACGACGTGGTCACCTTCCGGGCTGAGGAGATTCCCCCCACGGTCACCTGGGGCATCAACCCGGGCCAGGCAGTGCCCATAGATGGGCGGATCCCCCTTTTAGAAGAACTCTCCCCCGAGGAGCGCCCCGTGGCCGAGGAAGCCCTGGCCTACATGGGCCTCAAGCCGGGCCAGCCCATAAAGGGAGTGCCCATCCAGGTGGCCTTCATCGGAAGCTGCACCAACGCCCGCCTTTCCGACCTCCGCGAGGTGGCCCGCTACCTCAAGGGCCACAAGGTGAAGAAGGGGGTGCGGGCCCTGGTGGTGCCGGGCTCGGAGTGGGTAGCCAGGAAAGCGGAAGAAGAGGGCATCGCTGAGATTTTCCGGGAGGCGGGGTTTGAGTGGCGGAACCCGGGGTGCTCCATGTGCCTGGCCATGAACCCCGACCGCCTGGAGGGGGACGAACTGGCCGCCAGCTCCTCCAACCGCAACTACAAGGGCAGGATGGGAAGCCCCAGGGGACGCACGGTGCTCATGAGCCCCCTCATGGTGGCGGCGGCGGCGGTGGCGGGCGAGATCGCTGACGCCCGGGAAGTGTTTGGGATCGGGAGGTAAGCCATGCTGGAAAAGTTCACCACCATCCGCGGTAGGGCGGTGCCCTTAAGGGGCGAGGACATCGACACGGACCGCATCATCCCCGCCCGCTTCATGAAGGTGCTCACCTTTGAGGGCCTGGGGAAGTACCTCTTCTACGACGAGCGGTTTGACGAGAAGGGCGAGCCCAAGCCCCATCCCTTGAACGACCCCAGGTACCAAGGGGCCAGCATCCTCCTGGTGGAGGCGGGCTTTGGCTCCGGTAGCAGCCGGGAACACGCCCCCCAGGCCATCAAGCGAGCAGGGTTTAGGGCCATCATCGGGGAGAGCTTCGCCGAGATCTTCTTCGGGAACGCCACCGCCATTGGCCTTCCCTGCGTGACCCTGGCCCCTGAGGACCTGGCGGTGCTCTTCCAGGCGGTGGAGGAGAACCCGGACCTCGAGGTGGAGGTGGACCTGGTGAACAAGGAGGTGCGCTTCGGTGGCCGCACCGCTCCCCTCTTCATCCCCGAGGAGGCCCGGGAAGCCCTGGTGGAAGGGCTTTGGGATCCCATCGGGGAGCTACTGCAGGCGGGAGAGCTTCTGGACGAGTTCGACCGTCGCCTTCCCTACCCCAGGAGGTCGGAATGAGGATTGCGGTCCTGCCGGGGGATGGGATCGGCCCCGAGGTGACCGAGGCTGCCTTGAAGGTCCTCAAGGCCCTGGACGAGGCCCACGGGCTTGGGCTCAGCTACGAAACCTACCCCTTTGGCGGCGCAGCCATAGACCAGTTCGGGGAACCCTTCCCCGAGGTAACCCGCCAGGGGGTGGAAAGGGCCCAGGCGGTGCTCCTGGGAAGCGTGGGGGGGCCCAAGTGGGATAACCTTCCCCGCAAGATCCGCCCGGAAACCGGGCTCCTGGCCCTAAGGAAAAGCCAGGACCTCTTCGCCAACCTGCGCCCTGCCAAGGTCTTCCCCGGACTGGAACGGCTTTCCCCCCTCAAGGAGGAGATCGCCCGGGGGGTGGATGTCCTCATCGTGCGGGAACTCACCGGGGGAATCTACTTCGGGGAGCCGAGGGGGATGTCGGAGGCGGAGGCCTGGAACACGGAGCGCTACAGCAAGCCCGAGGTGGAGCGGGTGGCCCAGGTGGCCTTTGAGGCGGCCAGGAAGCGCAGGAAGCACGTCACTAGCGTGGACAAGGCCAACGTGCTGGAGGTGGGGGAGTTCTGGCGCAAGACGGTGGAGGAGGCGCACCAGAACTTCCCCGACGTTTCCCTGGAGCACCAGTATGTGGACGCCATGGCCATGCACCTGGTGAAAAACCCCGCCCGCTTCGACGTGGTGGTGACGGGAAACATCTTCGGGGACATCCTTTCCGACCTGGCCTCGGTGCTTCCCGGCTCCTTGGGGCTACTCCCCTCCGCCTCCCTGGGCCGGGGTACCCCGGTCTTCGAACCCGTGCACGGCTCCGCCCCCGACATCGCCGGCAAGGGCATCGCCAACCCCACCGCCGCCATCCTCTCCGCCGCCATGATGCTGGAGCATGCCTTCAGTCTGGTGGAGCTGGCAAGAAGGGTGGAGGATGCCGTGGCCAAGGCCCTCCTCGAGGCGCCCCCACCGGACCTGGGGGGCCAGGCAGGGACGGAAACCTTCACCCAGGAGGTGCTCCGCCATCTAAAATAGGGAAAATGCTCCGCTACCGCTTCACCGCCGAGGAGTTCCACCGCATGGCCGAGGCAGGCATCCTCCCCGAGGACGCCCGGGTGGAGCTCGTGGAGGGGGAGATCGTCACCATGAGCCCGATCGGTAAGAAGCACGCCTATGTGCTGAACACCCTGGTAGACCTTCTTTCCCCCCTCAGGGGGCAAGCGGTCCTCTCCATCCAAAACCCTCTGGTCCTGGGCCCTGTCACGGAGGTCTACCCTGACCTGGCTCTCCTCAAACCCCCCAGGACCCGTTATCGGGATCGCCTGCCCGAAGGGGAGGATGTTCTCTTGCTGGTGGAGGTGGCGGACACCTCCTTGGACTACGACCTCACCGTGAAACTCCCCCTCTACGCCAGGGCGGGGATCCCCGAGGTCTGGGTGGTGGACCTGGTGCGCGACCGGGTGCACGTCTTCCGCAAGCCCAGCGGCGAAGGCTACGGCGAGCGGCAAACCCTCGAGGAAGGCGAGCTGGAGGTTTTGGAGCTCAAGGTCCCGGTGAAGGAGGTCCTGCCATGACCCGCCACCGGATCTCCCTGGAAGAGTTCCACCGCATGGTGGAGGCCGGGGTTTTTCCCGAGGACCTAAGGCTGGAACTGGTAGAAGGAGAACTTCTGGAAATGAGCCCCATTGGAAAACGCCACGCCGCCAAGGTGGCCAGGCTCACCGCCCTCTTCAGCCCCCTCGTGCCCCACAAGGCCATCCTCTTCGTGCAAAACCCCCTGGTGGTGGGGGACTCGGAGCTCTACCCCGATCTCGCCCTCCTGCAACCCCGGTCCGACTTCTACGAGGAGGGGTTACCCACGGCAGAAGACGCATTATTGGTGGTGGAAGTAGCGGAAACCTCCTTCCGCTACGACCTGGAGGTGAAGGTCCCCCTTTACGCCCAAGGGGGCGTGCCCGAGGTCTGGGTGGTGGACCTAGAGGGCAGGCGGGTTCTGGTGCACAGGGAGCCCGGGAAGGGAGGCTATAAGGAGGTCAGAATCCTGGAACCCAGGGACACCCTGGCCTTTATGGGGGTGGAGATCCCCGTGGAGGAACTCCTATGAGGAAAACTCTGATCCTCACCGGGGCAAGCCGCGGGATCGGCCGGGCCCTGGCCCTGGAGCTGGCCCAGGCGGGTTACGACCTGGTACTGAACGCCCGCTCGGAAGGGCCCTTAAAGGAGGTGGCCGAGGAGGTTCGCGCCCTAGGGGCCAGGGTGGAAGCGGTGGCGGGAAGCGCTGGACAAGCCCCAGTGGCCGAGAAGCTGGTGAAAAAGGCCGAGGGCCTAGGAGGGTTTTACGGCTACATCCATAACGCCGGGGTCCTTCACCCGGGGCCCTTCCTCTATGAGATCGCCGAGGGGCTCTTCCTGGAGGTCCTCGAGGCCAACCTCATCGCCGGGTATCAGCTCGCCCGCTTCGCCTATCCCCTCCTCCGGCAAAAGGGGGAAGGGGTGGTGGTCTACGTGGGCTCCGGGGCGGCTGAGTCCAACCTTCCCGGCATCGGGGCCTATGCGGTGGCCAAGGCCGCGGAGGAGCACCTGGCCAGGCAGCTGGCCGCGGAGGTGCCGGAGGTCCCCTGCTTCATCTACCGGCCCGGGGTGGTGGAAACCGAGATGCAACGCCAGGCCCGCGAGGCCCAGGGGAGCGCCGCCCCCGTGTTGCACCAGGTTTTCCGCGGGTACAAGGAGGAAGGCCGCCTCCTAAGCCCCAAGGAGGCAGCCAAAGCCCTGGTGCGCCTCCTGCCGAGGGCGCGCCAGTTTCATGGAAAGATCGCATCCTGGAGGGACGCATGAGATCCGACCGCATCAAAAAGGGACTGCAGCAGGCCCCCGCCCGCTCCATGCTCCGGGCGGTGGGCGTGGGGGACGAGGACTTCGCTAGGCCCTTCGTGGGGGTGGTGAACACCTTTACCGACGGCATGCCCTGCAACTACCACCTCCGCCAGCTGGCCCTGGACGTGAAGGCCGGGCTTAGGGAGGCCGGGGTCTTCCCCTTTGAGTTCGGGGCCCCTGCCATCTCCGATGGCATCAGCATGGGCACCCCCGGGATGCGGGCGAGCCTCGTAAGCCGGGAGGTGATCGCCGACAGCGTGGAACTGGTGGCCCAGGGCTACCTGTACGACGGGATGGTGGTCCTCTCCGCCTGCGACAAGACCATCCCGGGCGGGGCCATGGGGGTGATCCGGAGTGGGGTTCCAGGCATGGTTCTTTACGGGGGCACCATCGCCCCCGGGGAGTGGCAGGGGAGGAAGCTCACCATCGTTTCCGTGTTCGAGGCCGTGGGACAGAGGGCCGCCGGGAGGATCACCGACGAGGAGCTTGCCGCCATCGAACGGCACGCCATCCCCGGCCCCGGGGCCTGCGGCGGCCAGTACACGGCCAACACCATGGCCATGGCCCTCGAGGCCCTCGGCCTCTCCCCCATCGGCTACAACGCCATCCCCGCCGTGCACCCGGAAAAGCCCAAGGCCACCCGGGAGGCGGGCCGTATCCTGGCCCGGGCCATAGAGCGAAACTGGAAACCCCAGGACTTCCTCACCCGCAGAAGCTTCCTCAACGCCATCGCCGCCGTGGCCGCCACCGGGGGGAGCACCAACGCCGTGCTGCACCTCCTGGCCATCGCCCGGGAGGTGGGGGTGGAGCTGAGCCTGGACGACTTTGACCAGGTTTCCCGGAAAACCCCGGTGATCGCCGACCTCCTCCCCTGGGGCACCTACACCGCCTGGGAGCTTTATGAGGCCGGGGGCACCGCCCTGGTATTTAAAAAACTCCTGGAGGCGGGGCTTCTTTACGGGGACGAGAAAACCCTCACCGGCCACACCTTGGCGGAGGAGGTGGAACGGGCCTACCGGGAAGCGGAGGGGCAGAAGGTGGTCTTCCCCGTGGAACGGGCCCTGAAGCCCCAAGGGGGCCTGGTGGTCCTTAAGGGCAACCTGGCCCCGAGGGGAGCGGTCCTGAAGCTGGCCGGCACCGAGCGCACCTACTTCGAGGGCCCGGCCCGGGTCTTTGACTCCGAGGAAGCCGCCATGGAAAAGGTCCTGGCCAAGGAGATCCGCCCCGGGGACGTGGTGGTGATCCGCTACGTGGGCCCCAAGGGTGCTCCCGGGATGCCCGAGATGCTTTCCGTTACCAGCGCCATCGTGGGGGAGGGCCTGGGTCCCGAGGTGGCCCTCCTCACCGACGGCCGCTTCTCCGGGGGTACCCGCGGCCTCATGATCGGCCACATCGCCCCCGAGGCCTTCGTGGGAGGGCCCATCGCCCTTCTGGAGAACGGGGACCGGGTGCGGATCGATGTGGAAAAGCGCCTTTTGGAGGTCCTCCTACCCGAGGAGGAGCTGAGGAGGCGGCAGGAGCGCTGGCAACCCAGGCCCCCCGCCTTCCGCCACGGCCTCTTTGCCCGCTACGCCGCCTTGGTGGAGCAGGCGGACCAGGGAGCGGTGCTGAAGGACCCCGAGGTCTAGGGTTTCTCCGGCCGCTTGACCGCATCGGGGGTGAGGTTCAAGCCTCGCCCCTTGCGTATCTCCTCCGGGGTGAAGGGATCCCCCTTGGCCTGGAGAAGGGCCTTCAGGTGGTTCAACAGGGCGGCAAGCTCCTCGTCCTTGAGCTGGGCGAAGCCGGGCATGAGCCCGGCCTCTCCCTTCTTGCCGTAGAGGACCACCAGGACCAGGTACCGCCGGCCTTCCGGGGTGGCGAAGAAGGGGCCCACCCCCTGGAGGCCAGGGTAGGGCCGCACCCCCTGGGCCTTCTCCCCGTGGCAGACGGCGCAGGTTTTGGTCCAAAGCCCCTCCATCCCCTGGGCCAGGGCCGCCCCCAAGCCCAGAAGGAAGAGGAGGGGCAAGAGCCGCTTCATGAAACCAGTATAGAGGGCCCTAACCCGTAGGGCCTTTAGCGGGCCTTTACCTCGGTCCAGACCCGGTCGTACAGGGCGATGTCCGGCCCCAGGTCCTTGAGGTACTCAAGCTTGGCCCGCACCTCTTCCGGGGGAAAAACCGTGGGATCCTGGCGCATCTCCTCGGGAAGAAGGGGAAGGGCCTTGGCCACGGGGGTGGCGTAGCGGGTGTACTCCGCCAAGGCGGCGGCGTTTTCTGGTTCCAGCAAAAAGTCGATGAAGCGGTAGGCCAGATCCTGGCTGGGCCCCCGCTTCAGGACCACCATGGCGTCGGTCCAAAGGGTGCCGCCTTCCTTGGAAATGACATAGTGAAGCCTCTCATCCTCCTGTCTGGCCTGGAGCACATCCCCGGAGTAGGCCAGGGTGAGGGCAGCATCCCCCGCCAGGATGCGGTTCAAGGCCTCCACTCCCCCGGCGAAGCCCACGGAGCGGCCCTTGGCCTCGAGGAGAAGCTCCTTGGCCTTCTCCAGGGCCTTGGGATCCGTGGTGTTCACCGAGTAGCCCAGGTACTTCAAGGCAGCCCCGATGGTCTCCCGCATCTCGTCCAGAAGGAGGAAGGGCCCCACCTGCCTGGCAGGGTCAAAGAAGACAGCGAAGGAATCCACCGGACCCTTCACCAAATCCTCCCGGTAGGCCAGGCCCGTGGTGCCCCAGAGGTAGGGGACGGAGTACTGGAGCCCAGGGTCATAGGGAGGGTCCAGGAAGAAGGGATCCAGATTGGCCAGATTCCCAAGCCTCTCCTTCTCCAGGGGAGCGAGGAGCCCCTCCCGGGCCATCTGGAGCACGTAGTAGTCGGGGGCCACCACCAGGGAGAACTCCCGGTCCGCCCCCGCCTTCAGCTTGGCCAGCATGGCCTCGGGGGACTCAAAGGTGTCCAGGACCACCTTAGCCCCGGTTTCCGCTTCAAACTTCTTGAGGAGGTCCTCCGGGATGTAATCCGCCCAGTTCAGGAAGTACAGGGTCCCTCCAGCCTGGGAAGCCGGCTTCGGCCGCAAAAGGAGGAACCCCACGACCACCAGGGCCACAACCAAAACCAGAATTCCCCAACGCTTCATACCCTCCTCCGGGTTAAAGCATACCCCAAGGCCAGGAAGAAGGCGCTAAGGCCGATGATCAGGGTGGAAAGGGCGTGCACCTTGGGGCTTACCCCCAGCTTCACACTGGAATAGATGTAAAGGGGCAGGGTGGTGGCCCCGGGGCCGGCGGTGAAGAAGGTGACCACGAAGTCGTCCAGGGAGAGGGTGAGGGCGAGGAGCGCCCCCGCCGCCACCCCCGGCCAGGCCAGCGGCAGGGTCACGTGCCAGAAGGTCTGCCAGCCCCGGGCCCCCAGGTCGCGGGCGGCTTCCTCCAGGGCTGGGTCCAGGAGAAGCAGGCGGGAGCGCACCACCAGGGTCACGAAGGCCACCTGGAAGGTGATGTGTCCCAGGATCACCGTGAAGAGGGAAAGGCGGGGAAACCCCAAAACCTCCCGGGCCAGGGCGAAGAGGAGGAGAAGGGACACCCCCATGACCACGTCGGGCACCACCACGGGGATGTAGAGGAGGTAGGAGAGGAAGCCTTTGCCGGGAAAGCGGTAACGGACAAGGCCCACGGCCAAAAGCGTCCCCAAAACCGTGGCCACCAGGGTGGAGACGAAGGCCACCAGGAGGGTGTTCAGGAAATAATCCAGCACCCTGGGGTCTTGGAAAAGGGCCCGGTACCAGTCCAGGGTGAACCCGGTGAAACGCACCCCCCGGCGGCTTTGGTTGAAGGAGAGGGCCACGATGACCAGGATGGGCAGGTAGAGGAAGAGGTAAACGAGGAGGGCGTGGAGGGTAAGGAGCCTTCTCATACCAGGTCCTTTAGGCCCCTTTCCCCCTGCAAACGGGCATAGAGGTAGAGGGAAAGGAGCACAAACCCCATCAGGAACACGCTGAGAGCAGCCCCAAAGGCCCAGTCCCGGGTGATGCCAAACTGCTGCTGGATGAGGTTCCCGATCAGAACCACCCGCCCCGCCCCCAGGAGGTCCGCCACCACGAAAGTGCCCATGGCGGGGATGAAGACCAAGACGCTTCCCGCAAAAAGCCCGGGGTAGGTCTGGGGCAAGACCGCATGCAAGAAAGCCTTAACGGGCTTGGCCCCCAGGTCGTAGGCCGCCTCCAGTAGCTGCCAGTCCAGGCGCTCCACGCTGGCGTACACCGGCAGGACGAAAAAGGGCAGGAAGGTGTACACCGTGGCCAAGAGGACGGCGAAGAAGGAGGGATATAGGACCAGGGGCCCCAGGCCGAAGGCCCCAAGAAGGGCGTTCACCAGGCCTTCCCGTTGCAACAGCACCAGCCAGGCGTAGACCCGGATGAGGAAGTTGGTGAGAAAGGGAAGGAGGAGAAGGAAAAGGAGGAGGTCCCGCCGGGGATGGCGGGCGATGTAGAAGGCCAGGGGATAACCCAGCAAGGCGGAGATCAAGGTGGCCAGGACCCCCACGAGAAGGCTTTGGGCGAAGGCCTCGAGGTAAACGGGGTGGGGGAGCTTGGCGTAGTTGTGGAAGCCCCAGGGCCCGGTGAGTTCCCCATAGGGCCCCCGGGTGAGGAAGGAGGCCATAAGGACCAGAAGCGTAGGAAGAAGGACGAAGACCAAAAGCCAAAGGCCCCCAGGGCCCACGGTAACCAGGACCCGGAAGGCGCGCTGCCACGGAGTAGCCGCCTCATTCATGGACCACCACCAGGTTCTCTGGGGGAAGGTAACAGAAAACCTCCTCCCCGTAGGCGAACTCCTCGGCCCCAGGCTCCTGCAGGTCCTGGTTCAGGGTATAGGCCAAAAGCCGCACCTCCCCCGCCCGCAGGTAGTACTGGTTCTCCGCTCCCGTGTAGACGATCTCCTCCACCCTGGCCCGCACCAGGTTTTCCCGGGCGGGAGCCCCGTTGCCCACCGGGTAAAGGCGGATCTTCTCCGGCCGGATCACCAGGTGGGCTTCCCGCGAAAGGGGCTCCTTCAAGCGCAAAACCCCAAGGGGGGTTTCCGCCCCTCCTGGGTGGGGCCTTGCGGGGAGGAAGTTGGAACGGCCCAGGAAATCCGCCACGAAGCGGTTTCTGGGCCGCTCGTATACCTCGTCGGGAAGGCCCACCTGCTCAATCCTCCCCGAGCGCATCACCGCAATCCGGTCGGACATGACCAGGGCCTCCTCCTGGTCGTGGGTGACGAAGATGAAGGTGGTGCCAAGCCTCCGCTGAAGCTGCATGAGCTCCACCCTAAGCTCCTGGCGGAGCTTCAGGTCCAAGGCGGAAAGGGGCTCGTCCAATAGGAGCACCTCCGGCTCCAGCACCAGGGCCCGGGCCAAGGCCACCCGCTGCTTCTGCCCGCCGGAAAGCTCCCGGGGGTAGCGTTTCTCCAGGCCTAGAAGATCCACCAGCTCCAGGGCCCAGGCTACCTTTTTGCGAACCTCTCCTGCGGGAAGCCCCTTCATGCGGAGGCCAAAGGCCACGTTTCCCTCCACGGTCATGTGGGGAAAGAGGGCGTAGTTCTGAAAGACGGTGTTCACGGGGCGGGCATAGGGGGGAACCCCGGTCATGTCCTTCCCGGCGATCTCGATCCGCCCCGCATCCGGGGTGTCAAACCCGGCCAGAAGCCTGAGGAGGGTGGTCTTTCCGCACCCCGAAGGCCCCAAAAGGCTGAAGAACTCTCCCCGCTTGACCTCGAGGTCCACGCCATCCAGGGCCACCACCCCGCCAAAACCCTTCCGCACCCCCATGAGGCGAACCAGCACTTCCCCGGCCACGGGGCCCAGTTTAGGGGGAGTGGCCCCCGGGCTCAAGCCTTTAGGGAGCCGCCCGGTCCCGGTGCACCAAGAGGACCAGGCCCAAGGAGAGCAGGGTGGCCATGAGGCTGGAACCCCCGTAGGAAAAAAGGGGAAGGGTCAGCCCGGTCACCGGCATCACCCCCAACGCCACCCCCAGGTTCACCAGCACCTGGAAGCCCAGCATCCCCCCTACCCCGGCCAGGAACAGGCGGTCGGAAAGGCGCGGGCACTCCAGGGCCATGCCAAGAAGGCGCACCAGAAGGAGGGCATAGAGCCCAAGGAGGGCCACGGAGCCCACAAACCCCCACTCCTCGGCAAAGACGGCGAAGACGAAGTCCGTGTGGCGGAAGGGGACGAAGCCCAGCTGGGTCTGGGTACCCTGGCCATACCCCTTGCCGAAGAGCCCTCCCGAGCCGATGGCGATGGTGGACTGGATCACCTGGAAGCCCTGGCCCAGGGGATCCCGGTAGGGATCCAAAACGATGAGGACCCGCTCCCGCTGGTAGGGCTTGAGGTTGGGCCAGACCACGGTGGGCACCAGGATGGCCAGGGCGAGAAGGCCCACCAAGAGGTGCTTCCAGGGCAGGCCCCGCACGAACAAGACGCTAAAGACGCCGAAGAGCACCACCAGGCTCCCCCCCAGATCCGGCTGGAGGAGGAGGAGGAGGACCACGGGAGCCGTCAGGAGCCCGGGCAGAAAGTAATCCCACACCCGGCGCACCTCCCGGCCCTCGAGGAGCCGGGCAAAGGCCAGGATCAAGCCCAGCTTGGCCAGCTCCAGGGGCTGGAACTGCAAGGGACCCAGCACAAACCAGGCCTTGGCCCCGTTGATCTCCCGGCCGAAGGCCAAGACGGCCACCAAAAGGAGAAGGGAAAGGGCGTAAAGGGGGTAGGCCAGGGCGAAGACGGTGCGGCGGGGGAGGAACTGCACCCCCACCGCCAGGAGGAGGCCCAGGAGGAAGGCCACAAGCTGGCGATTCACGAGGGCTGGGTCGGGAGCGGCGCTTCGGAGGTTAAACAAACCTAAAACGGTTATGGCCAGGGTCAGGAGGATTAAACCCCAGTCGTAGGCCAGAAGGTTCGGACGCCTTAGAACCATGAGGGGCTACCGCAAGGGGATATCGGCGATCAACACCATCTTTTCTCCCCGCTCCTCCAGGGCCACATTGACCTCCTCCTGGGCGGGGAAGTAGCGGCGCAACACCTCCAGAAGGTCCCGCTTCAAGCTCTCCACCAGGCCCGGGGAAAGCTTGGCCCGGTCGTAGGCCAGGACCAGCTTGAGCCTTTCCTTGGCCTTTTCCTTGCTCCGTTTGCGCCACCACATCAGCGACCTCCGAAGAGCCTGCGGATTACCGACAGAAGCCCCTGGGCCTCCTCCATGTTGCGGAAGGGCACCTCCTCACCCTTAATGCGGCGGGCGGTGTCCATGTAGGCGACGGCAGCGGGGCTTGTACCCTTCAGCACCAAAGGCTCGCCCTGGTTGGTGGAGATGAGCACCTGCTCGTCCTCCGGGATGATGCCGATGGGCTTAAGCCCCAGGATCTCCACCACGTCCTCCACGGAGAGCATATCCCCCCGGGCCACCATCTTGGGCCGCAAGCGGTTGATGATGAGGAAGTTCTCCCGGATCTCCCGGGCCTCGAGGAGGCCGATGATGCGGTCGGCGTCGCGCACGCTGGAAACCTCCGGGTTCACCACCACCAAGGCCCCTTCCGCCGGGGTGGCAGCGGTCTGGAAACCCTTCTCGATGCCGGCGGGGGAGTCTATGAGCACCCGGTCAAACCCCTCCTCCGTCAAAAGCTGGTGGACCAGCTCCCGGAACTTTGCGGGGTCCAGGGCCTCCTTGTCCTTGGTCTGGGAAGCGGGGAGGAGAAAGAGGTTTTCTATGCGCTTATCCCGGATCAGGGCCTGGCGCACCTTGGCCCGCCCCTCCAGCACGTCGATCAAGTCGAAGACCACCCGCCCCTCGAGGCCCATGACCACATCCAGGTTCCGGAGGCCCACGTCCACGTCCACCACCGCCACCTTCTCCCCCAGTTTGGCCAAGGCCGCCCCCAGGTTGGCGGTGGTGGTGGTCTTCCCCACCCCACCCTTACCCGATGTCACCAGGATGGCTTTCGCTTTCACCGCTTCCCCTCCTGCACCATATCCAGTATCTCATCCAATTCGTTCAGGAAATCCAAAGCCCGCTTGCCCCGCGGGGTCAAGAGGTATTCTACCCGGGGGGGAACCTCGGGGTAAGCCTGCCGCTGCACGAAGCCCAAGAGGTTAAGCTCCCGAAGCCGCTCCGCCAAGGTGCGGGGGGAAAGGCCCAGGAAGGACTCCAGGTCGGAGAAGCGGGAGGTTCCCCGGCTTAAGGCGAAGAGCACCTCCGGTGCCCCGCGCCGCGCCAGCACCTTGAGCACCTTGCGGGTGTTCTTGGACAGGGCCATGGCCCAATGCTAGCAAAAAACGGCATAGCTATGTACCGGTAAAGCCATGGATGCCGAGGCCAAGGGTAGCCCTGGACCTCGGGAAAGAATATCCTAGGGAAGGATGAAGGACGGCATCCCACCCGACTGGAAGGACTTCCTGGCCCTCGTGCTGGCGGTCTACAGCCTCCTGTTGCCGCCCCTTTTCCTGGTGCTCGGGGTGCTCTTCCTCTTCCTCCTCCTGGTCCGCGTTTTCCTGTAAAACTAAGGCATGGAAGGTCTCTTTGAGTCCCTACCCGAAGGCTACCGGGAAAGGCTGGGCCGCCCCGGGGAGTACCCCTTTACCCGGGGCATCTACCCTCGGATGTACCTGGACAGGCTCTGGACCATGCGGCAGTATGCGGGCTTCTCCACCGCGGAGGAGTCCAACGCCCGCTACCGATACCTCCTGTCCCAGGGCCAGACGGGCCTGAGCGTGGCCTTTGACCTCCCCACCCAGCTGGGCCTGGATCCCGACCACCCCATGAGCGTGGGGGAGGTGGGCCGGGTGGGGGTGTCCATCGCCACCCTCGAGGACATGCGAAAGCTCTTCGACGGCATCCCCCTGGACCGGGTCTCCACCAGCATGACCATCAATGCCCCCGCCATGATGCTCCTGGCCCTCTACCTCCTGGTGGCGGAGGAACAGGGGGTTACCTGGGACAAGGTGTCGGGCACCGTGCAGAACGACATCCTCAAGGAGTACTTCGCCCGCGGCACCTACATCTATCCCCCTGGCCCCTCCATGCGCCTGGTGACCGATATCTTTGAGTTCTGCGCCCGGCGTGTGCCCCGCTTCAACACCATCTCCATCTCCGGCTACCACATCCGCGAGGCGGGCTCCACCGCCGCCCAGGAGATCGCCTTCACCCTGGCGGATGGCAAGGCCTACGTGAAGGCGGCCCTGGAACGGGGCCTTAAGGTGGACGAGTTCGCCCCCAGGCTCTCCTTCTTCTTCGCCGCCCACGGGGACATCTTTGAGGAAGCCGCCAAGTTCCGGGCCGCCAGGAGGCTTTGGGCCCGCATCATGCGGGAGGAGTTCGGGGCCAAGGACCCGAGAAGCTGGATGCTCCGCTTCCACACGCAAACGGGAGGCTCCACCCTCACCGCCCAGGAACCCTTAAACAACGTGGTGCGCACCGCCTACCAGGCCCTGGCGGCGGTGCTGGGCGGCACCCAGAGCCTCCACACCAACGCCTACGACGAAGCCCTGGGCCTTCCCACGGAAAAAAGCGCCCTCCTCGCCCTGCGCACCCAGCAGATCCTGGCCTTTGAAAGCGGGGTCACCCGGGCCATAGACCCCTTGGGGGGAAGCTTTTACGTGGAGCACCTCACGGACCATCTGGAGAAGGAAGCGGAAAGGCTTATCCGGGAGATCGACGCCCTAGGAGGAGCGGTGGCCGCGGTGGAGGCGGGGTACTTCAGCCGGGCCATAGAGGAGTCCGCCTGGCAGTTCCAGAAGGAAGTGGAGGAGGGCAAGCGGGTCATCGTGGGGGTGAACCGCTTCGCCGATCCCCATAGCCCCCTGAACGAGCCCACCCCCGTGCAGCGCATAGACCCCGAGTTGCACGAGAAACGCAAGCGGGAACTGGCCGCCTTCAAAGCCCGACGGGACGGGGAAAGCGTCCGGCTTGGCCTGGAAAACCTCCGACAGGCGGCCCGGGGAAGCGAGAACCTTTTCCCCTACGTGCTGGAGGCCTTCCGCCGCCGGGCCACCCTGGGGGAGGTCTGTGGGGTGCTGAGGGAGGAGTGGGGGGAGTACCAGCCCGGGAGGTGAGGCATGGAAACCGAGGCCCAGCTTTGGGAGTTTTTGGAAAAGCATCTGGCCAGCATCTACCAAGGGGATTGGGCCACGTACGAGGCCACCACCCATCCCGACCTTTCCCTTTACGAGTGGTTTGTGACCCCCCACCGCCTGGACGGCCTGGCCTTCCACCGCTTCATGATCGAGCACAACTGGGCCACCTCGGGAAGGCCTCACCGTTTAGACCTCCTGGAAAAGCGCCTTCAGCGTTACGGGGACGTGGCCATCTTCACCTACACCCTGCTCCTCACCGTGGAGGAAGAAGGGGAGCTAAAGCACCGGGCGGTGAACGAAAGCCGGGTGGCGGTGCGCTTTCCCGAGGGCTGGAAGGTAGTGCATGTCCACAAGAGCCCAGCCGGGTAGCCTAGCCCAAACCCACACCTTCCCCGCAACGCCGCACCCTGCGGAAATCCAAGGCAATCGCCTGGGCCAGGGATCTGCCGGGGACCCCACGCTGGCGAGAGCCAGGGTAGGGTGGCATAACAAGGGGCCGGGGAAACCCGGCCCCTCCCCTTTTCCCAGGGTTAGGCCCCTTGCCTGAGGCGCTCCACCACCGAGCGGTCCTCGAGGGTGGAGGTATCCCCCTTGATCTCCTGCTCCCCGGCGGCGATCTGCCTCAGGAGGCGGCGCATGATCTTGCCGGAGCGGGTCTTGGGCAGGGCGTCCGTGAAACGCACCTCGTCCGGGCGGGCAATGGGCCCGATCACCTTGGCCACATGGGCCTTGAGCTCGTCCCGCAAGGTATCAGAAGGAGCATGCCCTTCCTTCAGGGTCACGAAGGCCACGATGGCCTCTCCCTTCAAGGGGTCGGGCCGGCCCACCACCGCCGCCTCGGCCACCGCGGGGTGCGCCACCAAAGCGGATTCGATCTCCATGGTGCCGAGCCGGTGCCCAGCCACGTTCAGAACGTCGTCCACCCGGCCCAGGATCAGGTAGTAGCCATCCTTATCCCGACGGGCCCCATCCCCGGTGAAGTAGTTGCCGGGGTGCTGGCTGAAGTACTGCTGCAGGAAGCGGTTGGGATCCCCCCAGACGGTGCGGAGCATGCTGGGCCAGGGACGGGTGATGCAAAGGTGCCCGCCCTCGTCGGGATTCTCCACCGGCTTGTGCTCGGAGTCCAGGATCTCCGGCTTCACCCCGAAGAAGGGCTTCCCCGCATGCCCAGGCTTCATGGGATGCGCCCCGGGCAGGGTGGTGATCATGATGCCCCCGGTTTCCGTCTGCCACCAGGTGTCCACGATGGGACAACGGCCCTTCCCGATCACCTGGTAGTACCAGAGCCAGGCCTCGGGGTTGATGGGCTCCCCCACAGTGCCCAAAAGGCGCAAGGAATCCAGCCGGTGCTTCAAGGGCCAACCCTCGCCCCACTTCATGAAGGCCCGGATGGCGGTGGGAGCGGTGTAAAGGATGTTCACCCCGTACTTGTCCACGATCTGCCAGAAGCGGTCGGGCTCGGGCCAGTTGGGAGCTCCCTCGTACATCACCGTGGTGGCCCCGTTCAGAAGGGGCCCATAGACCACGTAGGAGTGGCCAGTGATCCAGCCCACGTCGGCGGTGCACCAGTAGACATCCTCGTCCTTAAGGTCAAAGACCAGCTTGGTGGTGAGGTAGACGTAGGTCATGTAGCCGCCCAGGGTGTGCAGGACTCCCTTGGGCTTCCCGGTGGAACCCGAGGTGTAGAGGATGAAAAGGGGCTCCTCCGCCTCCATGGGCTCCGCCTCCGCCCGGTCGGAAACCGCCTCCATGAGCTCGTGCCACCAGTGGTCCCGGCCCGGGGTCCAGGGCACCTCCTCCCCGGTGCGCCGCACCACCACCACGTGCTCCACGGTGGAAACCTCCTTAAGGGCCTCGTCGGCGTTCTGCTTCAGGGGTACCACCTGGCCCCGGCGGTAGCCCCCGTCGGCGGTGATGAGCACCTTGGCCTCGGCATCCCGGATGCGCTCGGCCAAGGCCCCACTGGAGAAACCACCGAAGACCACGGAGTGGATGGCCCCGATGCGGGTGCAGGCCAGCATGGCGATGGCAGCCTCGGGGATCATGGGCAGGTAGATGGTGACCCGGTCCCCCTTCTTGACGCCCAGGCGCTTCAGGACGTTGGCGAACTTCTGCACCTCCCGCCAGAGGTCGTGGTAGGTCAAGACCCTTTCCTCCCCTGGCTCCCCCTCCCAGATGAGGGCCGCCTTGTTGCGCCGCCAGGTTTGGACATGGCGGTCCAGGGCGTTGTAGGACAGGTTGGTCTTGCCCCCCACGAACCACTTGGCGTGGGGCAGGTCACCCTCCAGCACCTTCTGCCAGGGTTCGAACCAGTGGAGCTCGGAGGCCACCCGTCCCCAGAAGCCCTCGGGGTCCTTCAGGCTTTCCTCGTACAGGCGCTGGTACTCCTCCTCGCTCTTGATGTGGGCCTTGCTCCGGAACTCCTCGCTGGGGTAGAAGACCCGCTCCTCCTTGAGAACGCCTTCGATCCGGTCCATATACCCTCCCTTGGCCTCTAAGGATAGGCTGGCCCCCGGGCGGGGTCAAGAAAAAGGGGGTTTTTCACCATTTGCCAAACCTCCCTTTTCTTGACAGGTGGGGCCTAGCCTACGGAATATGGACGCAAATGGCCAGGAAGAGGAGCCTCTCCACGGTCCAGGCAGCCCTGCGCATCCTGGCCTACCTGGCCGAGCACCCGGAAGGGGTGGAGGTGAAGGAGGTGGCCCGCCTCCTGGGGAAGAGCCTCTCCACCGCCTATGCGCTTTTGAACAGCCTGGCGGAGGAGGGCTTTGCGGTGAAGACGGAGCGGGGGTATCGCCTGGGCCAGGCCAAGCCCCTCCGGCTGGAAACCACACCCCTCGAGGAGGCCCTGGAGGAACTCTACCTCCGCACCCGGGAGCGGTGCTACCTGGCCCTTCTGACCCCGGAAGGGATCCGGCTCAAAACCCGGGGGCGCCAGGGCCAGCCCCATCCCCTGGGGGACACCCTGCCGGAGGAGGTCCACGCCCTGGCCCTGGGCAAGGTCCTCCTGGCCTACGGAGCCCTGCCCCTACCCCCCCTCGTCCCCAGAACCCCCTACACCCTGACAGATCCCTTGGCCCTCGAGGCGGAACTCACCCGGGTCCGGGAATCGGGCCTGGCGGCGGAGATGGAGGAGTACGCCCTGGGCCTTTCGGCCCTAGCGGCTCCCCTTTTCGGCCCGGGAGGGGAGCTTCTGGGGGCTTTGGGGGTGGTGGTGCCCACCCGGCGCTTCCCCTTCGCCTTCGGCCGCCTGGCCCGGGCCCTTTCCGAGGTGGCCCAGGTGTCCGCCCACCTGCGCCCCCCCGAGCCCCCCAGCCTGGCTCCTCCCCTGGAGCCAAGCCTGCAGGTGGAGGTGGTGGAACCCCCTTGCGCCCTTAAGGAAAGGGCCAACCTGCGGGACTACCCCGGGGCCTACCAGGCAAGCCTCGAGGATCCCGAAAGCTTTTTCGGCAGCTTCGCCCGGGAGTTCCACTGGGAAACCCCCTGGGGAAGGGTCTATGACTCTGCCACCCACACTTGGTTCAGCGGAGGGCGCACCAACGCCGCCTTAAACGCCTTAGACCGCCACCTGCCCGAAAAGGCCCAGCAGGTGGCCCTCATCACCCTGGATGGGGATGGGCACCTGGAAAAGTGGACCTACCGGGAACTTTTGGACCTCTCCAGCCGCCTTGCCGGGGTCTTCCAGAACCTGGGGGTGAAGCGGGGAGACCGGGTGGCCCTCTACCTGCCCACGGGGCTGGAGGCTGCCTTGAGCCTCCTGGCCCTGGCGCGGATTGGGGCGGTGCACGTGGCCCTGCCCGTGGGCCTGGGCCCGGAAGCCTTGAGGGAGCGGCTTCTCCAAAGCCAGGCCCGCCTTCTGGTGGCCGCCGACGGCTACTTCCGCCGGGGCCAGCTCGTCCCCTTAAGGCCGGTGGTGGAGGCAGCCCTTTCGGGCCTGGATCTTCCCGTGCTCTGGCACACCCGGGGCACCACGGAGTTTCTGGAAAGGGCCTCGGAGGGAAAGCCCGCGGACGCCGTCCCCGTTCCCGCCCAGCATCCCCTCTTCATCCTCCACACCTCGGGCTCCACGGGCAGGCCCAAGGGAGTGGTCCACGGCCACGGCGGGTACATGGTGGGGGTAAGCTGGGCCCTCCGCTACCTCTTTGACCTGAAACCGGGAGAGGTCTTCCACACCACCGCCGACCTCTTCTGGGTGGTGGGGCATTCCTTCGGCCTGTACGCCCCGCTCTTCCTGGGGGGCACCAGCCTCCTGGTGGAGGACCGGCCGGACCACCCCAACCCCGCCGCCTTCTACGAAAGGCTTAAGCGGTTCGGAGTGGACGTGCTCCTCACCTCCCCCACGGTGCTCCGCACCCTTCGTCGCCACGGGGAGGCCCGGCCCACCTCCTTGCGCCTGGTGGGGAGCGTGGGGGAGGCCCTGGCCCCCGAGGTGTGGCGCTGGACCCGGGAGAACCTGGCCTGGCCCCTGGACAACTGGTGGCAGACCGAGCTGGGAGCCCCTGCCCTGGCCACACCCCTCACCCTGCCGGCCAAACCCGGCTTCGTGGGGGTGCCTTTGCCCGGGGTGGAAGCCCGGGTGGTGGACGCTGAAGGCCGCATCCTACCTCCTGGAGCCAAGGGCCACCTGGTCCTCCTTAGGGCAGGGCCCTCCCATATGGTGGACCTGCTCGGGGGGGAAAGCCCCTGGAAAGGGGGTCTCTACTGGACCGGTGACCTTGCCACCTGGGACGAGGAAGGCTACTTCCGCATCCTGGGCCGCTCCGAGGAGGTCATCAAGGTGGGGGAGGCCCGGCTCGGCACCGCCGAGGTGGAGGCGGCCGCCCTCACCCACCCCCAGGTGGCGGAGGCAGCCGCCATCGGGATCCCCGGGGAGGAAGGCGAGGAAATCGTGGTCTTTGCGGTCCCCAAGAAGGAGGTACCCGAGGAGCTCAAGGCCCTCCTGGCCGAGAAGATCAAGGCCCACCTCCTGCGGCATCTGGGGCCGGTTCCCCCGCCCCGGATCGTCTTCGTGGAACGCCTGCCCCGTACCCGAAGCGGCAAGATCCTTAGGCGGCTTCTAAAGGCAGAACTCCTGGGCGTAGACCCTGGGGATGTCTCGGCATTGGAGGAGGAGTATGGCGGTGCAAAAGCTTCTTAAGGCGGAAGAGCGGCTTTGGGCCCCGGAGGAGGTGCGCCTTAGGGCGAATCTCCAGAATTTCCCTGAAGAGTACCGGCGAAGCCTCGAGGACCTCGAGGGCTTCTGGGGCGAATGGGCCCGGAGGTTCTACTGGGAGAAGCCCTTTGAAAAGGTGCTGGAGTGGAACCTTCCCGAGCACCGCTGGTTCTTGGGAGGCACCACCAACGCCGTCTACAACGCCCTGGAACGCAATGTGGAAAGGGGTCTCAGGAACAAGGTGGCCCTCCTCTACCTCTCCGAGGACGGCCGGGAGGAAAAGCTCACCTACGGGGAGCTCTCGGACCGGGTGCGCCGCCTGGCCACGGGGCTTAGGCGCCTTGGGGTAGAGAAGGGGGACCGAGTGGTCATCTATATGCCCTTAACCCTCGAGGGCATCCTGGCCATGCTGGCCACCGCCTACCTGGGGGCCATCCACAGCGTGGTCTACGCTGGGCTTGGGGTGAGCGCCCTGCGGGAACGCATCCTGGACGCCGGGGCCAAGCTCCTCATCGCCGGGGATGTGAGCTACCGGAGGGGAAAGGGAGTAGACCTCCGCTCCATCGTAGAGGAGGCCATCAAGGACCTGCCCCTCCAGGTGGTCTGGTTCCAGCGGGCCTTCCAGGCGGAGCTTCCCGAGGGGCATTACGACTTCCAGGAAATCCTCTGGGGAAGCCCACCGGAGGCGCGGGCAGAGATGGTGGACGCCGAGCACCCCCTCTTCATCCTCTACACCTCCGGCTCCACGGGAAAGCCCAAAGGCGTGGTCCACGTCCACGGGGGGTACGTGGTGGGCACCACCTACCACCTGCGCACCTTCTTTGACGTGAAGGACGACGACGTCTTCTGGACCACCAGCGACATCGGCTGGATCGTGGGCCACTCCTACATCGTCTACGCCCCCCTCCTGGAGGGAGTCACCAGCCTCCTCCGGGAAGGAGCCCCCGACTACCCCGACCCCGGGGCCTTCTGGCAGGTGGTGGAGCGCTACCGGGTAAACGTGATGTTCACCGCCCCCACCGCGGTGCGCCTTTTCATGAAGTTCGGCCCCGAGTGGCCTGCCCGATACGACCTTTCCTCCCTGCGCCTCATCGCCGTGGCCGGGGAACCCTTAAACCCCGAGGCCCTGCGCTGGGCTTACCAGCACCTGGTGGATGGGGGTCGGCGGGGGTTTGTGGCCGACAACTGGTGGCAGACGGAGCTGGGCGGGCCCACCCTGGGCACCCCCCTGGTCCTCCCGGCCAAACCCGGCTTCGCCGGGGTGGCCCTGCCGGGGGTGGAGGCGGAGGTGGTGGACGAGGAGGGCAGGCCGGTCCCCCCGGGGCAAGGAGGGCTTCTCGTCCTGAAGCGCCCCTTCCCCCACATGATGCGCACCGTCTGGGGCAACCACGACCGCTACCTCCAGTACTGGCGGGAGGTGCCGGGGAACGTCTACGTGGCCGGCGATGTGGCCAGCAAGGACGAGGAGGGTTACTTCAGCGTTCTGGGCCGGGCGGACGACGTCCTGAACGTGGCGGGCCACCGCATCGGCACCGCCGATGTGGAAAGCGCCTTGGTTTCCCATCCTGCGGTGGCCGAGGCGGCGGTGATCGGGGTGCCCGACCCCTTGAAGGGGGAGGCCATCAAGGCCTTCGTGGTGCTCCGGCTAGGCCAGACTCCCTCGGAGGAGCTTAAGGAAAGCCTCATCGCCCACGTGCGCCGGGAGCTGGGTCCCATCGCCACCCCTTCCGAGATCGTCTTCCTGGACAAGCTTCCCAAGACCCGCTCGGGCAAGATCCTGCGCCGCCTCCTCAAGGCCCAGGAGCTGGGCAAGGACCCCGGGGATCTCTCCACCCTCGAGGAGTAGCCCCACCTTACCTTCGGGGCTGGGAACACCCCAGCCCCTTTTTCTCACCGAGAAAACCCCCCCTTTTGCGCATACCCGCAAAGTTAACGTTTCTTGACACCCCCTTCATCCTTCCCTAAGATTGCCCCTAACCGCGAGGGAGGCAAAAAAGGAGCGCACAGGGCGCTTCCCTAGCGGGGGAGGGAGTTATGAGCAAGCTGGAAGGGTACTGGAAGGCCAACGTATCCCTCATACGAAACCTGCTCATCGTGTGGGCTTTGGTTTCGTACGTCTTCGGCATCCTCCTGGTGGAGCCCTTAAACGGCATCCGCCTAGGGGGACTTCCCTTGGGGTTCTGGTTCGCCCAGCAGGGAAGCATCTACGTCTTCGTCATCCTGATCTTCTACTACGCCTGGAAGATGGACCAGCTGGACCGCCAGTACGACGTGCACGAGTAGGAGGAAGAGCATGAGCGTTGAAGTCTGGACCTATCTCCTTGTGGGCCTCACCTTTGCCCTTTACATCTACATCGGCTACGCCAGCCGGGTTCGGGAAACCGCAGGCTTCTACGTGGCCGGCCGCGGCGTGCCCGCCATCGCCAACGGAGCCGCCACCGCCGCCGACTGGATGTCCGCCGCCAGCTTCATCTCCATGGCGGGCCTCATCTCCTTCATGGGGTATGACGGCGCCGTCTACCTCATGGGCTGGACGGGGGGCTATGTGCTCCTGGCCCTGCTTCTGGCTCCCTACTTGCGCAAGTACGGGAAGTACACGGTGCCCGACTTCATCGGCGACCGCTACTACTCCCACACCGCCCGCGCCGTGGCCGCCATCGCCACCATCTTCATCTCCCTCACCTACGTGGCCGGGCAGATGCGGGGTGTGGGCATCGTGTTCAGCCGCTTCCTGCAGGTGGACATCGCCACCGGGGTCATCATCGGCGTGGCGGTGGTGGCCTTCTTTGCGGTGCTGGGCGGCATGAAGGGAATCACCTGGACCCAGGTGGCCCAGTACACGGTCCTGATCATCGCCTACCTGATCCCGGCCATCGCCATCGCCAACGTCCTCACCGGCAACCCCATTCCCCAGCTGGCCTTCACCTTCAGCGACCTGGTGAGCCGCCTGAACCAGATCCAGGTGGACCTGGGCTTCACCGAGTACACCAAGCCCTTCCAGGGCAAGCCCATGATCGACATCCTGGCCATCACCCTGGCCCTGATGGTGGGTACGGCCGGGCTTCCCCACGTGATCATCCGCTTCTACACCGTGCCCGACGTCCGCTCCGCCCGCTACTCCGCTGGTTGGGCCTTGCTCTTCATCGCCCTCCTCTACACCACGGCCCCGGCGCTTGCCGCCTTCGCCCGCTACAACCTCATCAGCACCCTGCACGGCAAGACCCTGGAGGAAGTGCGCCAGATCGACTGGGTGGCCAAGTGGGAGAAGACCAAGCTGCTGGCCTTCGTGGATAAGGATGGGGACGGGAAGATCACCGTAGCCCCGGGCCGGGCCTTCGCCTTAAAGGGCGGTAAGCCGGACTTCAACACCCCCGACGAGAAGAGCAAGAACGAGGTTCACATCGATAACGACATCATCGTGCTCTCCACGCCGGAGGTGGCCAAGCTGGCCCCGTGGGTCATCGCCTTGGTGGCAGCGGGCGGTCTGGCAGCCGCCCTCTCCACGGCTGCGGGCCTGCTTTTGGCCATGTCCAGCGCCATCTCCCACGACATCTACTACCGCATCTTCCGTCCCAACGCCACCGAGGCCCAGCGCCTTCTGGCGGGCCGCATCGTGATCCTCCTGGCGGTGATCCTGGCCGGGTACTTCGGGGTGAACCCGCCGGGCTTCGTGGCCCAGGTGGTGGCCTTCGCCTTCGGTCTGGCGGCGGCGAGCCTCTTCCCCGCCATCCTGCTGGGCATCTTTGACAAGCGGATGAACCGGGAGGGGGCCATCGCCGGCATCCTGGTGGGCCTCATCTTCACCGCGGTCATGATCGGGATGATGCGGGCACCCCAGATCTTCGGGGCCCCGGCCCCGGTGATCCCGAACCTCTTCGGCATCAGCGCCGAAGGGGTGGGCGTCATCGGGATGATCCTGAACTTCGTGGTGGCCTACGTGGTTTCCCGGGCCACGCCCCCACCCCCTGAGCACATCCAGCACCTGGTGGAGGATATCCGCATCCCCAAAGGCGCAGGGCAGGCTGCGGAGCACTAGACCACGAGGGGGGCTTCTGCCCCCCTTAAACTATCCTCATGCTCCATTACCTGCGGTTTTACCTGGGAAGCCTGGTGGTGTTCTTCGGCTTCTACCTCACGGGCCACTACCTCCTGGGCCTTCCCTTCCCCACCCCGGTTACCCTGCTCCAGATCGCCCTGGGAGCCGGTGTCGGGGTGGGGCTTGGGATCCTTTACCACCGCATCTGGCCCTTACCCGAGCCGGGGATAGGCCGGGTGATCCGCCTGGTGGTGCTTCTCCCCCCGGCCTTCATGCTGGGCATTGGCCTTCTGATCCTCCTGCAGGCCCAGGTGGCCCTTCACCTCCTGGTTCCCCTCCTGGCCTGGCTGACCCCGGAGTATGGATCCCAGAACCCTTCCACCCCTAAACGCCCTTCCCGAGGCTGAACGGGAAGCCCTGCTGAAGGAAGCCCGGGCGGAAGAACATCCCCCTGGCACCTTTCTCCTGGACCAGGGGGGCGAGCCCGCGCAGGCCCTGTACCTGCTCCTGGAGGGAACCGTGGCCCTCCTGGATGGGGAAGAAGAGGTAGGGACCCTCGAGGCGGGGGAGTTTTTCGGCTTCCCCTCCCTCCTCTCCGGGGAGCCTCCTTCCCTAAGCGTGGTGGCCAAAACGCCCGTTAAGGTCCTGGCCTTTCCCAAGGAGGCCTTCCAAAGGCTTCTGGCCTATCCAGATGTAGCCCGCTTTTTCGGCCAGGGCCTGGTGGAACGGGTCCGGCTCAGGCTGGCCCCAGCCCCCTCCCTCTTCTCGCCGGTGGGCCAGCTGGTACGCCGCCCGCCCGCCTTTATCCCGCCTTCCGCCACCGTGGAGGAAGCGGCCAGGAGGATGCGCCAGGAAGGCATCTCCAGCCTCCTGGTGGAAGGCGAGCCCCCGGGCATCCTCACCGACCGCGACCTGAGAAACCGGGTCCTGGCCGAGGGCCGCCCCCCTTCCACCCCCGTGGGGGAGGTGATGACCTCTCCCCTCTTCTCCCTCCCCGCGGAAACCCCCATCTACGAGGCCCTGGCCGCCATGGTGGAGCGGGGCATCCACCACCTGCCCCTCACGGAAGGGGAACGGGTGGTGGGGGTGGTCACCCACACCGACCTCCTTCTGAACCAGGCCCAAAGCCCCCTCCTCCTCCTGAGGCGGATCGAGAGGCTGGAGCTGGAGCGGTATAGCCTCGAGGTGGCCTCCTTGGTGGAAGGCCTCTTCCAAAGGGGCTTGGGCGGGGTGGAGATCGGCCGGGTGGTGGCCTCCCTCAACGACGCCCTCATCCGCCGCCTGGTGAGAGAGGTAGAGGCCGCCTTAGGCCCCCCTCCCGTGGCCTACGCCTTTCTGGTCTTAGGCTCGGAGGGGAGGCGGGAGCAAGCCCTTCTGACGGACCAGGACAACGCCTTGGTGCTGGAAAGCGATGGCCATGAGGCCTACTTCCAAGCCCTGGCGGAGCACGTGGTGGGGGGGCTGATCCGGGCCGGGATCCCGGAGTGCAAGGGAGGGTACATGGCCACCCGCTGGCGCAAGACCCTACCGGAATGGCAGGAAACCTTCCGCCGCTGGATGGAGGCCCCCGAGCCCCAGGCCCTCCTGGAAACCCAGATCTTCTTTGACCTGCGCAAGGCGGCGGGGAGCCTTTCCCTAAAGCCCCTAGAGGAAACCATCCTGGAGGGGAGCCGGAAGGGGGTCTTCCTTTACCACCTGGCCCAGGCCAGCCTGGAGTTCCGTCCTCCCTTGGGCCTTTTTGGAAGGGTGCGCACGGAGGAGGGCTTTGTGGATCTCAAGCGCCACGCCCTCGCCCCCATCGTGGCCCTGGCCCGGCTTTATGCCCTCATGGCGGGAAGCCCGGCCAAGGGCACGGTGGAAAGGCTTAAGGCGGCGGCGGAGGGAGGCACCCTAAGCCAAGAGGGAGCGGAACGCCTCGAGGAGGCCTTCCGTTTCTTCTTCGCCCTGCGCCTGAAACACCAGCTACGGGCCCTGGAGCGGGGTGGAGAGGTGAGCAACCGGGTGCTTTGGTCCAGCCTGTCCCCAGGGGAACGGCGGAAGGCCCTCGAGGGCTTCCGGGCCATCGCCGAGATGCAGGAAAGCACCGCAAGCCGCTTCCAGCTGCGATGAAGGAGAGGTCCTTCGCCCTTTTCCTCCTGGCCCTTTTCCTTTTCCTCTTCCCCGTAAGCCTGGTCTTCCCCAGCCCCCTGGGGCCCTGGGGGCTTCCCCCCCTTTACCTCTACCTCTACGGCTCCTGGGGCCTGGTGGTGCTTTTGGCCTACCTCCTGTTCCGCCGACCATGAACCCCTTCCTTCTCCTCCTGAGCCTTTTCCTCTACTTGGGCCTCCTCTTCCTGGTGGCCCTCCTGGGGGAAGGGCGGGGACGCTTTTTGGTCCAAAGCCCCTGGGCGTACACCCTCTCCCTGGCGGTCTACGCCACCGCCTGGACCTTTATGGGAAGCGTGGGCTGGGCGGCCATGGAGGGAGCCAGCTTCCTCCCCATCTACCTGGGGCCCACCCTGGTCCTCCTCCTCTGGCCGTTTCTTCACGAAAAACTGCTCTCCCTGGCCCGCGCCCACCGTCTCACCTCCTGGGCCGACTTCCTCTACCTGCGCTTCGGACACGGCCTCCTTGGCCCCCTGACCGCCGCCTTTCTGGTGGTGGGCCTGCTTCCCTACCTGGCCCTGCAGCTCAAGGCCATCGCCCAAGCCTTTCTCTTCCTTAGCGGCGAGGAGGAGCCCCCCACGGACATCGCCCTCCCCACCGCCCTGCTCCTGGCCCTCTTCGCCATCCTCTTCGGAACTCGCCGCCTGGATCCCTCGGAACGACACCGGGGCCTGGTATTGGCGGTGGCCTTTGAGTCCTTCGTGAAGCTCCTGGCCCTCCTCCTCGTGGGGGGAGTGGTCCTCTGGCAGCTGGGAAACCCGTTTCCCAGGGTCCAGGGCCATCCCGAGCTCCTCCCCCTCCTCCTCCCCCAGGAGGGCCTTACCGGTCACCTGGAGTGGGCGAGCCTGGTGGTCCTTTCTGGCCTCGCCTTTCTCTTCCTGCCCCGGCAGTTCCACGTGAGCGTGGTGGAAAACACCGACCCTCGGCACCTCCGCCTGGCGGCCTGGGCCTTCCCCCTGTACCTTCTTTTCATCAACCTGCCCGTCCTTCCTCTGGCCCTTTGGGGCCGGCTTCTCCTGCCTGAAGGGAATCCGGACCTCTACGTGCTGGCCCTGCCCCTGGAGCTCGGGAGCGCTCCCTTGGCCCTTCTGGCCTTCCTGGGCGGGGTTTCGGCGGCCACGGCCATGGTGGTGGTGGAAAGCCTGGCCCTCTCCATCCTCATCTCCAACCACCTCCTCTCCCCCCTCCTCCTCCGCTTCCGTGCCCTGGGAAGCCTCCTCCTCTGGCGGAGGATCTCCATCCTGGCGGTGATGCTCCTGGCCTACCTCTACTTCCGTCTGGCGGGGGAGGCCTACGCCCTGGTGGCCATGGGCCTCATCTCCTTTGTGGCCGTGGCCCAGCTGGCCCCGGCGGGTCTTCTTGGGCTCTTCTGGAAGGGAGCCACGCCCCAGGGGGCCCTGGCTGGCCTCTTGGGAGGAATCGTCATCTGGGCCTATACCCTCTTTCTACCGGCCCTGGCCCGCTCGGGCTGGCTCCCCTCCTTCTTTCTGGAAGGCCCCCACCCCCTCTTAAGGCCGGAAGGGCTTTTGGGAATCCGGGGGCTGGATCCCGTGACCCATGGGTTTTTGGCGAGCCTTACCCTGAACCTGGCCCTGACCCTCGGGGTTTCCCTCTTCACCCGCCGGAAGGCCTTGCAGGAGGAGCGCACCGGGGAGGTGGAGGAACTCGCCGCCCTCCTCAGGCGGGTCTTGGGGCCGGAGGCGGAGGAAAGCTTCCGCCATCAGGCGCGGGACCTCCCGGGCCGGGAAGCGGCGGGCCTTGCGGAAACCCTGCTGGCGGGGTCCGTGGGGCCCGCCACCGCCAAGCTCCTCCTCCTCTCCGTCACCCGGGAGGCCCCCCCGGAAGCCCTGCGGGAGGAGGTGGAGGAGGCCGCCCGGGAATCCCGGGAGCTTCGGGCCTACGCCCAGGCCCTCGAGGAGGCCAGGAAGGAGCTCGCCGAGGCCTACGAGCGCCTGAAGGCCCTGGACCAGGCCAAGGACGAGCTTCTGGCTGCGGTTTCCCACGAGCTCAAAACCCCTCTCACCGCCGTGCGGGCCCTGGCGGAGATCCTCGAGGCCAACCCCGACCTTTCCGAGGAGGAGCGTGGGCGCTTCGTGTCCCTGCTGGCCAAGGAAACCGCCAGGCTCTCCCGCCTGGTGGAGGAGATCCTGGCCTACACCCGGCTCCAGGCGGGGGTGCCCCTTGCCCGCAGCCCCACGGACTTTCGGGCCCTGGCCGAGGAGGCACTGGCCCTGGTGGAACCCCTGGCCCGGGAAAGGGGCATTACAATGGAGTCCCATCTGGCGGGGGTGCAAGCCCTCACGGACCGGGACCGGGTCCTCCAGGTGCTTTTGAACCTCCTCCACAACGCCCTGCGCCACGCCCGAAGCCGGGTGCGTCTGGAGCTTACCCTCACCAACCGCGAGGCCCTCTTCCGGGTCTTTGACGATGGTCCCGGAGTACCCCCCCAGGCTAGGGCCCTGGTATTCGAACCCTTCCAGAGCTTCTCCGGAGGCACGGGCCTGGGACTTTTCCTGGCGCGGAGGTTGGTGGAAAGCCTGGGGGGGCGGATTTGGTTGGAGGAGGGGGAGGGAGCCACGTTCGCCTTCACCCTTCCCCTGGAGGTGGAGCATGAGGATTCTGGTGGTGGACGATGAGGAAAGCATCCTGGTGCCTTTGGAGTTCCTCCTGAAGAAGGCCGGGCACGAGGTGGTTCTGGCCCGCACGGGGGAGGAGGCCCTCGAGGCCCTATCCCGAGGAGCCTTTGACCTCATGGTGCTGGACCTCATGCTTCCGGGCATGGATGGCTTCGCCGTTTTGGAGCGGGCCAAGGCCCTATCCCAAAGGCCCAAGGTCCTGGTCCTCACCGCCCGGGGGCGGGAGGCGGACCGGGCCAAGGCCCTGGCCCTGGGAGCCGAGGCCTTCATGGCCAAGCCCTTTGGCATCCAGGACCTCCTTTCCCAGGTGGAGGAGCTGGCGGGGGGAAGATGAGGGAAACCTTGCGCTTTTTGGGAGCCCTTCTTCTGGGCCTCCTCCTGGTGGGGGGAACCGTGGGCCTGGGCCTTTTCCTCCTCCTTCAAGGCGAGGAGAGCCTGAAAGAGGAACTTCTCCGCCTGGCTCAGGCGAAGTTACCCGTGCTCCTTTTCGTGGGCTTCCTCTTCACCCTGGTGCTGGCCGCCCTCCTCTACCCGGTCTTCCTGGGCTACCTGGCCGCCACCCGGGCCCTGGGCCAGGAGGCGGAGATCCTCCTGGCCAACCCCGGCCACCGCCTGCGCCTCCGGGGGCCCTTTGAGCTCAGGGCCCTGGCGGACCTCATCAACCGCCTGGCCCAGGAAAAGGAGGCCTTGGAAAAGGAGGTGGCAGCGCGCATCGCCGAGGCCAAATCCCTCCTGGAGGAGGAGAGGAAGAAGCTTGCCGCCCTCATCGGCCACCTTCCCCACGGGGTGGTGCTGGCCAACCCCAAGGGCCAGGTCCTCCTCTACAACCAAGGAGCCCGGGAGCTTTTAGGGGAGGGCCTGGGGGTGGGCAAAAGCCTCTTCGGCCTCCTGGACCGCGGGCTCATGGTCCACGCCCTGGGACTGCCGGAGGAGCGGTTTTTAACCCAGGGGCCCAGAGGGCCGCTTTGGCTCCAGGTGGTGCCCCTGGAGGGGGAGGAAGGGTTTTTGGTCCTCCTGGAGGAGGCCCGGGAAAAGGGCGGGTGGGATGCCGCCCTCCTCCACCGCCTGAAGGACAAGCTGGCGGGGCTCAAGGCCCTGGCGGAAGCCTTGGACCAGGAGGCCAGGGGAACCCCCCTCGAGCCCCTCCTCAAGACCGCCAAGGCCACCGCCGAGGAGCTCGGCCAGCTGGTGGCCTCCTGGGAAGCCCCGGCCCAGGCGGCGGAGGTATTGGCGGAAGACCTTTTAGCCCTCCTGGCCCAGGCCCTGGAGCGGGAAACAGGGGTTTCCCCAGGGTTCTCCCTGGAAGAGGAAGCCAGGAACCTCCTGGTCCAGGCGGACACCTACGCCTTGGCTCGAGGCCTGGCCGCCGCCTTAAGGGACGAGGAGGAAGCCTTCCTGGAGGGAAGGCGGGAGGGGAACCTGCTCCACCTCACCCTCACCCTGCCCAAATCCCCTATGAGCCCAGGGGATGCCCACCCCGACCTTCCCCCCCTGCTTAAGGAGGCGGTCGAGAGGTCCGGCGGGAGCGCCTGGTGGACGGGATCCCGCCTTCACCTCCTCCTCCCCGCCCGGGAAGCCCCCCGGCTTCCCGCCAAGGCAGGCCCTCCCCCCCGGGCCGAGGTCTTCGACCTCTCCCTGCTCCACGCCCCCGAGGAACTGGAGGAGGCTCCCCTGGAAGGCCTCCTGTACACTGCCTTCGACCTGGAAACCACGGGCCTGGATCCGGAAAAGGACGCCATCATCGCCCTAGGGGCGGTCCACATCCTGGGGAAAACCGTGCTCCGCCACGAGGTGTTCGAGGCCCTGGTCAACCCTGGACGCCCCATCCCCAAGGCCTCCACCGAGGTCCACGGCCTCACCTGGGAGATGCTGAAGGAAAAGCCCAAGCTGGAGGAGGTGCTCCCTGGGTTTCGCCTGTTCCTGGAGGACACGGTGCTCCTGGCCCACAACGGGGCCTTTGACATGGCCTTCCTAAGGCGGGTGGGGATCGACCAGCCCCCTTTGGTGGATACCCTCCTCCTTTCCTACCTGCTCTTCCCCGACCTCCAGGACCACCGCCTGGAAACCCTGGCGGAGCGCTTCGGCGTGCCCGTGATCGGCCGGCACACCGCCTTGGGGGATGCCCTCATGACCGCAGAGGTCTTCGCCGGGATGGTCCCCCTCCTCAGGGCCAAGGGCTACCGCACCCTGGGGGAGGTGCTCAGGGCCTGCGCCAGGTTGCCCCTGGCCCGGCTCAAGTACTGACCGCCAAGCCCCCTAGCCCAGGCGGAGGGCCTTGCGGCCTATGTCCTTCCGGTACTGGGCTCCGGGGAAGCCCACGTGGGGAATGAAGCCATAGGCCCGGGAAAGGGCCTCCTCCAGGGTTTTTCCTAGCCCCACCACGTTCAGAACCCGCCCCCCGGCGCTCACCAGGCTGTTCCCCTCCCACCGGGTCCCGGCGTGGAAGACCAGAACCCCTTCCGGCGGCTCCGGGACATGGAGGGGGATCCCCTTCCTCGGGCTTTCCGGGTAACCGGGGGCCGCCAGAACCACACAGGCGGAGGCTCCCTCCCGCCAAGCCAGCTCCGTTCCCCTAAGCCGCCCCTCCGCCACCCTCAGGGCCAAATCCACCAGGTCATTCCGCAAAAGGGGCAAGAGGGCCTGGGCCTCGGGGTCGCCAAAGCGGGCGTTGAACTCCAGCACCTTGGGGCCTTCCCGGGTGAGCATCAAACCGGCATAGACCACCCCCCGGTAGACCACCCCTTCCGCCCTCAGGCCCTGGATCAAGGGTTTCAGGATCTCCTCCTCCACCCGCCTCAGGGTGGCGGCCTCCATGGGGTAAGGAGCCACCGCCCCCATGCCCCCGGTCATGGGCCCCTGGTCCCCATCCAGCAGGCGCTTGTGGTCCTGGGAGGGCAGGAGGGGCAGGACGGTTTCGCCATCGGTCAGAGCCAGCACCGTGGCCTCATCCCCCTCCAGGTACTCCTCCACCACCACCTCCCCCCCCTCGGGGCCGGAGAGAAGGTTGAGGACGGCCTGCTTGGCGGTGTGCAGGTCAAAGGCCACGGTCACCCCCTTGCCCGCCGCCAGGCCGGAGTCCTTGATGACGATGGGCACCCCCACGCTTTCCACGTACTCCAGGGCCAGGAGGGCATCCTGGAACACGCGGTACCGGGCCGTGGGAATGCCGTAGCGCTCCATAAGCCTCTTGGCGAAGGCCTTGGAACCCTCGATCATGGCGGCCTTCTGGGTGGGGCCAAAAATCAGAAGGCCCCGCTTCTGGAAGGCATCGGCGATGCCCTCCACCAAGGGGGCCTCGGGACCCACCAGGGTGAGGTCTATCCCCTCGGCCAAAGCCCAGTCCGCCAGGGCCTCCACGTCCCCATTCCAGGGAACCAGCTCCGCCAAAGCCGCCATCCCGGCATTGCCGGGAGCAGCGTAGAGCCGATCCACCAGGGGGCTTTGCGCCGCCTTCCAAAGGAGGGCGTGCTCCCGCCCTCCGGAACCCACCACCAGCACCTTCATAGGGGAGATTCTACCCGCCTCAAGGCCTCCTCGGCCCTCAGGCGGACCTCTTCAGGAAGCTCGGCAAGCTCCCGGCGTAGGGCGGGATGGTCCTCCGCCAGGAGGTGGGCGGTGAGGAAGGCCCCCCGGCCCCAGTCCCCCCCTTGGCCCATAAAGGCGGCCGGCACCAGGCCCCCCAGGCCCCAGGCGGAAAGCAGGGCCGCGGCCCGGAGATAAAGGGGCTTCTCCCTGGGAGTGAGCCCCTGGAAGCGGGGCCAAGCCTCCCCAAGAAGGGCCTTCAGGCCCTCCCCCGGGGGGAAGGCCAGTCCCGAAAGCACCAGGCGCACCGCCCTGGGGTAAAGGCGGTGCTCCAGGAAAAGCACCCGCCTTTCCAGGGTTTCCGGGGTATCCCCGGGCAGGATGGGCACCCGCCCCTGGAGGACGATGGGCCCGGTGTCCATCCCCTGGTCCACGAAGTGCACCGTGGAGCCCGTTTCCCTTTCCCCCGCCTCCAAGACCCTCCGGTGCACGTGAAGCCCTGGGTAGGCGGGGAGGAGGGAAGGGTGGATGTTCAAAAGGCGCCCGTACCAGGGTTCCACAAAACCCGGGGAGAGGAGGCGCATGAAGCCAGCCAGGAGCACCAGGTCCACATCCCTGGCCCGCAAAAGGTCCAGGGCCTCCCTTTCAAACGCCTTCCTCCCCCGCCAGGGGATGGCCACCGCCTCCACCCCCCGCCTCGAGGCCCGCTCTAAAGCGTAGGCCTCCGGGTTATCCGAGAGGACCAGAACCACCTCCCCCCAGGGGTTTTGGGGGGGAAAGGCCTCCAGGAGGGCCTCCAGGTTGGTGCCCCGGCCCGAGGCCATAACCGCCATCCGCGCGGGACGGCCCAAGGGAAACGGGCTCAGCATAAGCCTATCCCAGGGCCTCCGGGTGGTGCTTCTGCCAGTAACGCACCAGACCTTGCAGGTTCATGTAGGGGGGATCGGCGAGCACGTAGAGGCGCATTCCCTCCTCCTCCACCCCGGCCCGCCCCAAGCCCTCCCGCCAGTAGGCCTCAAAGCGCTCGGTCATCTCCTCCAGGGAAAGCCCCTCCTTAAGCCGGTGCAGGACCCAGCCCGCCCACTCCTCTAAAACCCCCCGCAAGGCCAGGAGGTGGGCTTCCACGTCCCGGTAAGGACCGAAGTGGGTGAGGTAGAGGACCTCGGGCCTGAGGGCCAGGATGCGGTCCAAGGAGGCGTACCAGCTTTCCAGGTGGATGTCGGGGGGTGGGGTAGGGGGCAGAACCGGCCCCGGGGCGATGCGCACCCCGGCGATGTCCCCGGCGAAGAGGAGGCCATCCACCAGGTAGGCATGGTGGTGGGAGGCGTGGCCCAGGGTTTCCAGGGCCTGGACCCTAAGCCCCCCGAGGTCCACCACCTCCCCATCCTCCAGGACCCGCACCCGCTCCTGGGGGATCCCCTTAAGCTCCCCCCAGAGGGGTTTCAGCATCGCCCCGTAGATGCGCTCAGCGGAGGCCAGAAGCCTCGAGGGATCCACCAGGTGCGGAGCCCCCTTGGGATGCACGTACACCGTGGCCCCAAGCTCCGCAAACCGCCAGGCGGCCCCGGCGTGGTCCAGGTGGATGTGGGTCACGAAGACATGGCGGACCTCCTTAGGGTCCACTCCCTCTTGCTTCAAGGCGGCCTCGAGGCGGGCATAGGTGCTCTCCGGCCCCGTTTCGATCAGAACCGGCCCCTCCCGGGACTGGAGGAGGAAGCTGGCGATGACCTTCTCCGCCCCCTGAAACTGGAGGTCCAAGACCTTCACCATGGGCGCTCCTCCTTAGGGCCGATCCGGGTGTGCAGGGTGCCGATGCCCTCAATGGCCACCTCCAGCCTGTCCCCCGGCTCTAAGGCCCCCACGCCCTCCGGGGTGCCGGTAAGGACCACATCCAAGGGCTCCAGGGTCATGAAGCTGGAGATGTAGGAGAGGATCTCGGCCACGCTGAAGATCATGGCGGAGATATGCCCCTCCTGGCGAAGCTGGTCGTTCACGTAGGTGCGCACCCAGGTGTTCTGCGGGTCCAGATCGGTTTCAATCCAGGGGCCTAGGGGGAGAAACTTGTCGGCGCTCTTGGCCCGCACCCACTGGAGGTCCTGTTTCTGGGCATCCCGGGCGGTGATGTCCACGGCGATGGTGTACCCCAGCACGTGGTCCAGGGCTTTTTCCGGGGGCACGTTCCGCATGCGGTCGCCGATAACCACCGCCAGCTCCCCCTCGTAGTGGAGCTCCCGGGTAAAGAAGGGGTAGGGCACCGCATCCCCCGTGTTCCAGGGATCCCGCGGGTTGCCGGGGTGGGCCAGGGTGTTGGGGGCCTTCAGGAACAGGCCCGGCTCCTTGGGCAGGTCCTGGCCGAAATCGTGCCCCATCTCCCGGATGTGCTCCCGGTAGTTTCTCCCCACGCACACGATCTTGCTGGGCGTGGCCGGGACCAGAAGGCGCACCGAGGCCAGGTCGTAGCGCCTTCCCGTGGGGTTTCCCCCGGGGCCATCCGTTTCCAGAACCAGCTCCCCTTCCAGTATCCCCCAGCGGCCTTCGTTAAAACGTAAAAGCTTCATGCCCTAAAGCTACCATCTTCCCGAGAGGATTTGCAGACCCCTCAGGGCCACCACCAGGGCCACCAGCAAGGCCGCAAGCCGCCCCTCGGCGGGGGCCAGGAGCAAAAGCGCCAGGTAGCCGAAGATGGCCCCGAAGGGTATGGGATAAATACCCTTGCGCCGCTTCCTCCAGTAAAGGAGGTGGTAGATCCCCGCCACCCCCAGGCCCAAAAGCGCCGCCCCCAGGGTTTCCCCGGGAAGCCAGGCCAGGAAGTAGCCCAGGGAGGGGGCAATCCCACCCCCGCCCCGGAAGCGGAAGAACAGGGGCCAGTTGTGCCCCGCCACCACCGCCCCCGCGGCCCACACCCGCCACTCGGGGGGAACAAGGAGAAGGGCCAAGGCTCCCTTGCCCAGGTCCCACAGCACCACCCCGAGGGCAGCCCAAGGACCCTTGCGGCGGAAGACCCCCGAGCCCCCCGGAAGATCTTTGGCCCGCACCTCGGGGAAGAAGAGGAGCCCCCCCACCAGGGAACCCAGGAGGTACGCCAGAAGCACATAGGCCATGCCCCCATTCTTGCAAAAACCTTCTCCTTGCCCTATGCTGGTTATGGAAGTTTCCATGAAGCGCTTCCACCAGGAACAGGGAACCAGACTATGAGCAAGAAGAAACCCACCATCCTCGAGGTGGCCGCCCGGGCCGGGGTCGGCCTGGGCACGGTGAGCCGGGTGCTCAACAACCACAAGGCGGTGCGCCCGGAAACCCGGGCCCGGGTGCTGAAGGCCATGGAGGAACTGGGCTACACCCCGAACCCCCACGCCCGGCGCATCGCGGGAGGAAGAAGCTACACGGTCTCCGTCCTCCTTCCCTTCGTGGCCACGGAGTTCTACCGAAGGCTGGTGGAGGGCATCGAGGGCGTCCTCCTGGAAAAGCGCTACGACTTGGCCCTCTTCCCCATCCTCTCCCAGGCCCGGCTCAGGCGGTATTTGGAAAGCTCCACCCTGGCCTTCCTCACCGACGGCCTCATCCTCGCCTCCTACGACCTGAGCGAGCACTTTGAGGGGGGCCGTCTTCCCACCGACCGCCCCGTGGTGTTGGTGGACGCCAAGAACCCCCGGTACGACTCCGTCTTCCTGGACAACTTCCTGGGGGGCCACCTGGCCGGGGAGTACCTGGCGCGCTTTCCCGGCCCCATCTTCGCCGTGAAGGTGGAGGAGGAACCCGACCGGGCCTTCCACCACACGGTCTTCGCCGAGCGCCTGGCCGGCTTCCGGGAAGCCCTCAAGGCGGCAGGCCGCCCCTTTCCCGAGGAGCACCTCTACACCACCCGGCTCTCCCAGGAAGGGGGGAGGCTAGCCCTCCGGTACTTCCTGGAGAAGGCCTCCCCGCCCCTCAACATCTTCGCCGGGGCCGACCAGGTGGCTTTGGGCGTCCTGGAAGAGGCGGAAAGGCTTGGGCTTACCGTGGGCAAGGAGGTGCGGGTTCTGGGCTTTGACGGCCATCCCTTCACCGAGGAGGTGGGGCTTTCCACCATCGCCCAGCCGGTGGAGGCGATGGGCGCCCGGGCGGCGCAACTTCTCCTGGAGAGGATGCAGGGCTATGCGGGCCCTCCCCGGGCCGTGCGGTTTGAACCCCTCCTGATCGAACGGGCCTCCACCCGCACCTCTCCTGCGGTTCCCTACCTGCCTTAGAATCTCCCCATGCGCCCGGAAGCCCTGGTTTACCCATTGCGCTGGCTCATGCTTCTCCCCGTGGTGGGGATGCTCCTCGGGGCCCTCTACTTCGCCTGGCATGCCCTCGAGGAAACCCTCCTTGCGGTGCAAAAACCCTTGGACGAAGCCCTTCCCGTCCTGGTGGGTGCCGTGGACCTGGCCCTTTTAAGCGCCGTTTTCCTCATCTTCAGCCTGGGCCTTTTTGAGCTTTTCATCCGCAAGCTGGAACTTCCCATGGAAAACGTCCTCACGGTGGAAAGCCTGGCGGACCTCAAGGGCAAGCTGGGCCAGGTGATCGTCATGATCCTGGTGGTGAAGTTCTTTGAAAAGGCCTCGGCCTTCAAGCCCCAGACCTCCTTGGACTTCCTCCTCTTCGCCGGCGGGGTGGCCCTCCTGGCCTCCGCCCTTTGGCTGGCCAAGGCCAAAGACTGAGGGACTTGCTGGTCTACCTGGACCAAAACCACGCCAGCCGCATGGCCAAGCACCGCCTGGGCCAGCGGGGGCACGAGGCCTTCGGCGAGCTCTACCTGGCCCTGAAGGGCCGGGTCCTGGCCCCTCCAAGCCCCTTCCACGTCCTGGAAACCCTCTTCCCCATCCGGGGCCCCGAGGAAAAGGCAGGCTACCTGCTACCTGCCTTGCAGGATCTCTTCTCCGAGCTTTCCCAGGGGTACTGGGTGCGCCCCTGGCAGGAGGTGGCCGTGCGCCAGGAGCGGGGGCTTTCCCGCGAGGACTTCCTCTGGCGGGGGGGAAGCTGGGAGGCCCCCGCCGACCTCTCCCCCTTCCAGGGCCTGCCCGAGGCCC
The DNA here is from genome assembly GCF_057547025.1 of Thermus sp. KWY1. NCBI lineage: Bacteria > Thermotogati > Deinococcota > Deinococci > Thermales > Thermaceae > Thermus > Thermus sp. KWY1. The sequence goes on from NZ_BAAJPG010000031.1 coordinate 59,774, forward strand.
TGAGGGGCCTGCCCTACCGGGAAGCCCTCGAGGGTGCCCTTCAGGAGATCAAAGGGCGCACCGGGCTCAAGGAGGTGCCCTTCGTGCGCCTCTTGGCCGAGCTCCTCGCCCGCATGGCCTCGGACCTAAACCGCAAGCCCCGCCCTTCCGACCTTTTGGATGCGGTCATGGCCGCCACCGTCTACCCCTACGTGGACCTCCTCCTCACCGATCGCTACCTGCGGGGCCTTTTGCCGGGGAAAAGCGTGGGGGGGAGGCGAAGGGAAGTCATGGCCCTAGTCCAAAGGTTCCGGGAAGGGGTAGACTCCTCCTCGTGAAGGGCATCCGGGACCCCCAGCTCTGGCCCATCGCCGAAAAGGTGGAGGCGGGCGAACGCCTCACCTTTGCGGAAGGGCTCATTCTCTACCAAACCCGGGACCTGCCAGGCCTCATGCGCCTGGCCAACCGGGTGCGGGAGAAAAAGCACGGGCACAAGACCTACTTCGTCCACTCCATCCGCGTTTCCCAGACCAACATCTGCTACGTGGGCTGCACCTTCTGCGCCTTCCAGAGAAAGTTCGGGGAGGAGGGGGCCTGGGACTGGGATGTGGAGGAGGTGGTGGCCTGGGTGAGGGAGCGGTACCAGCCCGGCCTCACGGAGATCCACATGACGGCGGGCCACCACCCCAAAAGGCCCTTTTCCTACTACCTGGACCTGGTGCGGGCCCTAAAAGCGAGCTTCCCCGGGGTCCAGGTGAAGGCCTGGACGGCAGCGGAGATCCACCACTTCTCCAAGATCGCCCGCCTCCCCTACAGGGAGGTGCTCCAGGCCCTTAAGGAGGCGGGGCTGGACGCCATGCCGGGGGGCGGGGCGGAGATCTTCGCCGAAAGGGTGCGCAAGGAGATCGCCCGGGCCAAGGTTTCCGCCGAGGGTTGGCTTTTGATCCACCGGACCGCCCACGAACTCGGCATCCCCACCAACGCCACCATGCTCTACGGGCACATAGAAACCCTCGAGGAGCGCCTGGACCATATGGACCGGCTCCGCCGGCTCCAGGACGAAACCGGGGGGTTCATGAGCTTCATCCCCTTGGCCTTCCAGCCGGACGGCAACCTGCTGGCCAAGCAACTTGGCAAGCGGGAGTTCACCACCGGCCTGGACGACCTCCGCAACCTGGCCGTGGCCCGGCTTTACCTGGACAACATCCCCCACATCAAGGGGTACTGGGCCACCCTGACCCCGGAGCTGGCCCAGGTCTCCCTGGACTGGGGGGTCACGGACATCGACGGCACCCTGATCGAGGAGCGCATCGTCCACATGGCGGGAAGCCCCGCCCCCAAGGGGCTATCCAAGAGGGAGCTTGCGGAGATCATCCGCAAAGCGGGGCGGATCCCTGTGGAGCGGGACGCCCTTTACCGGGAGATCCGGGTCTGGGACAGCGTGGCGGCTCCTCTGGCCGAGGGAGGTACCCAAGGGGCCTGATGATCTACTCCTTAGGGGTTCCCCTCTACGCCAACACCGCCCCCCTTTACCATTTCCTGGAGGCCAACGGCTGGGCCCTCCGCTACGGGGTCCCCTCGGAGCTCAACCGCATGGTCCTCTCGGGGGAGGTGGGGCTTTCCCTGGTTTCCAGCTACTTCTACCTGGAGCACCAGGAGGAGCTGGGGCTCCTTCCCGACTTCTCCGTGGCCGTGCTGGGGCGGGTGTACTCCGTGAACCTGTTCCACAAGGAAAGGCTTGCGGACCTAAGGCGGATCGCCCTCACCACGGAGAGCGCCACCAGCGTGGAGCTCCTGAAGCTCCTCTTAAGGGAACGGGGGGGCTTCCCCCGGTACGATAACCGGGAAGGAGGGCTTGAGCTCCTTGACGAATACGACGGGGTCCTGCTGATCGGCGACCGGGCCATAAGGGCCTACGCCAGCCTTCTAGACCACCTCCCCGAAACCCCCCACGCCCTCCCCACCCGCTTCGGGGAGGTGGAGGTGGTGGACCTCTCCATGCTCTGGTTTGAGCGCACCCACCTTCCCTTCGTCTTCGCCGTCTGGGCCTACCGCAAGGAAACCCCTCCCCCCCTGGAGCTGGTGCGGGCCCTAAGGAGGGCCCGGCGCCAGGGGCTTGCCCGGCTCGGGGAGGTGGCCGCGGCCGAGGCCCGGCGGCTTGGCCTTCACCCCGCTTGGGTGGAGCACTACCTCTGGAACTTCCGCTACCACCTGGAGGAGCCCGACCGCCTGGGCCTACAGGCCTTTGCCCAAGCCCTGGGCCTCACCTTCTCCCCCAGCTACTACCCGGGATGATGCTTGACAGATTATAGCGCTATGGATACTATACCCTTGGGCCTCGAGCCCAAGGAGGTTCAGAAATGCGTTGGAACCTAGACCCAGCCCACACCAGCATCGAGTTCGCCGTGCGCCACATGATGATCGCCACGGTTAAAGGCACCCTGAACCTTAAAGAGGGCTTTGTGGAAACCGACGAGGCGGGGAGGCCCCTCCGGGTGGAGGCGCGCCTGGATGCCAAGAGCATCCACACCGGCGTGCCGGACCGGGACAACCATCTCCGCTCTCCCGACTTCCTGGATGCGGAGAACTTCCCGGAAATCCTCTTTAAAAGTGAGCGGATCACCCCCCTGGGGGAGGGACGGTACCGGGTGGAGGGGGAACTCACCATCCGGGGCGTCACCCAGCCCCTTTCCTTTGAGGTGGAAACCTATGGCCCCGCCAAGGACCCCTGGGGCAACGAACGCGTTGCCGCCCACTTCGAGGGCAAGCTGAACCGCAAGGACTTCGGCCTCACCTGGAACGTGCCCCTGGAGCTGGGCGGGGTCCTGGTGGGCGAGGAGGTGCGGTTCAGCGTGGACACCGAGGCGGTGAAGGCCAAGGAGGCGGTGGCCCAGTAATGGCTTTTCCCAGGCGGCTTTCCTCCCTGAGCCTAAGGGTGCGGGACCTGGAAGCCGCCTTGGCCTTTTACCGGGACCTTCTGGGCCTAAAGGTGGAAGCTGACCCACCCCGCTACCGGCTATTCCCCGAGGGGGAGGGGTTTCATCTGGAGATCCTCCACGATCCCCAGGCCCTCCCAAGGCCCTACCCCTCGGTGGGCCTCTACCACTTCGCCCTCCTCCTCCCCAACCGGAAGGCCCTGGCGCAGGTGGCCCGGAAGCTCCTAAGCGCCCCGGTCCACTTTGAGGGCGCGGCGGACCACGGCGTATCCGAGGCCCTGTACTTCCGCGATCCGGAGGGGAATGGCCTCGAGCTCTACCGGGACCGGCCCGAGGGGGAGTGGCCCAAAGGACCCTTGATGTTCACCGCCCCCTTGAACCTGGAAAGGCTTCTTTCCGAGGCTCCAAGCCCCGGCCCCCTCCACCCCGAAACCCACCTTGGCCACCTGCACCTCCACGTGGAAAGCCTCGAGGAAGCCGAGGCCTTCTTTACGGGGGAACTGGGCATGAAGGTCACCCTGCGCACCTACCCCGGAGCCCTCTTCTTCGCCTGGGATGGCTATCACCACCACGTGGGGGCCAACATCTGGGCGGGAAGGCGGAAAGCCCCCCCAGGGGCCACCGGGCTTCTGGGCTACACCCTCCTGGACCCCTGGGGCCGGGAGATGGCCCTCAGGGATCCCACAGGGGCAGCGGTTCGCCTTTCAGCTCCAGGGACCAAGGCCCCTGCGCCCTCTTGACAGGGGTTTCCACCTTCACTAAGCTTAGGGGCAATATGCGGACCTATGGGCGCTATTTCGGCTTTTATTATCCCGCCGGGGGCGCCCTGCGGTCCGCATAGGGTTTTTCCGCAAGAGGGCGCCCCCAAAAAGGGGGCGCCCAAGGCTTTTAGGAGGCCAAGATGCTGATCGTGATGAAGCGGGGACACACGGAAGCGGAGCTGGATGAGGTCATCCGGGAAATCGAGAAGGTGGGGTACCGGCCCCATGTTTCCCGGGGGGTGGAGACCACCCTGGTGGGGGCCATCGGCCGGGGGCCCACCCCGGAGCTGATGGAGCACTTCCGCGCCCTTCCCGGGGTGGCGGACGTCATCCCCATCTCCAAGCCCTACAAACTGGCGAGCCTCGAGGTCCAGCCCTTCCCCACGGTGCTGGAGTTCCCCACCGGGAAAACGGGTGGCGACCACGTGCTCATCGCCGCCGGGCCCTGCGGGGTGGAGTCCCGGGAGCAGACCCTCAAGGCCGCCCGCTACGTGAAGGCCCATGGGGCCGCCATGCTCCGGGGCGGGGCCTTCAAGCCCAGGACCAGCCCCTACGCCTTCCAGGGCCTGGGGGTGGAGGGCCTAAAAATCCTGGCGGAGGCCCGGCGGGAAACCGGGCTTCCCGTGGTCACCGAGGTGCTATCCCCAGACCAGGTGGAGCTGGTGGCGGAGTACGCCGACGTCCTGCAGATCGGGGCCCGCAACGCCCAGAACTTCCCCCTGCTTCAGGCGGTGGGCGAGGTGGGAAAACCCGTCCTCCTCAAGCGGGGGATGAGCATGACCCTGGAAGAGTTCCTGATGAGCGCGGAGTACATCCTCTCCCGGGGCAACATGCAGGTGATCCTGGTGGAACGGGGCATCCGCACCTTTGAGAAGGCCACCCGCTACACCCTGGACGTGGCGGCGGTTCCCGTGCTCAAGAGCTCCACCCACCTTCCCGTCTGGGTGGATCCCTCCCACCCCGCAGGCCGACGGGAATGGGTCATCCCCCTGGCCCTGGCGGGGTTGGCCGCCGGGGCGGATGGCCTCATCGTGGAAACCCACCCCGAGCCCGAAAAGGCCCTCTCCGATGCGGCCCAGCAGCTTCACGAGCTGGAGTTTGCCGAGCTCATGGCCAAGGCCCGGCGCCTGGTGGAGGCCCTGGGCAAAACCCTCTCCGCACCGGTTCTGGGATGAAGCCCCTTTTCGCCAAGGTGGGCATCTTCGGCGTGGGGCTTCTGGGCGGGAGCGTGGCCCTGGGGCTGAAGGAGCGCTTCCTGGCCCAGGAGATCCACGCCTACGACCAGGATCCCGAGGCCCTGGAAAAGGCCCTTTTCCTGGGGGTGGCGGATCGGGTGCACCCCACCTTGGGACCCTGGGTAGGGGAGCTCCAGCTGGGCGTCCTGGCCGCCCCTGTGGGGGCCCTGGTGGAGCTGGGGAAAGCCCTGGCCCCCTTCGCCAGCCCGGAAAGCCTCTGGACCGATGTGGGGAGCGTCAAGGCCAAGGTGGTGGCGGCCCTGGAGGGCCTTCTCCCCCACTTCCTGGGGGGCCACCCCATGGCGGGAAGCGAGCGGGCCGGGGTGGGGAATGCCCACGCCGGCCTTCTCCAAAACGCCATCTGGGTCCTGACCCCCACACCGCACACCAGCCCCCGGGCCAAGGAGGGGATCCGGAAGCTGGTGGAGGCCCTGGGGGCCTACCCTTTGGAGATGACCCCGGAGCTTCACGACAACCTGGTGGCCCGCATCTCCCACCTGCCCTACCTCCTGGCGGTGGCCCTGAACCGCCTGGTGGCCCAAAGCCCCCACCGGGACCTCCTGATGTTCTTGGCGGCTGGGGGCTTCCGCGACCTCACCCGGGTGGCCTCGGGATCCCCCAGGATGAGCCGGGACATGGTGGTGGAGAACAAGGAAGCCCTCAAGGAAGCCATAGAGGAGCTAAGGGAGGTCCTTTGGGAACTGGAGGGACTTCTGGATGAACCCGAGGCCCTGTTGCAGGCGGCGGAGGAAGCCAAGCGCACCCGGGATAGCCTTCCCATCGTGCGCCGGAGCCTTCTTCCCGAGATGCACGACCTGGTGGTCCAGGTGCCGGACCGCCCGGGCCAGATCGCCCGGATCGCCACCGCCTTGGGGGAGGCCGGGGTCAACATCAAGGACATCGAGGTCCTCACCATCCGGGAGGAAGCCGGAGCCATTCGCCTGGGCTTCGCCAGCCGGGAGGAGCGGGAAAGGGCCCGGGAGGTGCTTGCCCAGGCAGGGTACCGCCTGCCCTAAAGACTCCGCTCCACCCGGTCCTTGCCCCCTTCCTTGGCCAGGTAGAGGGCCCGGTCCGCTTTTTGGAACAGATCCTTCAGGTCCCCCTCGTACACCGCCACCCCAAGGCTTCCCGTGATCCCCAGGCGCTTGAGGCCCTCTCGGATCCTCTCCGCCACCTGCATGGCCTCCTCCCCCCGGGTCCTGGGAAGGAGGAGGGCGAACTCCTCCCCGCCCCAGCGACCCACCAGGTCCCCCTGCCGCACGTGGGCCACCAGGTACTGGGCCACCTCCTTAAGAAGGCGATCCCCTTCCTGGTGGCCGTAGGTGTCGTTCACCTGCTTGAAATCGTCCAGGTCCAATAGGACCAAGGCAAAGGGTGCCTCCCCCCGTTCCACCCGCGCCGCCTCCCGCTCCATGGCCATCTCCAGGGCCCTCCGGTTGGGAAGGCCGGTGAGGGGACAGGTGAGGGCCTGCTCCCGCCAGAAGCGCATCTGACCGTGAAGCTCGCGGAAGCGCACCAGGAGGAAGGTGAGGCCCACGAGAATCATCTGGCTCACGGCAAAGTGGGGCCAGAAGTCCAGGTTGCGGCCCAGCAGGAGCGGGGTCAGGACCAAGACCCCACCCCAGAAAGCGCCCAAGAGGTGCCCCAAGGACCAGGGAGGATAGGCAAGCCCGGCCAAAAGGTACAAAGCGGGGCTGAAAAAGCCAACCAGGGGCCAGCTATCCCCCACCCGCGCCATCTCAAAGAGGAGGTAGGCCCCCACAGGATGGAGGAGCAAGCGGGGGGCCAGCTTGGGACCCCGGCTCAGGGCCCAGAGGGCGGAGAGGACGAAAAGGCAGTAGAGGAGAATCTCCAGGCCCCGGGGTGGAAACATCCGCATTTGCAGCAAAAGGCCCAGGGCCATCCCCACCCAGCTGGCAAGGTAGAAGAACCGGCCCCGGCCATCCATGCTTCCAGAGTAGACCGGTTCCTGTTAAAACCCTGTGAAAGAAACCCGGGCTAGGGCAGAAGCTTCCTCGGGTTCAGGATGCCCTCAGGATCCAGGGTGGCCTTGACCGTGCGGAAGGCCTCGAGGGTAGCCTCGTCCACCGCTTCCCTCATGAACTCCCGCTTCATGAGGCCGATCCCGTGCTCCCCGGAAAGGACGCCGCCATGCCTGAGGGCCACCCGGGCAATCTCGTGGGCCAGCTCCCACACCCGTTCCTCGCTTTCCCTTCTGGGGTCAAAGAGGATGTTGGGGTGCAGGTTTCCATCCCCGATGTGGCCGAACTGGGCCACCACCAGGCCGTAGGCCTCCCCCAAGGCGGAAATCTCCTGCACCACCTGGGGAAGATGGCTTCTCGGCACGGCGATGTCCTCATTGACCCGCTTGGGGCGGATGCGGCCCAGGGCCGGGCTCACGCTCCGCCTGGCCCGCCAAAGGGCCTCTGCCTCCCTTTCGTCCCGGGCCCTTTGCACCCTGGCTCCAAGGCTGGCCGCGGTTTCCTCCACCAGGGAAAGCTCCTCCTGGACCACCTCGAGGTCATCCCCATCGGTTTCCGCCAGGAGGAGGGCGTGCCCCCGGGGAAGGCCCATGCCCAGGTAGTCCTCCACGGCGTTCACGCAGATGGGGTCCAAAAACTCCAGCCTGGCGGGCACCGCCCCCCGGGCGATGGCCTGGGAAACCGCCTGGGCCAGGGCACCCACCTCGGGGAAGGCCGCCATCAGGGTGGCCCGGTACCGGGGCAAGGGAAGGAGGCGCACCCGCACCCCCGTGATGAGGCCCAGGGTTCCTTCCGAACCGATGAGGAGGCCAGGCAGGTCGTAGGCCTGGCGGCCCAGGTGGTGAACCTCGCTCCAGGTATCCACGAACTCCAGCTCCAGCACATAATCCCCCGTGACCCCGTACTTGAAGCAAAGGGGTCCCCCGGCGTTCTCCCCCAGGTTTCCCCCTAGGGTGCTGGTGCGCCACGAGGCGGGATCGGGAGGGTAGAAAAGCCCGTAGGGCCTGGCCTCCTCCGAGATCCTGGCCGTGGTCACCCCGGGCTCGGCCCAGGCGGTGCGGCCCCTGGGGTCCAGCTCCAGGCGGGTCATGCGGGTGAAGGCCACCACGAGGGCTCCCTCCTCGGGCACCGCCCCGCCGCTCAAACCGCTTCCCGCACCCCGGGCCACCAGGGAAAGACCATGCTTGCGGGCCAGGCGCACCAGGGCCTGCACCTCCTCCCGGGATTCGGGCAGGACCACCGCCAGAGGCTCTGGCCCCACCAAAATGGCGTCATAGCGGTAAACCCCTTTTTCCGAACGGGAAAGAAGAACCCTGGGCCCAAAGAGGGTCCTGAGCTCGGAGCGGACTGCCTCGGCCAGGGAGGGTAACTTCCGGACCCCCATGCCCTAAGGCTACCAGGCAGGGTCGCAGGAGGAAGAGGAGTCCGGGCGCACCCGGTTGGCCGCCCGCACGAAGGACCCCGCCAGACCCCCGGTATACCCCTTTAGCCAAAGCCTCCGGTCGGGCAGGGGCTCCACGATGATCCCCTGGGGCCTCAGGGAAAGGCTTCCAGGCGAGGTAAGGGATACCGCCAGCACCTCTCCCTCGGCGGTCACCTCCAACCAACCCTTTACCCGTCCCGCATGGATGGGGTCAAAGAGGGCATACCGCTCCTCGGGGCGGGCCTGGTCCGGGGTCAACCCCTCGGGAATCCAGACAAACTCCACTCTGTCCAGCCTTCCCTCCAGGTCAAAGGCGAAGTCCACCCGGGTGTTGCCGGCGGTGCAGTAGGTTTCTTGCGTCCTCAAGCCCGTGATCCGGTGGCCCGGGTAAACCACCTCCAGGGTCAGGGTACAGGCGGAAAGGAAAAGGGACACCAGCACAAGGCCCCGCATACCCTTATGCTCCCCCAACCCCTCAGAAAGGGGCTTTGTCCCCGCTAAAGGCCCCTTTAGACTTGGAGGCATGGCCTACTGGCTCTTGAAATCCGAACCCGAGGTGTACAGCATCCTGGACCTAGAGCGGGAGGGCAAGGCCATCTGGGACGGGGTGCGCAACTACCAGGCCCGGAACTACCTGATGCAAATGCAGGTAGGGGATCTTTGCTTCTTCTATCACTCCAACGCCAACCCGCCGGGCATCGCCGGGCTCTGCCGGGTGGTGGGCACCCTCCTCCCCGACCCCACCCAGTTCGACCCAGAAAGCCCCTACTTCGACCCTAGGGCCACCCGGGAAAAGCCCCGGTGGTACACGGTGGAGGTGGAGTTCCTCGAGGCCTGGCCCCTCATTCCCCTGGAGGAGCTCAGGGCCTGCTTCCCTGAGGACCACCCCCTGGTGCGAAAGGGGAACCGGCTTTCCGTGATGCCGGTTCCCCCGGAGGTGGCCGAACGGCTTATTGCGCGGAAAGGGTGCCGATGATCTTGAAGAGGGGAAGGAACATCCCCGCCACGATCATGCCCACGATCACGCCCAGGAAGATGATCATGAGGGGCTCGATGGCGGCGGTGAGGCTGGCCACCGCCTCGTCCACCTCCCGCTCGTAGAAGTCGGCGATCTTGGCAAGGAGGGTGTCCAGGGCCCCCGTCTCCTCCCCGATGGCCACCATGGAGCTCACCATGGGGGGGAAGACGAAGGGATGCTGGGCCAGGGTGAGGTTTAAAGGCTCTCCCTGCTGGACCTTGAGCTTGGCCGTGTCCACGATCTCCTCCACCACGCTGTTGCCCGCCGTCCCCTTGGTGATGTCCAGGGACTCCACGATGTTCACCCCGCTGGAAAGGAGGAGGGCCAGGGTGCGGGAGAAGCGGGCCACGGCGGTCTTGCGGTTGAGGTTGCCGAAGACGGGGACGCGGAGCTTGATCCGGTCCACCACCTTCCGCCCCTGGGGGGTGCGGTAGTACCAGCGGTAGACGAAGAAGAGCACCACCGCCAAAAGCACCAGGGGCAAGGTGGCCGCCCGCAGGAAGTTGGAAAGGGCGATGAGGAACCGGGTGAGGAGGGGGAGCTCCGAGCCGAGGTCCGTGAGGATCTGGGCAAACTGGGGCACGATGCCCGTGAGGAGGAAGTAGGCCACACCCACGGCGAAGACGAAGACGATCACGGGATAGGTCATGGCGCTACGGATCTTGCCCCTGAGCTCCAGGTCCTTCTCCAGGAAGGTGGCCAGGCGGTCCAGGATCACGTCCAGCCCGCCCGAGGTTTCCCCGGCCCGCACCAGGTTCACGTAAAGCCGGGAGAAGAGCTTGTGCTTGGCCAGGGCATCGGAAAAGGCCATGCCCCCTTCGATGTCGGTGCGGACCTTCTTGATGATCTCCCGGAACTTCTTGTTCTCGGTCTGCCTTTCCAGGATGGAAAGGGACTGCAAAAGCGTGAGCCCTGCCCCCAGCATGGTGGCCAGCTGCCGGGAGAAGATGGCCAGGTCCTTAAGGCCAGGACCCCTCTCCAGGGCAGGAAGGCGCACCTCAGCCTGCAGGCCCCTCCCCGGCTCCTTGATCTCGGCCACGAAAAGCCCCCGGTCCCTCAGGAGCCTGGCGGCGGTGCGCAGGTCCTCCGCCTCGATGGTGGCCTCCACCAGGCGGCCCTGGCGGTCGCGGGCCTTATACTGGTAGACTGGCATGGTAGAAGTATACCAGAAGGAGCTACAGGAAGCAGCGGAAACCCTTCGGCGTGGGGGCCTGGTGGCCTTTCCCACGGACACCGTCTGGGGGGTGCTGGCCCGGATGGAGGACGAGGCCGCCTGCCGGCGCATCTACGAGCTTAAGGGACGGGAGGAGGAAAAGCCCCTCCAGGTGCTGGTGGCGGACCTGGAAAGCGCCCTTAAGCTTGCGGACCTCGGGAAGCTACGGGATAAGTTCCTGCGCCTGGCGGAGGCCTTCTGGCCCGGGGGCCTCACCGTGGTGGTCCCGGGGCAAAATATCCCCCCCTGGATCAGCCGGGATGGTTCCGTGGGGCTGAGGATGCCGGACCATGCCCTCCTTCGGGAGCTTCTCCACCGGGTAGGCGGGTATGCCGCGGCCACCAGCCTCAACAGGAGCGGCGAGCCCCCGGTGCGCACGGAGGCCGAGGCCCGGGCCTTTGCCGTGAACTACATCTTCCCGGGGGAGGCTATGGGCTTGGCCTCCAGCGTGGTGGACCTGCGCACGGGCCAGGTGCTGCGGGAAGGGGCCATCCCCAAGGAAGCCCTTCTGCCCTACCTCCAGGATGCCTAGCCTGAAGGCGGAGCTTCTTGCGGTGCTCTTCGCCGCCGGCAGGCCCGTGGCCCTGAAGGAGCTCAAGGCCCTGGGCCACCCCGAGGAAACCCTCCTCCGCACCCTCAAGGCCCTCGAGGCGGACCTAAGGGACGGGGAGCTGGGGGTAGCCCTGGAACGGGTGGCGGGAGGATGGCGGCTGGTGGTGCACGAAAGCGCCCTGGAGTCGGTGGAAAGGGTCCTCAAGCCGAGCCCTCCCCGCCTCTCCAAGGCGGCCCTGGAGGTCCTGGCCCTCATCGCCTACCACCAGCCCGTGGCCCGGGCGGAGCTTGAGGCCATGCGGGGGAAGAGCGTGGAGGGCGTGCTGGAAAGCCTACTGGAACGGGGCCTGATCCGGGTGGTGGGGGAAAAGGATGCCCCGGGCCGGCCCAAGCTCTACGGCACCACGGAGCGCTTCCTGGAGGTGTTCGGCCTGGAAAGCCTAGAGGACCTCCCGCCCCTCGAGGACGGCCCACCCCTCCTCCTCCGGGGCTAGGGCCTCCCGGGCGGGGATGGGAAGGGGGCTATAGAGCTCGTTCTGCCGCACGAAGGCCAAAAGAAACCGGCCGAGAAGGCGCATCTGGCTTCGGTGGGCCCGGATGGCCTTTTCCTTTAGCCTAACCTCCTCCTCGGTGAGGGGAAAGCGCCGCCAGGGAAGCCCCCTACCCCGGGGGGGCGGGTACAGGGGAAGCCGAGGATGGAGGCCTTTGGGCAAGGGGTACTGGTACCCTCCGTGGATGAGGTAGTACTCCAGCCTGTCCTCCATGCCCAAGGAGGCCGCCGCCTGCATGCCGAAATAGCCCGTGGCCTGGTGGTCCCGGTGGGCATCCAGGGGGCTTGGCAGGAGGATGCGGGTGGGCTTGAGGGAGGAGAGAAGCTCCACCAGGGTGGCCTCCAAAGCCTTGCCCGTATAGGGAAGCCCCAGGCGGTAAGACCCACGGTAGGCCACCGCCTTAAGCCCCGTGTAGGGGCTTTCGTAGGGCAGGTAGTAATGGGTGGTGAAGAGGGCGAAAAGCCCCTGGTCGGGGAAACCGAGGAAATAGGCGCTATCCCGGGGAAGGCCCAGAGCCTCGAGGCCCCGCCAAGCCTCCACCATGCGCCTTAAGGCCAGGCGGCGCATGGCCTCCTTGGAGGGCAGGGGACTTCCCGCGGCCAGGTCAAAGGCATCCCCCGAGGTAAGGTAGACCACGCTCACCCGCCCCCCTGCCTCCAGGGTGCGGCGCATCAGGCCCGCCGCCGCCAGCACCTCGTCATCGGGATGGGGGGCCAGGACCAAAAGGTGTTCCCCTGGCCCCGGCCCCGGGGCCAAGGGTAGCCTTCGCACCCGCAAGGAAGTGGCGAGGGCGTGGTAGTAGGCGAAGATGAAGCGCCCGTTGACGAAGGCCCACACCCCCAGGGCCGCAAGGACAAGCCCCACCCGCTCCGCCCAGAGGAGGCCGAGCCAAAGCCTAAGGGCCTCCGCCAGAAGCAGGTAGAGGGCCAGAAGGAGGAGAAGCCACTGCCAGGGGGCCAGGCGGCGCACGAGGGGCATTTTACGGGCTAGAGTGGTCCTGTGGTCCTCCGCCCCGCCGAGGAAAAGGACCTCTCCGCCATCACCCGGCTTTCCCACGGCACCCTCCTCCTGGGCCGGGCAGGGCCTTTGGTCTTTCCCAGCCGGGAGCTTTGGGGGGAACTCTTCGTGGCCCCCTACCTGCGGCGGGGGTGCTGCAACAGGGTAGCCGAGGAGGAAGGAGAGATCCTGGGCTACATCCTGGGTGCCTGCTCCGACCTTCCCCTTACCCTCTACCTCCTTCCCCGAGTGCCCTTCCTCCTCCTGAAACTCCTCCTCGGCCGCTATGGCCCGCCCCTACCCCACCTCCGGTACCTCCTCAGGCTCCTCCTGTACCGGGGCCCCAAGGCCCCGAAGAGGCTTTACCCCGCCCACCTGCACATCGCCGTGGACCCCAAAGCCCAGGGCAGGGGAATCGGCAAGGCCCTGCTGACTGAGTTCCTGGAATGCCTCAAAGAAAAAGGGGTAAGGGGCGTGCAGCTATCCACCACCCGGGCCAACGCCGCCGCCAGGAAGCTTTACCAGAGCCTGGGCTTCCGCCTCTACGCCAAGCGGGCCAGCCCCTTCTGGGCTCCCTACCACGGCCACCCCGTGGTCCACGAGGTCTGGGTCAGGGAACTTTAGAAAAGGCCATAATGAAAGGGTGCTGCCCGAGGCCCTAAGGGGATGGGAAAGCTACCGGGACTGGCTGGAGGCCAACCCGGAGTTCCGGGGGCGGATCGTCTTCGCCCGCCTGCTTCCCCGGATCCCCCCCAAGACCGTCCCCTACCAGGGGGTCTTCGCCGGGGTCCTCGAGGCCTTGGGGCTAAAGCCCTTCGCCCACCAAAGGGAGGCCCTGCTTCTGGTGGAGGAAGGGAAGAACGTGGTCATGGCCTACTCCACCGCCGCCGGGAAAAGCCTGGTCTTCCAGGCGCCGGTGCTCAAGACTGCCCTGGAAGGGGAAACGAGCCTTCTCCTCTTCCCCACCAAGGCCCTGGCCCATGACCAGCTGAGGCGGCTCAAGGCCATGGCGGAGGCCCTGGGGGTAAAGGGCATCTACCCCTACGATGGGGACACCCGGGGGGAGGTAAGGCGGAAGGCCAAGCAAGAGGGCCTCATCCTCCTCAGCAATCCCGACATGCTCCACTTTGGCCTTCTACCCTGGCACGGGGAGTTCGCCTCCTTCCTTTCCCGGCTCCGCTACCTGGTCCTGGACGAGCTTCACGCCTACCGGGGGGTCTTCGGGACCCACGTGGCCCTGGTCCTCTTCCGCCTGTTGCGCCTGGCCCGCCACTATGGGGCGAACCCTCAGGTGATCGCCGCCAGCGCCACCATCGGCAACGCCAAGGAGCACGCGGAAGGCCTCACCGGCCTTCCCTTTGTGGAGCTAAGGGAGGAGGTGGCCCGCTCGGAGCGGGAGCTTCTGGTGCTTCTTCCCAAGCCCTTAGACGCCAAGGGGGAAAGGCGGCGAAGCCCCCTCCTGGAGGCCGCCTACCTGGCCCGGACCTGGGCGGAAGGGGGCATAAGGGGGCTCATCTTCACCAACGCCAGGAAAAGCACCGAGCTCATCGCCCGCTACGCCGCCCACCCCGGGGTGCGCCCGTATCGGGCGGGCTACACCGCCAAAGAAAGGCGCCGCCTGGAAGAGGCCCTGAAGTCCGGGGAGGTGCGGGTCCTGATCTCCACCAGCGCCCTGGAGCTGGGGGTGGACATCGGGGAGCTGGACGCCGTGGCCCTGGTGGGCTATCCGGGCTCCGTGTCCGCCTTCTGGCAGCGGGCAGGCCGGGCAGGCCGGGGAAGGCGAAGGGCCCTGGTGGTCTACATCCCCAGGGAGGATCCCTTGGACGAGTACTTCCTCCATCGGCCCGAGCTTCTCCTGAGGACCCCCCCGGAGGCGGCGGTGGCCGACCCCAAGAACCCCGTCCTCTGCCCTTTGCACCTGCATGCCGCCGCCTGGGAAAAACCCCTTTCGCGGGAGGAGGTGTTCTGCCCGGAGGCCCTGGCCGAGCTCAAGGAAAAGGACGGCCGCTACTACACCTCGAAGCGCCGCCCCCACCGGGACCTAAGCCTCCGGGGCCTGGGTGCCACCTTCACCCTGCGGGGACCGGAGGGGGAGGTCCTGGGCTATCTGGACGAGCGCCAGGCCTACTGGGAGGCCCACCCCGGGGCGGTCTACCTGCACGGGGGGGAGAGCTACCTGGTGCGCAACATCGACCACGGAAAGCGCGAGATCTGGCTCCTTCCGGCCCTCGAGGACTACTACACCGAGCCCCGGGTGGAAACCGATCTGGAGGTTCTCTCGGGGGAGGCCATGGGCCACGGGGTCTGGGTGGGCAAGGTGGTGCTGAGGGAAAGGGTGGTGGCCTACGCCAAGAAGCGCTTCTACACCGGCAGCGTCCTGGAGGAAGTCCCCTTAGAGCTTCCCGAGATCTCCTTCCCCACCGAGGCCCTTTGGTTCCATCCTCCCCTGGTGGTCCCTCCCCACCAGATCCCCGGGGGCATCCATGCCCTGGAGCACGCCATGATCGGCCTCCTGCCCCTCTTCGTCCTGGCCGAAAGGCAGGACATCGGGGGCCTTTCCTACCCCTTCTACCCAAGGCCCCTGCCCTCGGGAAGCGGCCCCACCATCTTCATCTACGACGGCTACCCGGGGGGTGTGGGCTACGCCCGGCAGGCGGCCCGTCGCTTCCCCGAGTGGGTCCGGTCCGCCCTGGAACTCCTCAAGGGCTGCCCCTGCGAGGAGGGTTGCCCCCGTTGCGTCCTCTCCCCCAAGTGCGGGAACGGCAACCAGTACCTGGACAAAGGGGCGGCCCTTATCCTGGCGGCGAACCTCACCCTCTCCCTTCCCCAAAGGACCCTGCATTAAACTCTTCCCATGGTCCCCCAGGACCCCCCGACTCCGGTGTCGCATTCCCTGGGCCAGCCGAAAGGCCCCGCCATTGAGGAAAGCCCCGAAAGCTTCTTCGCCCGCTTCCGGACCTATGCCGTGGAGGCCCACCTCTTCCCGGAGCCTTGGGGAAGCCCGGTGCTGGAGGCCATGGTCCAGGGCCAGATCCTTTACGCCTTTGACCGCGGAGCCCCCCCGGCGCCCACAGGGGTGGTACCCGTGTTGCTGCACGGGGTGGTGCGCCGGGCCAAGCCCCTGGAGGGAGCGGCCTTCCTGGAGCGGGAAGGGGCCAGCTACCGCTTAGGAGGCAGAACCACCCCTTTGGGGGAAGGGTTTTACCTGCTCCAGGCCCCCGTGCCCGTGGTGGTCCATGCGGAAGTTCCCTTACCCGAGGAGGCGGAGGTCCTCCTCTGGCCCCCCCTGATGCTCTTCCGGGAGTGAGATGCGCTGCGAGTGCGGGCAGAGAAACCCCCCTGAGGCTCGGTTCTGCATGGCCTGCGGCCGGGCCCTGGGGGCTCTTCTGCCCGAGGAGAAGCGTTACGTGAGCGTCCTCTTCTACGACCTGGTGGACTCCAGCCAGCACTTCCAGGCCGGCCTTCAAGCTGCCTACCACCACCTGCAGGAGGCCCTGGAGGAAGCCGCCCGGGTGGCCCGGGCCAAAGGGGGGTTCGTCCACCGCTTCCTGGGGGATGGGGTCTTGGTCCTCTTCGGAGCCCCCAGGGCTCGAGGAAAGGAACCCTGGCGGGCTTTGGAGGCGGCCTTGGAGATGGTGCGCACCTCCCGCCTACCCGCCCGGGCAGGGGTGGCCAGCGGGGAGGTGCTCTGGGCTCCCCTGGGAAGCGGCCAGGCGGGGGAGCCCACCGCGGTGGGCCCTGCGGTGGTCCTGGCCGAAAGGCTCAGCAAGCTGGCCTCCCCGGGGGAGGTGCTCACCGAACCCCAGACCCTGGCCCTGGCCCCGGGGGTGGAGGCGGAAGGCCTGGGCCTTCGCGAGGCCAAGGGCCTGGGGGCGGTGGAGGTTTCCCGGGTGAAGGCGGTCCGGGTGGAACTGGACCCGGAAGGCGAGGCCCTCCTTCGCCTTCTCCGGGAAACCTTCCATCATCCACCCGCCCGCCTTAACCTGGTGGGGCCACCGGGAAGCGGGAAGAGCCTTCTCCTGGAGAAGTTTCTGGAAAACCCTCCTTACCCTGCGGTGGTCCTGGAGCGCATGGGGCCGGAAACCCCCTTGCGCACCACCCTGCGCCAGGCGGTGGAACGAACCTTCGGCCAGGTGGAGGCTTTTCTGGCCCTGGCGGAGCTTTCCCCAGAACTTTCCCTGGCCCTTCGGTACAGCCTGGGCCTCGAGGCCCGCCCCCCCTGGGACCGGCCTACCCTGGAGAAGGCCATCCTGGAAGCCTGGAAAGAAGTCCTCCACCGCCTGCCCCACCCCCTGCTCCTGGTGGCCAAAAACCTCCACGCCCCCGACCGCACCCTGCGAGAACTCCTGAAGCATTCCTTCCCCCACCTCATGCTCCTGGTGGAAAGCCGAAAGCCCCTCTTCTCCCCCACCCTGGAGGCCAGGGGTTTGAAGGCACCCCCTCTTCTCGCCCTGCAGCCCGCCTTGGACGCCCTCCCCCCGGCGGAACGGCAGGCCCTTCTGATCCTGGGGGTCATGGAGGAAGCCCTGGCCAGCCTCCCCGAGGAGGAACAGCGCGAGGAGCACCTTAGGGAACTCCTGGGGGAGCTGGCGGGGACCTTCTCCGCCAAGCGCCTGGAGGAGGAGGGCCTCACGCAAGGGGGTAGGCCCCTATCCGAGGTGGTCCAGGCGGCCCGAGCCCTGGTGCCTGAGGAGCAGGCCAAGGCTTGGCACCGGGCGGCTGCCCGGTTTTACCAGGAAAAGGGAGCCTTCTGGCCCATGGCCCTTCACCTAAGAGAGGCCATGCAGGAGCGGGAAGCCGCCCAGGCCTTCCGGCTTCTCGCCCAGGAAGCCTGGCGGCACGGCCAGCCGGAACGGGCCGTACCCCTTTACCAAAAGGCCCTCGAGGTTGCCCCCCCACCCTGGCGGGAAGCCCTTGAAAAGGAGCTCCAGGACGCCCAAGCCTCCCTGGGCATGGCCGGGGACGCCCCTGGGGGCCCAAGGTCCCAAGACCCCATCCTGCAAGCCTTCCGAGGGGCTCAAAACCCCCTCGCCCTCCTCCCCCTGCTCCCGGGCCTCAAGCCCTACCCCCTGGAGGAAGCCCAGGCCCGCCTCCAGGTGGCGGGGGCCTTGTGGCGGGCCTTCCAGCCCCGGCAGGCCCTCGAGGTCCTCAGCGAGTTCCATCCCCTGGTGCCCGCCTCCTTGAGGCTCCACGGGCAAAGCCTGAGGGCGGGCCTTCTCATGGACCTGGGCCGCTATCTGGAGGCGGAATCCCTCCTCCCGGGAGAACCCCATCCCCCGCCCGCCTACCGGGAAGCGGACCTGGAGGCCAAGACCCGCTACCACGCCACCCGCCTCCGCCTTCTCCTGGAAACCGGCCGCCTCGGGCAGGCCCTGGAGGAAGGGGAGCGGGCCTACCGGGAAGCCCCACATCCTTGGCTCGCAGCCGCCCTTCTTTCCGCCTGGACCCTCAAGGGGCGCTTCCGGGAGGACCTCTTCCAGGAAGCCCTCAAACACCCCGACGGCAAGGACCTCGGCATCCTGGCCCTGGCCCACCACCGCTGGCAGAGGAACCTGGACCCCACTCCCCTTCTCAAGGAGGCCCTGCGGGAGGCTCGCCGGCTTTCCAACCCCTACGTCTACCATCTGGTCCTTACCTCCTTGGCCCTCTACCTGTGGCCCAAGGCCCCCAGGAAAGCCCAGGCCCTCTCCCAGTACCTTCTCTACCAGACCCACCGCACGGGGTTTGCGGTGCACCTGGAGGTGGCGAGGCTCCTCCGGGCCCAGCTCCTCCTGGAGGAGGGGGAAAGGGTGGACCACCTCCTAAGCTTCACCCCCTCCGTGCCCCTAACCCGGGTCTGGCAGGCCTTTCTGGCGGGGAGCGAGCCGGAAGACCCCCTCCGCGGTTACGGTATCCTGGGAAGGTGGGTCCGCGGGCTTTGGCGTAAGCGGGGGGCAGGATGGATGCGGCACAAGCGGTAGAGGCCATCAAGCGCCGCCTCTCCCTAAAGGAGGTGGTTTCCCGGTACGTGGCCTTAAAGCCTGCAGGCCGCGGCCGCTGGAAGGGCCTCTGCCCCTTCCACCAGGAGAAGACCCCCTCCTTTTACGTGGACGAGGAGAAGGGGCTTTTCCACTGCTTCGGCTGCAAGGCGGGAGGCGACCTTTTCGCCTTCGTGGAAAGGATCGAGGGCCTGGACTTCATGGGGGCCCTGGAGCGCCTGGCGGAGGAGGCGGGGGTGGAGATTCCCCAAGCGGGCGCCCCCGCCAAGCGCCGGGAGCTTTTGGATGTCCTCAAGCTCTCCCAGGAGTACTTCCTGGAGGGGCTCAAGGCTTCCCTCGAGGCCCAGGAGTACCTGCAAAGGCGGGGGCTTTCCCCGGAGAGCATCGCCCGCTTCGGCCTGGGCTACGCCCCGGCCAAGGGGGACGGCCTCCTCACCCACCTGAGCCGGCACGGCATCAGCCCGGAGGAAGGCCTTAAAGCGGGGGTCCTGGCGGAAAAGGACGGGCGCTTCTATGACCGCTTCAGGAACCGCATCACCTTCCCCATCAAGGACCACCTGGGCAGGATCGTGGCCTTCACGGGAAGGGCCCTGGGGGAGGAAACCCCCAAGTACCTGAACTCCCCGGAAACCCCCCTCTTCCGCAAGCGGGAGGTGCTCTTCGCCTACCCTGAGGCCAAGGCCAAGCTTCGCCAGGGACGGGCCATCGTGGTGGAGGGGCTTTTTGACGCCATCGCCCTGCACCAGATGGGCTTCGCCGAGGCGGTGGCGGTCTTGGGCTCGGGGCTTTCCGAGGAGCAAGCCCGCCTTCTCGAGATGCAGGAGGTGCGGGAGGTCTACCTGGCCTTTGACGCCGACGAGGCCGGGCAGAGGGCCACCCTGCAAAGCCTGGACCTCTCCTTGGCCCGGAAGTTCCTCTTCTATGCGGTGCGCCTGCCCAGCAAGGACCCGGGCGACCTCCTCCTTCTGCCCGAGGGCCCGGCCCTATTCCAGAAAGCCTTAGAGGAAGCCCTTCCCGAGGTGGAGTTCCGCTTCCAGGAGGCCACCCGGGACCTGGACCTGACCCGCCCCGAGCACAAACGGAAGGTCCTGGAAGCCCTCACCCCCAGGATGCTCTCCCCTGAGCCCTTCGACCCGGTGGCCGACCGCCTTAAGGCCCTGGTGGTGGAGCGGTTGGGCCTTTCCCTGCGCCAGCTGGAGGATTACCTGGCCAGCCTCAAGCGGGGCCGGCGTCCACCCCCCCAACCCCCCAAGGCCGAGCCCAAAAACCGGGTGCTCCTTCTGGAGCTGGACGTCATGGCCCTCCTCCTCTCCCTGCCGGAGGAACGCTTCGCCGAGTGGGTGCACCACACGGCCCTTCACGTCTGGCCCCCGGAAGGCTCCTTGCTTTCCGAGTTCCTGGAGCTGGCCAGCCGCGAACCCCGCCGGGACTACCTGCGCCAGGTGCTAAGCCGCAAGGAGGCGGGGGGCATCCTTTTGGAAAGGTTGATGCTGGTCCCCTCTGTGGACGAGCCCAGGTTCCCCGAGATCCTGGAGAAAACCCTGGCCCGCCTGCGGGAGGCCTACTACCTGGAGCGCCGGGCCAAACTGAAGGAGGAGCTGAACCGCAACCCCAGCATGGAGATCTTGCGGGAAATCCAGGAACTGGACCAGGCCATAGAGGCGGAACGGCGCATCTACCGGAAGCTTTAAGGTAAAATCCTTTCGGGCTTAGGCCCAAGGAGGTAAAGGATGAAAAGCCCCGTGCGTGTGGCGGTCACCGGCGCTGCCGGCCAGATCGGTTACAGCCTTCTTTTCCGCATCGCCGCAGGCGAGATGCTGGGAAAGGACCAGCCCGTGATCCTCCAGCTCCTGGAGATTCCCCAGGCCCTGAGAGCCCTGGAGGGCGTCATCATGGAGCTCGAGGACTGCGCCTTCCCCCTTCTGGCGGGGATCGTGGCCACGGACGACCCCAGGGTGGCCTTTAAGGACGCCGACTATGCCCTTCTGGTGGGGGCGGCCCCCAGGAAGGCGGGCATGGAGCGCCGCGACCTCCTGGAGATGAACGGCAAGATCTTCACCGAACAGGGCCGGGCCCTGGCCGAGGTGGCCAAGCGGGACGTCAAGGTCCTGGTGGTGGGCAACCCCGCCAACACCAACGCCCTCATCGCCTACAAAAACGCCCATGGCCTGGACCCCAAAAACTTCACCGCCATGACCCGGCTGGACCACAACCGGGCCAAGGCCCAGCTTTCCAAGAAGACGGGGGTTCCCGTGGACCGGATCCGCCGCATTGCCGTGTGGGGCAACCACTCCTCCACCATGTTCCCCGACCTCTTCCATGCGGAGGTGGACGGGAAACCCGCCTTGGAGCTGGTGGACATGGAGTGGTACGAGAAGGAGTTCATCCCCACCGTGGCCCAAAGGGGAGCGGCCATCATCCAGGCCCGGGGAGCCTCCAGCGCCGCCAGCGCCGCCAACGCCGCCATCGAGCACATCCGCGACTGGGCCCTGGGCACCCCCGAGGGGGACTGGGTTTCCATGGCCATTCCTTCGGATGGTTCCTACGGGGTTCCCGAGGGCATCGTCTACTCCTTCCCTGTCACCGCCAGGGGCGGGAAGTACGAGATCGTCCAGGGCCTGGAGATCAACGAGTTCGCCAGGAAGCGGATGGAGATCACCGCAAAGGAGCTTCTGGACGAGATGGAACAGGTGAAGGCCCTAGGGCTTATCTAGGGCCTGGCCGGGCCCCCGCCCTGGCCAAAGGCCAGGGCGGGGTCAGGTTTTTAGCCAGACCTCCGGGGCCCAGGGGTAGACCACCCAGGCCTCCGTGGCCTCGGCGTACACGTCGGGTTCGTCCGGCACCTGGTTCCGGCCGGGCTTGAAGTGCAGGGTGGCCACCAGGGGAAACCCTCCCGCCTGGCGGACCCGGGCCTTCACCGCCAGGGCCGTCCGCCCCGAGTCCCACACGTCATCCACCACCAAAACCCGCTTGCCGAAAAGCAGGGGGTCTGGGGGGAACTGTAAGAAGACGGGCTCGGGAAGGGTTTCCTCCCCCTCGTAGAACATCACCGCCGCCGTGAGGATGTCCCGCGCGCCCAGGGCCTGGGCCAGAAGGGCGGTGGGGATGAGCCCACCCCGGGCGATCCCCAGGATGAGGTCAAACTCCTCCCCCTGAAGCCTGCCGGCCAGGTGGCGCACCAGGCGAAGGAGCTCCTCCCAGGATAGGAAGAGCCTTTCCATCAGGGTTTATCCAGCTCAAAGGCCTGGTGCACCGCCCTTAAGGCGGCCTCTGCGTACTGGGCGGGGATGATGACGGAGATGCGCACCTCGCTGGTGGCGATCATCTCGATGTTGGCCCCGGTGGAGGCCACCGCCTGGAACATCCTGGCGGGGATCTCCGGGGCCGAGGCCAGCCCCACCCCCACGATGGATACCTTGGCGATATCGGGGCGGAGAAGGGCCTCTCCCCCGATCTCGGCCAAAACGGGCTCCAGGGCCTCGAGGGCCTCCTGGGCGAAATCCTTCTTCACGGTGAAGGCCATCTGCTGCCGGGAGGGATCGTGCCCGGGAACCCCCTGGATGATCATGTCCACGGCGATACCCCGCTCGGCCAGGGCTTGGAAGACCTTGGCGGCGATCCCCGGCTGGTCGGGGATCCCGATAAGCCCGATCTGGGCGTGGTCCAGATCCAAGGCCGCACCCGTCACCACCTTGCCCATTTCCATGTTGACCTCCTTCACCAGGGTACCGGGGTTATAGGAAAAGCTGGAGCGCACGTGGAGCACCACCCCGTAACGCTTGGCATAGTACACCGCCCGGGGGTGGAGGACCCTGGCCCCCAGGGCGGCCATCTCCAGCATCTGGTCGTAGCCGATCACCTCAAGCTTCCGGGCCTCGGGAATCAGGTGGGGGTCCGTGGTGTAAACCCCTTCCGTGTCCGTGTAGATCTCGCACTCCTTGGCCCCCAGGGCGGCGGCGATGGCCACGGCGGTGGTGTCGGACCCCCCCCGGCCCAAGGTGGTGATCTCCCCCTCGGGGGTGGTGCCCATGAAGCCGGCGATCACCGCCACATACCCCTGGTCCAGGGCCTCCTGGATGCGGTTTGGGTTCACCTCGAGGATCCGGGCGTCGCCAAAGCGCCCATCCGTGACGATGCCGATCTGGTGCTGCACGAAACCCCTGGCCGGGATGCCCATGGCCCAGAGTTGCATGGAAAGGAGGGCCACGGAAACCTGCTCCCCGGTGGTGGTGAGGAGGTCCAGCTCCCGGAAGGGAGGTCTCGGGTTCACCCGCTTGGCCAGGGCGATGAGCTCGTCGGTGGTGTGGCCCATGGCGGAAACCACCACCGCCAGCCTATGCCCCTTCTCCCGGTAGTGGGCGATGCGCTGGGCCACCTTGTGGATGCGCTCCAGGTCGCCCACGGAGGTGCCGCCATATTTTTGCACGACCAGGGACACGCTTGCCTCCTTTCCGCCCAAGGGGCGGCTTGAAAAGGAATATTATCACATTTGCCCCTTCACCCCAAGCCCCGTATCCTTGGCGTGTGGGCATGACCCTAGCGGAGTACCACCGCCTCACCCCCCTGCCCCGGCCCGGGGGAGTGCTTTACGTGAAGCCGGGGGCCCGGGGGTACCGGGACCCGGTTTACCAGGCCCTACAGGCTGCCGTGGCCCCCTTCGGCCAGAGGGCCCTGGACCTGAACCCCGGGGTGGGTCTGGCCAGCCTGCCCCTGGAGGGCCGGATGGAGGTGGACAGGCTGGAAACCTCGAGGGCCGCCTTCCGTTGCCTCCAGGCCAGCGGCCTGAAGGCCCGCCTGGCCCCTCCTTGGGAAGCGGAGGAAAACGCCTACGACCTGGTGGTCCTGGCCCTGCCCGCAGGCCGGGGCACCGCCTACGTAGGAGCCACCTTGGTGGCCGCCGCCCGGGCCTTGAGGATGGGGGGACGGGTCTACCTGGCCGGGGACAAGAACAAGGGCTTTGAGCGCTACTTCAAGGAAGCCCGGACCCTTCTGGGCTACGGCTTGGTCCTCAAGCGGGAAGGCCCGGTGCGGGTGGCCCTTCTGGAAAAGGAACGGGAAGCCCCACCCCTACCCTCCCTCTGGAACCGGTTCCAGGCAAGGCTTTTGGGGGAGGCCTTCACCTTCTTTCACCTGCCGGGGGTCTTTTCCGCGGGGAAGGTGGACAAGGCCTCGGTGCTTCTCCTGGAAGCCCTGGTGGGGGAGGTAGGCCGGGAAGGTATCCGCGGCAGGCGCATCCTGGACCTGGGGGCAGGCTACGGAGCCCTCACCCTGCCCCTGGCCCGCCTGGGGGGGGAGGTGACGGCCCTCGAGGACGACCTGGTGTCGGTCCTCTCCCTGGAAAGGAGCCTAAAGGAAAACCGCCTGGCCGCCCGGGTGCTTCACTCCGACGTGGACGAAGCCTTGGCCGAAGGCGGAGTAAGTTGGGGATCCAGACCGGCTCAGGTGCAAGCCACCGGCTTGACAGAGGAAGAAGCATTTGACATCATAGTTACGAATCCCCCCTTTCACGTGGGGGGAGCGGTCATCCTGGATGTGGCCCAGGCCTTCGTGGAAGCGGCGGCGGCCCGGCTGAAGCCGGGCGGTGGGTTTTTCCTGGTGGCAAACCCCTTTCTCAAGTACGAGCCCCTACTGGAAGAGCGCTTTGGCGCTTTTAGGACGCTTTTGGTGAGGGAGTACAAGGTGCTTTTCGCTGAGAAGGCCAGACGGGGTAGCAACCCCGAGGAGGGAGGTCCGCGTTGAAGAAGACCAAGAACAAGGTGAAGCAGGTTACTGCCGGGGAAGAGGAAAGGATGGCCCTCCAGACCCAAGAATCCATGACCGCCACGGAAAAAGCCCCCAAGGCGGGCTCCGGGGGAACCACCTCGAAAAACCGGAAGAAGGCCCCACCGGCCCCCCTGGAGGCTAAAGAGGAAATCCCTCACGACGAGGAAATGGCACCCCTGGCCCAGGATGCCCTCCAGGGAAGCTACCTGGAGGCTCCGGAAGAACCCCCCCTCGAGGTGGAGGAGCCCGACCTCGCCCCCGAGATCTTCCTGGACGAGCCCCTGGATCCCATGGCGGACGAGAGCTACCTGGAAGCCGACGACCTCCTCCTTCCCGAGGAAGGCCCCTCCCCGGACTACCTGGGCGAGGAGCTCTTCGAGGAAGAGGAGGAGCTTGCCCTGCCCAAGGTTTCCACCTCCGATCCCGTGCGCCAGTACCTCCACGAGATCGGCCAGGTCCCCCTCCTCACCCTGGAGGAGGAGATCGAGCTGGCCAGGAAGGTGGAGGAGGGGATGGAGGCCATCAAAAAGCTCTCCGAGGCCACGGGGCTGGACCAGGACCTGATCCGGGAGGTGGTGCGGGCCAAGATCCTGGGCACGGCCCGCATCAGCCAGATCCCTGGCCTCAGGGACAAGCTGGATCCCAAGACGGTGGACGAGGTGGACGCCAAGCTGAAGAGCCTCCCCAAGGAGCTTAAGCGCTACCTGCACCTCGCCCGCGAGGGGGAGGCCGCCAGGCAGCACCTCATCGAGGCCAACCTGAGGCTGGTGGTGTCCATCGCCAAGAAGTACACCGGCCGCGGGCTTTCCTTCCTGGATCTGATCCAGGAGGGCAACCAGGGCCTCATCCGGGCCGTGGAGAAGTTTGAGTACAAGCGGCGCTTCAAGTTCTCCACCTACGCCACCTGGTGGATCCGCCAGGCCATCAACCGGGCCATCGCCGACCAGGCCCGCACCATCCGCATCCCCGTCCACATGGTGGAGACCATCAACAAGCTCTCCCGCACCGCCCGCTCCCTCCAGCAGGAACTGGGCCGGGAGCCCACCTACGAGGAGATCGCCGAGGCCATGGGCCCGGGCTGGGACGCCAAGCGGGTGGAGGAAACCCTCAAGATCGCCCAGGAACCGGTTTCCCTGGAAACCCCCATCGGGGACGAAAAGGACAGCTTCTACGGGGACTTCATCCCCGACGAGAACCTTCCCTCCCCCGTGGACGCCGCCGCCCAGAGCCTCCTGGCGGAGGAGCTGGAAAAGGCCCTTTCCAAGCTCTCCGAACGCGAGGCCATGGTGCTGAAACTCCGCAAGGGGCTGATTGACGGGCGGGAGCACACCCTCGAGGAGGTGGGGGCCTACTTCGGGGTTACCCGGGAGCGCATCCGCCAGATTGAGAACAAGGCCCTGAGGAAACTCAAGTACCACGAGTCCCGCACCCGGAAGCTTAGGGACTTCCTGGATTAACGGGGACCCCACTCCACACCGAGGGGAAAACGGGCCACCTCCAGGAGGTGGCCCTCGTCTTCATCCCGCACCAAGGCCACTTCCTTCACCAAGAAGGAGCGCCTTTGGGGAGCGGGAAGCTCCTGCGCCAGCCTCCTTGCCTCCTCCTCGGATAGCCCCAGGGCCAGGGTGATGTGGGGCAGGTAGCTGGGCCCTTCGATCTCCTTCAGGGGCGGGGCCAAGGGTTCCAGGGCGTGGTAGAGGCGCCGGAAGGGAGTGCCCCCGTAGGCCCTCAGGTAGACCACTCCCTGGGGGAAATACCCCCACCCCCCGAGGCGCAGGCGAAAGGGAGTGTGCCCCCGAAGAATGCCCGCAAGGGCGATCCTCAGGGCCTCCTCCTCATAGGGCCAGTCAAAGGGCTGGCGCAGGTTAAGGTGCGGGGGGCCAAAGCCCCTGATCCCGTGAAGGGCCTGAAGTTCCTCCAGGAAACGCCTCAGGTCCTCCGGGGGCCACACCAACACCCCATACACGCCGCCAGTATACCCGCTGGGCCTACCCAACCTTCTTCGGGCTGACTCGAGGAAACCCTCCCTCAACCCCGCTCCCCGGGACATATTACCCTTGACTTAGGTGTTAACAGGGGTGTGAGCTATCCTCGTAAGGAGGTGGCGTTTATGAAAAGAGCCCTACTGGCCCTGCTGGCCCTTGGCTTGATGGTGGCCCTGTCCAACAAGGAGGCCATCCAAAAGGAGTGGGAGCAGAGCGCCCACAACAACGGGGTGATGGGGGCCAAAACCCTGAGCGTGGCCACGGTGGAAGCCCGGGCCGAGGGCGCTGCCCACTGCGCCCGTTGCCACAGCGAGCAGGGCTTCATCGCCTGGCTGGACCAGCTCAAGAAGGGCAACCCCGGGAACCTGGTGGGCCCGGACGGCAAGCCGGCCACCGTGGACTACCTCAAGTCCTTGGGCCTGACCCGGGACCAGGTCAAGCCCGTCACCTGCAAGGCCTGCCACGACGAGGACGGGGATCTGCGCCTGGCCAACGACACCCCCATGCTTCCCTCGGGGTTTAAGGCCACGGCCGTGGGCAACGCCGCTTTGTGCATCACCTGCCACAACACCCGAAACGGCCGCATCACCTGGAACGCCGAGGACCCGGGCCGCTACACCTATCCCCACGCCTCGAGCCAAGGGGACGTGATCCTGGGCAAGAACGCCTTCTTCGTGGACGACACCAGGGAGTGGCCCAACCCCCACGCCTTCTTCACGGGGAACGCCTGCTCCACCTGCCACATGAGCCTGGCGGGGACCGGGGAGTACTCCAGCCACACCCTCAAGACCCCGGAGAACCTCTGCGCCTCCTGCCACGGCAACAAGTACACCAAGGAAATGGTCCAGGAAAACACCGCCCACCTCCTCTCCCTGCTGCGCAGCAAGGTGAACGCCCGGGTGCTGGCGGTAAGGGACCGCATCAAGACCGTGCGGGCCTACAACCCCGATACCGGCCAGTTCACCCCCAACACCCCTGTCAAGGCTCCGGTTTACCGGGTGGACATCACCTCTATCGCCGGGCAGATCGCCTTCAAGATGACGCTCACCGACGGCACCGTGCTCTACAGCCAGCTTGGGGACATCCGGGACGAGAAGGGCCAGCCGGTCTTCGCCACCAAGGACCCCATCGTCCGGGCCAGCTGGAACTACCTGCTCCTGGAAAACGACGGCTCCAAGGGCGTGCATAACCCCACCTACACCCGCACCGTCCTCCTGGCCACCCTGAACGCCCTTCAGTAATCCCCATGCGGTGGCCCCGGGGGGTTTCCCCCGGGGCTTTTGGCTTTAACATGGGGACGTGAGCCGCACCTATCTCTACCGGGGCCGCATCCTGAGCCTGGCCCTGGAAGGCCGTTACGAGATCGTGGAGCACAAGCCCGCGGTGGCCATTGTGGCCGTGCGGGATGGAAGGATGCTCTTCGTGCGCCAGCACCGTCCGGCAGTGGGCCTGGCTCCCCTGGAGATCCCCGCGGGGCTTATAGAACCTGGGGAGGACCCCCTGGAGGCTGCCCGTCGGGAGCTGGCCGAGGAAACCGGGCTTGCGGGGGACCTTGCGCCCCTTTTCAGCTACTACGTGTCCCCGGGCTTCACCGACGAAAAGACCCACGTCTTTCTGGCCAGCAACCTGCGGGAAACCCAGGCCACGCCGGACGAGGACGAGGAGATCGAGGTGGTCTGGCTGGAGCCGGAAAGGGCCTTAGAGATGCACCAAAAGGGCGAGGTGGAGTTTTCCACCACCGGCCTGGTGGGCGTGCTTTACTACCATGCTTTTCTCCGAGGTCGCTGACGTTCCCAAGGGGGCCAAGGTGGTGGCGGTGGGCTCCTTCGACGGGGTACACCTGGGCCACCAACATCTCCTCCACCAGGCCCTGGCCGAGGCCAAGAGCCTCCACCAGCCCCTTCTCGTCTACACCTTTGACCCCCCCACCAAGGTCTTCACCCGGGGAGAGGGATTCCTGATGGACCTCACGGAGAAGGTGGAGGCCCTCAGGGCCCTCGGGGTGGAGCTGATCCTGGCGGTGGCCTTTAACGAAACCTTCGCCCAAAGGGAGGCGGGGGAGTTTTTGGAGGACCTCAGAAGGCTTGGAGCGAGCCGCATCTACGTGGGGGAGGATTTCCGCTTCGGCAAGGGCCGGGGTGGCGGCCCTGAGGACCTGGCCCAGGTGGCCCCAGTGCGCATCGTTCCCCTTTTAACCCTGGGAGGGGAGCCGGTGAAGAGCAGCCGCATCCGCGCCCTTCTGCAAGAGGGCCGGGTGGAGGAGGCCCGTCACCTCCTGGGCCGGCCTTACGGGGCCTACGGGGTGGTGGTGGAAGGGGACAAGCTTGGGAGGAAGCTGGGCTTTCCCACCGCCAACCTGGCTGTTCACCCCCAGAAGATCCTCCCCCCAGGGGTGTTCGCCGTGGAGGCCCAGGGATCCTTTGGCCGCTACAAGGGGGTGGCCAACGTGGGCACGAGGCCCACGGTAAACGGTATGGAAAGAAGGCTCGAGGTGCACCTTCTGGGCTTTGCCGGGGAGCTTTACGGGGAGGAGATGCGCCTGTCCTTCCTCAAGCGCCTACGGGAGGAGAAACGCTTCGACAGCCTCGAGGAGCTCAAGGCCCAGATCGCCAAGGACGTGGCCTCGGCCCGCGCTTACTTTGGCCTCTAGGTAGCCCATAAAACCCGTTTCGGGGACATCCTTCCCGGCGGGGCCCGGATAGGCTGGAGTTGTGGACTGCAGAGGCTTGGCCGAGGCCTTGGTGGGAGCCCGGGGGAGGCAGGAGGTCTTTCGCCGCGCCCTGGCGGCCCTGGAGGAGGCGGGGGTCATCCGCTGCGGCGAGGCCTACTGGGTGGGCGAGGGCCTCTCCCTTTTCCAGATGCAGGCCTGCCGGACCACCTGTCCCCTGGTGGCCCGCTCCCGTCCCCTGGCCGAGGAAGCCCTGAGGCGGGGAGAGGCGGTGAAGGAGGGATCCTTCGTGGCCATTCCGGTGAAGCAGGGGGAAAAGACCCTGGCGGTGGTGGTGCTGAGCCTCCACGAAGGCCGAGAAGCCCCCGAGGCCCTACCTTCCCTCCTCCTCCTGGCCCTGAAGCGCCCGGGGCTGGAGCTGGCGGGGAGGCTCCTGGCCACCCAGGAGGAGGAAAGGCGCCGGGTGGGCCGGGAGCTTCACGACGGGGTAGGAAGCCTCCTCACCGCTGCCCTCCTCACCCTGAAGGTGGCGGAAAAGCACCCCGAGAAGCTCCCCGAGGCCCGCAAGCGGGTGGCGGAGGCCCTCGAGGAGGTCCGGCGGCTTTCCCGGGAACTCCGCATGCCCCTTCTGGACGATCTGGGGCTTAAGGAAGCCCTCTCCCGCTACCTGGAGGAATACCGCCAACACGGCCTTCAGGTGGAGGCTGAGCTGGACCTACCCCGCCTGCCCAAGGAGAAGGAAGTGGCCCTCTTCCGCGTGGTGCAGGAGGCCCTGACCAATGTCCTGCGCCATGCCCAAGCCCGGCGGGTATCCGTGCGCCTCTGGCAAGAGGGGGATCGCCTCTTCGGCGTGGTGAGGGATGACGGCCGGGGGTTTGACCCCGAAATAACCCCCCCCTCCGTGGGGCTTTTGGGCATGCAGGAACGCATCCAAAGCCTGGGGGGAAGCTTTGCCCTGCGCAGCAAGCCTGGCCAGGGCACGGAGGTGGAGTTCGGGGTGCCTCTATGAGGGTGGTTTTGGTGGAGGACCACCACCTGGTGCGCAAGGGCCTTCGCCTTCTCCTGAAGGAAGGTGGCCACCAGGTGGTGGCGGAGTTCGCCCGGGCGGAGGAGGCCCTGGCCGCACCCTGGGAGGCCGAGCTGGTCCTTTTGGACCTGAACCTGCCGGGCATGGGGGGCCTCGAGGCCCTCCCCCACCTGGCCAAAAGGGCCAAGGTCCTGGTGGTTTCCATGCACGACGAGCCCGCCTACGTGGCCCGGGCCTTCGCCCTGGGGGCCAAGGGGTACCTGCCCAAACATGCTTTGGACCAGGATCTTCTGGAGGCTCTGGAGCGCCTGGGAAGGGGCCTCCGCTACCTCCACCCCAGCCTGACCGAGGCGCTTCTGGAGGGGCAGGTGGAACCGGGACCCGAGGTTCTTTCGGACAGGGAGCGGGCGGTGGTGGCCCTTCTGGCCCAGGGCTACACCCTCTCCCAGGTGGCGGAGCGCCTGGGGATTTCCGTGAAGACCGCCTCCACCTACAAGGGGCGGGCCCTGAACAAGCTGGGACTCATGGACACCCCCGAGCTGGTGCGCTGGGCCCGGGAACAGGGCCTGGCCTAGGGCAGCCCCAAGCCCCTGACCCTGTTTGGAACATCCTTCCCAAGGACATTTGCCCTAGGAAATCTTCCGACAGACACGGGTAAAACCCTCTGTCTTGTGAAAGAGAGGGCAAGCCCTATCTTAAGCCCAGGAGGTGAGGCATGGAACTCTTGGGCTGGGTCACGGCGAGCTTCTTCTCCCCGCCGGGAGAGGCCCTTTTCCGGGAGCTCTATGCGGGCACCCTGGAGGAAGCCCTGGAGGAACTTACCGGCCACCCCGTGGCCCTGCCCAAGGTGGCGCCCAGGGAACTCCAGGCCGCCTACACCGCCCTCTTCGTCACCCACCCCGAGGGGCTTCCCGCCCCGCCCTATGCGGGCTATGCCCTGGATGGGGAGCTCTTCGGCCCCTCCTTCCACCGCCTCCAGGAGCTCTACCGGGAAGGAGGCCTCGAGGTGCAGGCCACCTGGCGGGACCTGCCCGACCACATCGCCGCCATCGGGGAGGCCATCGCCCTCTTGGCGGACAAAAACCCCCATCTGGCAAAGAGGCTTGCCCGGGAGTTCCTAAAGCCCTGGCTGGACCGCTTTGGCCCCCAGGTGAAAACCCACGATCCCACGGGGTTTTACGCCACCCTGGTGGACCTTTTGCAGGAGGCCATCCATGCAAAGACGGGAGTTTCTTAAGCTTAGCACCCTGGCCGCAGGTGCCCTGGCCCTTAAGGGAAGTGGCCCCGCCAAGGCCCTCAAGGCCCCTTGGTACCGGCAGGAGGTCAAAAGCGTCTACCAGATCTGCGAGGGATGCTTCTGGCGGTGCGGCATCGTGGCCCATGCGGTGGGGAACCGGGTGTACAAGGTGGAGGGTTACGAGGCCAACCCCAAAAGCCGGGGCCGGCTCTGCCCCCGGGGCCAGGGCATGCCCCAGACCACCTACGACCCCGACCGGCTCAAGCGCCCCC
Organism: Thermus sp. KWY1; assembly: GCF_057547025.1. NCBI lineage: Bacteria > Thermotogati > Deinococcota > Deinococci > Thermales > Thermaceae > Thermus > Thermus sp. KWY1. Next base: position 91,350 of record NZ_BAAJPG010000031.1, read on the forward strand.
TGATCCGGGTGGAGGGAAGCCAGCGGGGCGAGGGCAAGTACCGGGTGGCCACCTGGGAGGAAGCCCTGGACCACGTGGCCGAGAGGATGATGAAGATCAAAGAGGAATACGGCCCCGAGGCCATCGCCTTCTTCGGCCACGGCACGGGGGATTCCTGGTTCGTGGACTTCCTCCCCGCCGCCTGGGGTAGCCCCAACGCCGCCAAGCCCTCCGTGGCCCTCTGCACCGCCCCCAGGGAAACGGCCGCCCAATGGGTCTTCGGCCGACCCATCGGCGGGCATGAACCCATAGACTGGGAAAACGCCCGCTACATCGTCCTCATCGGCCACCACATCGGGGAGGATACCCACAATACCCAGCTTCAGGACTTCGCCCTGGCCCTGAAGCGGGGAGCCAAGGTGGTGGTGGTGGACCCCCGCTTCTCCACCGCCGCCGCCAAGGCCCACCTGTGGCTTCCCATCAAGCCGGGCACCGACACCGCCTTGCTCCTGGCCTGGATCCACGTCCTCATCTACGAGGATCTCTACGACAAGGAATACGTGGCCAAGTACACCACGGGCTTTGAGGAACTCAAGACCCACGTGAAGGACTTCACCCCCGAGTGGGCGGAGAAGCACACGGAGATCCCCGCCGAAACCATCCGCCAGGTGGCCCGGGAGATGGCGGCCCACAAGCCCCAGGCGGTCCTCCCCCCCACCCGGCACACCGTCTGGTACGGGGACGACACCTACCGGATGATGGCCCTGTACTACGTGAACGTCCTCCTGGGCAACTACGGCCGCAAGGGCGGGTTCTACATCGCCCAAAGCCCCTACCTGGAGAAGTACCCCACCCCGCCCCTACCCCTGGAGCCGGCTGCGGGAGGTTGCTCAGGTCCAGCTGGAGGAAATCACGAACCCGAAGGGTTTAAACCCCGGGCCGACAAGGGCAAGTTCTTCGCCCGCACCACCGCCATCCAGGAGCTCATCGAGCCCATGATCACCGGGGAGCCCTACCCCATCAAGGGGCTCCTCGCCTACGGGATCAACCTCTTCCACTCCATCCCCAACGTGCCCCGCACCAAGGAGGCCCTCAAGAAGCTGGATCTCTACGTGGTCATAGATGTGCTCCCCCAGGAGCACGTGATGTGGGCCGACGTGATCCTGCCCGAGGCCACCTACCTGGAGCGCTACGACGACCTGGTGGCCGTGGCCCACAAAACCCCCTTCATCCAGCTTCGGGTTCCCGCCCACGAACCCCTCTTTGACACCAAGCCCGGCTGGTGGATCGCCCGGGAGCTGGGGATCCGCCTGGGCCTGGGCGAGTTCTTCCCCTGGCAGACCATTGAGGAATACCTGGACACCCGCCTCCAGAGCATCGGCTTTGACCTGGAAACCCTGAAGGGCATGGGCACCCTGGTGCAAAAGGGCAAGCCCTGGCTGGAGGATTGGGAGAAGGAAGGCCGGCTTCCCTTCGGCACCCCCTCGGGGAAGATCGAACTCTACTGCCAGGCTTTCAAGAAGGCGGGCCACCAGCCCCTTCCCGTCTTCACCCCGCCCGAGGAGCCACCCCCTGGCTTCTACCGCCTCCTCTACGGCCGAAGCCCCGTGCACACCTTCGCCCGCACCCAGAACAACTGGGTCCTCATGGAAATGGACCCGGAAAACGAGGTCTGGATCCATCGGGAAGAGGCCAGAAAGCTGGGCCTGAAGGATGGGGATTACGTGATCCTGGAGAACCAGGACGGCGTGAGGGAAGGCCCGGTGCGGGTCAAGACCACGGAAAGGATCCGGAAGGACTGCGTTTACCTGGTCCACGGCTTCGGCCACAAGGCCCCCCTCATGAAGGTGGCCCACGGCCGGGGAGCCTCCGACAACTACCTGCAAACCCGGTACAAGCTGGACCCCATTTCCGGAGGGGCGGGGCTTCGGGTCAACTTCGTCAAGCTGGAGAAGGCGGAAAAGCCCCGGTTGCCCAGCCTCTCCGCCCTGGCCAAGCGCCCCTTTGACGAAAGGAGGATGTGATGCCCCGCTACGCCATGGCCATCGACCTTAGCCTCTGCGTGGGCTGCGCCGCCTGCGCCGTGGCCTGCAAGATGGAGAACGAGGTTCCCCCAGGGGTCTTTAACCTCTGGATCCGGGAGCGGGAGATAGGTACCTATCCCGATTTGGTGGTGGAGTTCCGCCCCGAACAGTGCCTGCACTGTGAAAACCCACCCTGCGTACCCGTGTGCCCCACGGGGGCCAGCTACCAAACCCAAGAGGGCTTGGTCCTGGTGGACCCGAAAAAGTGCATCGCCTGCGGGGCCTGCATCGCCGCCTGCCCCTACGATGCCCGCTACCTGCACCCGGCCGGCTACGTGAGCAAGTGCACCTTCTGTGCCCACCGGATAGAGCAGGGCCGGCTTCCCGCCTGCGTGGAAACCTGCCCCACCTTCTGCCGCACCTTTGGGGACCTGGACGACCCGGAAAGCCCGGTGTCCAGGGCCCTGAAGGAGGCTGGGCGGGTGGATGTGTTGAGGCCCGAGCTGGGCACCAAGCCCAAGCTCTTCTACCTGAACGCCCCTTCCAAGAAGGGGCTCACCCAGGAGAGGGAGGTGCACCATGACTGAGTTCTACGGCCTTCCCAACGCCGGGGAGTTTTGGCACTGGACCAATCTTCTCCACTTCATCCTGGTGGGGCTGGCGGGAGGTATGGCCTTCCTGACAGCCCTGCTGCACCTTAAGGGCTATCCGGAAGCCCGCCGCTATACCCTTTGGGCCCTGGGCCTGATTGCTCTGGATCTCTTCGTGCTTTGGGCGGAATCCCCCGCCCGCTTCCGCTTCACCCACGTCTGGCTTTTCCTCTCCTTCCACCCCACAAGCCCCATCTGGTGGGGGTCCTGGGGCCTGGCTCTCTCCTTCATGTCTGCCGGGCTCCTATACCTCGGGAAAGGACCCAGCAAGCCTTTGGCCTGGGGCCTTTTGGCCTTTAGCCTGGTGGCCCTGGCCTACCCCGGCATGGCCCTGGCGGTGAACCTGAACCGACCCCTCTGGAACGCCTTGCTGGCGGGGCTGTTTCCCCTCACCGCCCTGGTCTTGGGGCTCGGGGTGGGGTCGTGTCAAGATTTATGTGTAAGCGTCTGTGTACGGGGGGCATACCTCTCCAGAAGCATCTTCTCCAGCACTTCCCGCACCTCAGCAAAGCCCTTCAATCGCCGCTCAGACCACCTCCCCTCCTGACGCTCCGCCTCCAAGTAAAGGAGCTTAAACACAGACTCGGGTCGGGGGAACTTATGATCCCGCACCTTCGTCCCACGCCTC
>NZ_BAAJPG010000032.1:0-4441 GCF_057547025.1 Thermus sp. KWY1
ACCCCAAATGAACCGCAGCGCTTGCGGCGGAGGATTTACTGGTCTTCCGATCTGCTGATCCGGGTGGAAGCCCTAAGGAAGGAGAACCCCACCTGGGGCCGCTGGCCGATTTGGCTGACCCTAAGGAAGGAGGGCTTTGCGGTGAGCGAGCGCACCGTGGGGCGGATCCTGGCCTACCTGGAAGCACACGGCCGCGTGGAAAGCGTAGCTGCCTTTCTGGCCCAGGCCCGGCGGGGGAAGGGGGGGCGAAGACCCAGGAGGCCCTATGCGCAAAGGAAGCCCAAGGGATACGAGGTGGGTCACCCTGGCGACCTTATCCAGGTGGATACCCTCACCGTGACCCTGGGCCCTGGGGAGACGATCCAGCACTTCTCGGCCGTTGACCTCTTCACCCGTTTCTCCCTTGCGGAAGTCCACACCCGAGCCACGGCCAACCTGGCGGCCAGCTTTCTTGCCCGCCTGATGGTGCGAGCGCCTTTTCCTATCCGTGCGGTGCAGGTGGATGGGGGCAGCGAGTTTATGTCCGATTTTGAGGAGGTTTGTGAACGTTTGGGCGTTAAGCTCTTCGTTCTTCCTCTTTGGGGCCCCTACCCCAAATGAACCGCCGAGGAGCCCCAAGCTCAATGGTCACGTGGAGCGGATGCAGCGGACCTTTAGGGATGAGTTCTACACACGACCGTTGCCTTCACAGATCCCCGAGCTCCAAAGGGAGCTTGACGCCTACCTGGACCACTACAACCGCCGGCGACCCCACCGGGCCTTGGGGGGCCTGGCCCCTTTAGAGTACCTGGCTAGAATACGGGGGGAGGCGGTCCCCACAGAGTCCCAAATGTGTTGACCGACTACAACCGCTTCCCTCAGCAAGATCCGCAGGGTATCCTGATCCAAGGGGCACCTCCTCCGTCTAAGGTGTGCCCCCCTATTAAACACAGACCCTTACACATAATTCCTTACACTACCTGGCCGGGCCCGCCCTCCTCTTTTCCGGGAGGGGTTTATACCCTTTACTTTTGCTTCCTGCGCTTCCAGGTTCCCAAAAACTTTACGGGGACTCCCTACCGGGGCCCCCATGCTACGTTCTGGCCCCAGCCTGCATGGGGTGGTATAAGGCCCACCTTGGGTTCTTGGCGGGGGGTGGTGCCCTAAAGCCCCAGGGAGATGTACTTGACCTCCAAGTACTCCTCTAGACCCCACTTCCCCCCTTCCCGCCCTAGCCCCGATTGCTTCCTCCCCCCGAAGGGGGCCTGGGGCGTGGAGGGTACCCCGTCGTTCACCCCCACGATCCCGTACTCCAGGGCCTCCGCCACCCGGAAGGCCCGGGAGAGGTCCCGGGTGAAGACGTAGGCGGCAAGCCCCACCGGGAAGCCGTTGGCCCACCGCACCGCCTCCGCCTCCTCCTGGAACACGGTGAGGGGCGCCACCGGGCCGAAGGTCTCCTCCCGGAAAAGGAGGCTTTCCGGCTTTACATCTAAAAGCACCGTGGGGGCGAAGAAGAGCCCCTTGGCCTCCCCTCCCGCCACGAGCCTCGCTCCCCGGGAGAGGGCGTCCTCCACGTGGGCGTGGACCTTCCTTAGGGCCGCCTCGTTCACCAGGGGGCCGATGTCCGTCTCCTCGGAAAGGGGATCGCCCACCTTAAGGGCGGAAGCCCTCCTGGCGTAGGCCTCGGCGAAGGCCTCGGCGATGGGGGCCTCCACAAAGACCCGGTTTGCTGCCACGCAGGACTCCCCGGCATTCCGGAACTTGGCCCTTAAGGTCTCCTCCACCGCCCTTTCCAAGTCGGCATCGGCGAAGACCAAGACAGGCGCCCCGCCCCCAAGCTCCATGGAGACCCGCTTAAGGGTCCTCGCCGCCTTCTCGTAGAGCCGCACCCCCACTTCGGTGCTGCCCGTGAAGGTAAGCTTGCGTATCCTCTCATCCTCCAGGAAGGGCCGGGACACCTCCTCGGGCCTCGAGGTGGGGAGAACCTGCAACACCCCAGGAGGCCCCCCCGCCTCCAGGAAAAGCCACGCCAGGTAGAGGGCGGTGAGGGGGCTTTCCTCCGCAGGCTTGAGCACGAAGGTACACCCTGCTGCCAGAGCCGGGGCTACCTTTCGCGTCACCATGGCCGCGGGGAAGTTCCAGGGGGTGATGCCGTAGACCGGCCCCACCGGCTCGTAGCGGACGAGGAGCCTCTTGTGGGGGAACTGGGAGGGGACCGCTTCCCCATAGATGCGCTTCGCCTCCTCGGCGTACCACTCCACGAACCCCGCGGCGTAGGCCACCTCGGCCCTTCCCTCCTTAAGGGGCTTCCCCATCTCCAGGGCCATGAGCCGGGCCAAGGGCTCCTGGTGCTCCAGGATGCGCTCGTACCAGCGCCTCAGGACCCGCGCCCTCTCATAGGCCGTGGCCCCGCTCCAGAGGGGGAAGGCCGCCACTGCCTCCTCTAGGGCCTCCTTCGCCTCCTCCTCTCCACAGTCCGCCACCTCGGCCACCCTCTCCCCCGTGGCCGGGGAGACCACGGGGAAGCGCTCCTTTAGGGGCCGCCAGGTCCCGCCAATCAGGGCCTCCACCGGTACCTCGCCCAAGGCGTGGCGCATAGGCACCTCCTCACCCCTACTCTACCCCTCGGGCGCGCCCCTCTTATACCACCCCATGCGGGCCTAAAGCCCGCCTGGGGGCCCCGAGATAAAGTCCCAGTGGAGTTTTTTGGCGCAGGAACCAAGAGTAAAGTGTATAAGGGTCCGGAGGGGCAAATTGGCGCCCTCCGAGGGGTCTGGGACGGGCGGGCGCCCCCCTTCACACCGGGCCGGACCCCCTTTTGCTTCCTGCGCTTTTAGCTTCCAAAAGAGCTTCACGGGGCCGGCATTAGGGGGGTTCTCCCGGCCTCCTCAGCAGGCGGCAGCCCTTGTACCGCCACTCCTCCCTAAACCCAGGGGGGGTTCCTTGTCCATAGCGGGGCTGGAGGGCTCCGCTGCCCTGGCAGACCAGAAGGCGGCTCACGTAGGCCTGGGGGGCGGAAAGGGCCAGGAGGAAGCCGGCGTCGGCGGGAAGCACGAAGGGCCGGGCCGTCCCTGCCCAGGCGAGGAGGCGATAGCTCTCCCGGTCGTCGGCCAGGGTGGATCGGGGTGGGGCCTGGGCCAGGGTCTGGCCGATGGCCCGCTCCATGGGGTCCGGAGGGGGGTTGAGGGGCTTTAGAAGGGCCCAGCCCGCCAGGGCCTGGAGAAGGGCAACCAGCAGGGCCGCCCCCAGAAGGTGCGGTTTCGGGGCAAGGGGGGGCAAACCCCCTAAGGCGAAGAGGAGGAGGAGGGCGGTGGCCATGGGGAGGGTATAGCCAAAGCCCAGGGGTGGCAGGGCGAGGAGGACGAGAAGGGGGGCTAGGTAAAGAAGGAGGCCTGGCCGTAAACGGGCCAAAAGGAAGAGGCCCCCAGCCAGATAGGCGGGGCTTGCCAGGAAGACCTCTCCCAAGGGAGGGGTTTCCTGGGGGAGCGCCCTATAGAGGAAGATTCCCCCACCCGTGAAGAGCCAGCCCAGGTAGGCCCAGGCCAGGGTGGTGAAGAGGAGGGGGAAGAGGAGGACCAGGCTGGCCGCGGCCCAGGCTCGAGGCTCCACCCGTCGGAGGAGGCCGATCCCCAGGGCGAAGAGCACCCCCAAAGGAAGGGCAAAAGGGGTGGCGTAGACGGCGAGGCTCAGCACAAGGCCCGAGGCGAAGAGAAAAAAGGACAGGCCCTCTTCCAGCCAGCGCAGGTAGAGGGTCCAGGCCCACCACAAAAGGACGAGGCCCAGGACCTGGGCGAAGTCCTGGGCGAGAAGGTGGATGGGCCAAGGGGAAAGGAGGAAGCCCCCGAGCAAAACCAAAGGCAGGATCCCAGCCCGCCTTTTGGCCTCGGCCAGGACGAGGGCGAAGCCCAAGCCCAAAAGGACGGTGCCCAGGACGGGGGGCGCCCAAGGGGAGGGCCAGGGGAAAAGCAGGAGAAGGGGCAAGGGGGGGTAACTGAAGTTTAGAAACTCCAACCGGCCGCGGTCTAGGGCCAGGTACACCTTGGCCAGGTAAGCGGCGTGGAGGTCGCTGAGGTAGCCCTCTTGGGTTAGCCCCAGGGCGGCCATGCCGGCGGGCAGGGCCAGGAGTAGGCCTAACCCCAGCTCAAGGGGTAGGCTCCAGGTGAGGCGCTTCCTGCTTGCTGAGGCCATGGAGGGTTTTCTCCCAATAGAAGGGCTTGGTAAAGAGCTGGAATAGGGCTTTATAGGCGGCCACGCGGTCGTGTCAAGATTTATGTGTAAGCGTCTGTGTACGGGGGGCATACCTCTCCAGAAGCATCTTCTCCAGCACTTCCCGCACCTCAGCAAAGCCCTTCAATCGCCGCTCAGACCACCTCCCCTCCTGACGCTCCGCCTCCAAGTAAAGGAGCTTAAACACAGACTCGGGTCGGGGGAACTTATGATCCCGCACCTTCGTCCCACGCCT
>NZ_BAAJPG010000033.1:0-419 GCF_057547025.1 Thermus sp. KWY1
CTCGGATGAGCTGGGGTTAGGAGTGAAAAGCTAACCGAACCCGGAGATAGCTGGTTCTCCCCGAAATGACTTTAGGGTCAGCCTCAGGTGCTGACTGGGGCCTGTAGAGCACTGATAGGGCTAGGGGGCCCACCAGCCTACCAAACCCTGTCAAACTCCGAAGGGTCCCAGGTGGAGCCTGGGAGTGAGGGCGCGAGCGATAACGTCCGTGTCCAAGCGCGGGAACAACCGAGACCGCCAGCTAAGGTCCCGAAGTCTGGGCTAAGTGGGAAAGGATGTGGCGTTGCTGAGACAGCCAGGAGGTTGGCTTAGAAGCAGCCATCCTTTAAAGAGTGCGTAATAGCTCACTGGTCGAGTGACGCTGCGCCGAAAATGATCGGGGCTTAAGCCCAGCGCCGAAGCTGCGGGTCTGAGGGGTG